>JAITFR010000053.1 GCA_031281255.1 Oscillospiraceae bacterium
TTGAAAATAGCGGATTATCTGTTGCTTTAGATCTATTTGCTCCTGTTTTAGCATATTTGGTAGGACAGGACATACCGGAGTTAAGCAAAAATGTGGATTTTATTAAACCGATGTTCTACAGAATAACTAATGCTCCGGCAGGTATTCCTTTTGAGTTAAAAGGATATTTAGATAGCTTCAAGGCTGTAAATGTTGATGCTACAGGAGTTTTAGAGAAGTGTTGGCTACAGGATAATCTTTGCTCAGACGTTGCTTTTGAAAAACAATTATCTCTTTTATATAATAAGGAAACTCGTCCCGGTATTGAAGTAAATATCGTAGATGGTATTTGTGACTGCACTCCAGAGTATGTGGCGCAATCAATAAACGTACTAAAGAGAACAGGTTTTTCAAAACCTGTCCTCAGTTGGAATTTGTTAAATGATATAGGTAGTAATTTAGATGTTTTGTGATGTATATGAGTGATAATAATATTCTTTTCTGTCTCGGAAAGCGGAACCATGGATGGTGTAGCGCCGAACCTCTGCACATGGATGTGCAGGTGTTCGGAAAAGAGACTGCGAAAGAATATTATATAATAGATTGTTATATGTTACATTCCGTCTTCAATTACAAAGCCACACCAATTGTCTGCGTAGTGTAATAATAATGTCAACGGTCGTTCGTTGCTTGCAACAGAGCGGTTATCCTCGACATATTGCCCGTCGTGGTAAGCAATCGCTTGTGCTTCTTCCTCTGTTAAATCTATAAATGGTAAAGCGAGGTATAAGCTACGAATTGGTACACTGAGGTATGTTAGATTTTTGTTATAACTATACGGGTATGTTGGGCCATATCCGTATTGTTTTTGGCGTGGTGTAGGTTCATTTTTTAGATATTGTGCTCCCTCAGGTGTGCCTGCTTTCCCTAAATCGTGTAGTAAGCCAACAATAACGCAAGATTCATCATCAATAATCGGATATAAGGTTTCTTTTAACCTGAGTAACGTTTCAACCACATTAACAGAGTGTTCAAGTAGACCGTTCTCACGGCAAAGATGAAATCGTGTACTCGCCGGAGCTGTTAACCATGCGGTTTTTGTTTCAATAAACTCTATAAGATTAGCAAACTCGTCAGCACGGCGAGTGACTTTTGCTTTAAGTGCTTCATATCTCTTTTTTAGTTCAATATCCATGTTCATCCTCCTAAGTGTATTTATGTTATAATATCATAAAATCATTGGAATGGGGAGTTTTATGATTGATTACACATTGATTCGTGCCAAACGCATAACTGTAGCGTTATATGTTCGTGACGGCGAAGTTATTATCCGTGCACCGCTCAGAATGACAAAGAGCAGGATTGATGCGTTTGTTTTATCTAAAGAAAAATGGGTTTTAGATGAATTAGAAAAATCAAAAAAGCGAGTTGAACAACTTGCTAATTTTGAACTTAATTACAACGATGAAATACTATATCGTGGAAAAAACTATAAAATTACTGCATGTGCCAACAATCAAAATAGTGTAGATGATTATGCACAAATGTTTTTTATTCCATCGGATTTATCACCAGAAAAAATAAAATCAAAAGTTGTAAAGATTTATAAAAAACTTGCAAAACAGCATTTAACCGAGCGTTTAGAGCATTTTCAGTCGCTAATGGGTGTAGCAGTTACAACCATTCGCATTAGTAGTGCTAAAAAACGCTGGGGAAGTATGAGCAGTAAAAAAGGTGTGTCTTTTTCGTGGTTATTGATAATGGCAAATGATGATTTGATTGATTATGTTATTGTACACGAACTTGCACATATTGTAGAAATGAATCATTCTGCGCAGTTTTGGGAAATTGTTAAAAATATTTTACCGGATTATAAGCTTCGCCAAGCAAAATTAAAAGAGCTAAACCACCGAACAAGCACTGAAAACTGGAAGGTATGATTAAAGACAAGAAGACGGTTTGGTTTAATAATTATTTTATAAAAAGTCCTTCTTTTTTCATATCCTTATAAACTGAACAATTAGTACAGCGTATATTTTTTATTACTCCAGGCCCATCTACTTTACCTAATAACATTTTTTTGGCATGAATATAATTTTCTGAATTTATAGCTTCTTTAAGACCTATCTTAAAAACATTTATACCGAAATCGCTTTTTGTGTGACCTATACAACAACCTAATAAACGACCATCCCAATTAATTGTTGGTTCTTTCCATATTTGTAGACATACATCACCAAAATAATGCTTTTTGTGTTTTATATCTTCTTTTTCTTGTTCTTCCTTAACTAAAATATTTAACCCTGTTTCTCTTGACAACATTTCAGGATTTTTTGGATCAAAACCTTTCACAAATGTTAATCCAAAATCTATCCTCATATCCAGCTCTCTAGCCAGTTCTTTTGCTCTTAGAATATCCTCTTCTTTTTCAGTTTCCTCCATCAAAACATATCTCCAAGATAACTTTGGAAAAGCAGAATTGTACTTCTTTTTATTTGTATTTAATTTTTTTATGTTTTTTATTACAGAATCAAAATTCCCATTTACCATATATCTAGAATAACTTTCTTGCGAAGAGCCATGTATTGATACCCCAATACTTCTAAATTGATATTTAACTAAAGCATCAAGCATTTCTTCTGAAACATTGTTAAAATTTACGCCATTGTCCGCATATAGTAAAACATTATTTTCAAAAGCATGTTTTATAATGTGAATTAAATCGGGATTAAGAAATATCTCACCTTTGTTTGATAATTCAATGTGTTTAATAAAATTATTATCTAAAATAAATTTTTCGAAATCCTGTATTTTAAGATAGCCCTTACCAAAAAATTCATCTTCAAACATATTGCAACCTGTGCATCTTAACTGACAAATACTGCATGCCTCAAGCCGAACTTTTGTAGACAATTTAATAATTGAAGAAAATTGTGAATTATAATGTTTCAAAGGCACAAAAACATCTTTACTTGTGGTATCTTTAATAATATTTTCACGATTTATAAGATTATCTTCAAACTCTAATAGGTTCAAAATATATGAATATGAATCGATAACTGTATCAATTTTCTCTTGTTTAATTGCTAGTGTGTTCAATGTATCAACAACTGTATCAATTTTTTCTTGTTTCTTTGCTATTGCGTTCAATGCATCAATAACTGCATCAATTTTCTCTTGTTTCTTTGCTAGTACGTTCAATGTATCAATGATAATTCGATACCTAATATATAACGGGTAAAATATTTTTTTAATAATATTTTTTATTATTTTTCTCATACTGTGCTTCAATAATCCTTACAGAGACTCGCATTACAAGCATAACTGTTCTTGACATGATAATATTGTTCATTTATACCTATATTACGGTTCTTATTGAGAGCGGGAAAAGCCGCTCTCAGTTTGTCCGCAAACAAAAATGCTGTATATGGCTTCCCATACACAGCTTACGACGGTTTACGATTTATTATTGCTTGATTTGGTGTAATCAATACAA
>JAITFR010000078.1 GCA_031281255.1 Oscillospiraceae bacterium
AAACTTTCATTATGTTGATTTAACAGATCGATCATTGGGAAGAGTGCCTGGACCGACTACTATAATTATTGAAGGGTATTTTAACATTATTGAAGAAGAATGGGACAACTATGTTAGTGGCTCAGAATACACTTGGAGAGAAGTTGCAGATGCTGATGTCACATATATTTTAGGATTGTCTGACATGGGAGATGATATTCATTGGCTACAAAGTTCTCAGTGGATAGATATTCATAAAGATAGTAAGAGAGGTGGTAGGCTTTACATTTGCATGGAAAAAAGACTAATATGGTTTTCTTTATTTAAAAGCTAGTAAAAGAAGATATTTATGATTAGATGTGAAACATAATTTATGTAATTTACTAAAAACCTTGACTTGATAGCATAATATTGATAGTATACTCCTATATTTTTATATGAGGTGATATATTATGCCAACAATTAGACCTAGTGCAGACCTTAGAAATAATTACAACGAAATCTCGACATTTTGTAATACTTATAATGAACCTGTTTATATAACAAAAAATGGGAAAGGTGATCTTGCAGTTTTAAGCATAGAGGCTTTTGAAAGGTTATGCGGTAAGCTCGAACTATATAATTTTCTCGAAGAAGGATTAAAGGCAGAAAAAACTGGTGAAGTGCGATTATTTAGCGATGCCATTTCTGATATTCGGAAGGAAATTAAGTAATTGTATAAAGTAGAAATTACAAAACCTGCTGAAAAAGACATTTTAGAAGCAGCAAAATACATAAGTGAACAGCTTCTCAATCCGGTTGCGGCAAATAGATTACTGGATGAAGCAGAAAAGGCATTATTATCACTGGATAATATGCCTTACCGACATGCTCTGGTTAATGATGAAGTGCTTGCTAGATTAGGTATAAGGTTTATGCCTGTGCTTAACCATACGGCATTTTACACAGTGCGTGAAGATAGCAAAACAGTTGTGGTGCAAAGATTTCTTTACAGCAGACGTAACTGGGCAATTATTCTAAAAGAGATATAAAGATATATTTAATCATTTGGGTTATATTGACTGTGATTCTTTTTGTTATAGTTATTTTAGAAAAATTTTAATAAACTCTTCTAATTTACACCAACCAGTAAGATTATATTTGTAATTATTATAATGATAATAACACCAAGAAATATTGCATATAATAAGCATCCAATAAGTTCATTATCTTTCAAGCTCCTAGCGATTTTGAATAGCATTATTGCAAATGTAAGAAAAATAATGTTTAATATCAATGGTGAAATCCACCACTCAATACTTGGGTATATGTTTAACAGGTATAATGCAAACATAGCAATGATTAGTTCTGCTGTCAAAATCCTTATAGCTATGGTATACAACTTTCTGACATCTTCACTTTTTATTAGTTTTCCTAATTCGTTTAGCATGAAATATAGTAAAACATACTCCATTACAGTCACTATAACGCTAAGCCACAATAATGACTCATTTTCTTCAAGGAAAGCGAGTGCTAAACCAAGCGGTAAAAACATCATGCTGTATTTAAATATTATCCAAATAAACTTTTTCATATATCACATAGTACCGCACCTTGCTGTTGCTTATTATAACCCACTAGCATCATATAAAATAATAAAACTGACACCAATATTCATCTTACAACAAATTTATCACTAACACAATAGATCGAATTACTTAGATAATCTTGATTATAACGTGGGAAAAATAGATATATCTATGGATTGAGGAGATAAAATAAAGAGGACTAATGATGAAAAAATATAGTACATTTTTAATGTTAATTTTACAAACACTTATATGTCTTTTGGTATTAACTATACTATTTACAATACCTCACTTGTTATCAACAGTCTTCCCGGACGTTGTTAATGAGTCAACAGGAGTTCCATTTTTCTGCACAGTATTTTTTCATATTACATTAATAGTTTACTTTTATGTATCGAAAAAGTATAGTTTGTTTGCATTACCATTAAGTCATCTTGTTTTTCCCGCAATTTACTACATTATAATGCTGATTTTATGGAAGCATTCATCACTTTGGAAGGCGTTCGAAGCTCCCTGGGAAGCATATGTCTCTTTATTTGCAGTTTTCTATTTTCTACCAATTTCATTAATAACGTTTATAATATCATTAATTATTAAGCTTATAAAAAAATGACATTGTGTAGAGAAAGATATGTTTGCACACATTAAGTCAGTGTATCATAGAAATCGTTTTAAGATGTGGAATAGAAGGAGAACTCAAAAGTTGATAAGAAATTTTGTTTCTATATTTGTTGTTTTTGTGCTGTTAATTGTTGGTACAGCGTGTAGAACAGATGATGAAATTGATTACTTGGCTGTAATCGACTCAAAAGATTATGTAATGCAGGTCGAGGTGTTGCCATTATTGCTTGTGGAAGATAAATTCAATGAGCTGTTTCCACCGGAGCTGTATGACAGCCATGATTTAGACCTTGTCTATGATGGTATCTTAACTAGATACTTGATAGCATTGATTGAAACTAACAAGGACAACTTGTTAAGAGAGAGTTTTATTGACATAATTCGCAGTTACCGATATTGGCGTTCAGTTTTTGATTTTATAGATCTTTTTATGCCATATAACGATTATATGGAAAAACTAGAAATAATCATACCGGAAATGATTCGGGCTTACAGGGAAATCGATGAAGAAAGAATTCATGTAAAGTTAATGTGGGGAATGCTTTTATGGTCTCCTTTAATGCTATATGACGAAAGCGAAGCGGATAGATTAGACGTTGAAACTGATGTTTTAGCAGGGGAGATGATAATTGTTTTTAATTACGAACGTCAAATATGGGAAGACGAAATAACGATTAATGATGTACCTGAAAAGTACAGATACTCAGTTGAAAGAATGATAGTTGCAAGACAAGAGGATGGTTCATTCGATATGGGTATTGATTTATGGTAAATCATAAATTAAGAATTAAGTGGATAAAGTTAGGAAGTGATATTTGTGTCTTCTATACCTAGATTTCTTACCTCACCTAGTGTTTGGCTACTCGGCATCGTTGCTGTGCAAAACTTATTAATTTTATGGCTATACAGATATTGGGGAAAGAGTCCAGACCCTTCACCGCGTTTATTGTGGTGTATCATTTTAAGCGTTGCTCTTTTTGCAATAAC
>JAITFR010000093.1 GCA_031281255.1 Oscillospiraceae bacterium
CAAAAAGTGTTGAGGACATGATAAAAGCTGCTATAGAAAAAGGCGGCAGCTCATTGGGATTTTCTGAACATTCGGATGTTTTGTTTGATCCCGATTATTCTATGACAATCGAAGATACACCAGCATATATTGATGACGTGCGAGATATGCAAAAAAAGTATGACGGTGAGTTTGATGTGTTTCTTGGATTGGAGGTAGATTATTTCACTGACAATGTACCGTCTGATTTGGATTATATTATTGGGTCGGTTCATCATGTTTTTTATAAAGAGGAGTTTATAACTGTTGATGGTTCAGCAAACCACGTAAAATATATAACAAAAGAGCATTTTAAAGATAATTTCTACAAAATGGCAGAAGTGTATTATGAAACACTTGCTGATGTAATAAATAAAACAAATGCAGATATAGTAGCACATTTTGACCTAGTAGCAAAACACAACGCAAACAATAAACTGTTTGACGATAAAAATCACAGATATGTAAAAGCAGCACTTGCAGCAATGGATTCAATTTTAGAAAAGTGCAAATTATTTGAAGTAAACACCGGTGCAATGTTTCGATTAGGAAACCCGGAGCCTTATCCATCAGCATTTTTGTTAAAAGAACTCTGTAAACGTGGTGGTGAGGTTATACTTTCCAGTGATAGTCACAAACCGGAGTCATTATATTACAAATTTGATGAAGTGCTGGAGCTTGTAAAATCCTGCGGTTTTAAGCATATAAAACGACTAACAAAAGACGGATTCATTGATGTACGAATTAATAATTTATAATGAATAATGAATAATGAACTTAACTATGAGAAAAAGCATCTGCTTAACACTAAGTAAATAAACAATTTATGAAATATAATTATTAATTATTAATCATTAATTATTAATTTGTCAGCATCGGAGGTAACTATATGTTTAATCTATTAGAGTTATATGGTAGCATGGTTTTTAGCGACCATGTAATGAAAAATTGTTTACCTGACGAGGTTTATAATGCCTTGCAAAATACTATTCAAAGCGGTGGTAAGCTTGATGACTCTGTTGCCAATGCTGTTGCTGATGCGATGAAAAATTGGGCAATTAGTCTTGGTGCAACTCATTATACGCACTGGTTTCAGCCGATGACAGGAATAACAGCAGAAAAACACGACAGCTTTTTATCACCAACCGGTGATGGCAGAGCTATCATGGAGTTTTCGAGCAGTGCATTAGTGCAGGGTGAAGCTGATGCATCAAGCCTTCCGTCAGGTGGTTTGCGTGCAACATTTGAAGCACGGGGTTACACTGCATGGGACCCAACATCTTATGCTTTTGTACGAAACAAAACCTTGTACATCCCTACGTCTTACTGCTCTTATGGTGGTGAAGCGCTTGATGAAAAAACGCCACTTCTCCGCTCAATGCGTGCTGTTGAAAAACAAGCGCTTAGGATATTGCGGTTATTTGGTTATAACGATGTGAAAAATGTTACTGCAATGGCAGGAGCCGAGCAGGAATATTTCTTAATAGATAAAGCGATGTATGAAGAACGCAAGGACTTGATGTATACTGGACGAACACTTTTTGGTGCAAAGTCACCAAAGGGGCAGGAGCTGGACGACCAATATTACGGAGCGATAAAACCAAGGGTTTCTGCGTATATGCAAGCTCTTGATGAAGAACTGTGGAAGCTTGGAGTGCCTGCAAAAACTGAGCATAACGAGTCTGCTCCTGCACAGCACGAGCTTGCCTCAGTGTATACAACCGCCAATCGTGCAACTGACCACAATCAACTAATTATGGAGATTATGCAAAGCATTGCAAAAGACCACGAAATGATCTGCACACTCCACGAAAAACCGTTTGACGGTATAAATGGCAGCGGCAAGCACAATAACTGGTCGCGCTCAACTGATACAGGTTTAAACTTGCTTGACCCCGGTGATAAACCGTATGATAATAAACTGTTTTTACTGTTTTTTATCGCTGTAATTAAAGCTGTTGACGAGTATCAGGATTTGCTACGCATTGCAGCAGCTAGTGCCGGTAATGACTGCCGTCTTGGTAGCGGTGAAGCTCCACCTGCAATAATTTCTGTTTTTATTGGTGAACAGCTACAGTCGATACTAAACTCTATTGAGAATAAAACACACTATAACCCTAACAAACATAAAGAAGCGGTAAGCCTAGACACATCTATTACACCTAGCTTTTTTAAGGATACTGCCGACCGCAACAGGACTTCGCCGTTTGCTTTTACCGGAAACAAGTTTGAGTTTCGTATGGTTGGTGCAAATATGTCGATAGCTAAAGCAAATGTTGTAATTAACACAGCGGTTGCAGAGTCTTTGCGAGTTTTTGCTGATACTCTTGATGGTGTTGAAGATTTTGAGGCTTCCCTTCTCCGTTTAATTAGAAAAACAATCAAAAAGCATAAGAGAATACTTTTTGATGGCAATAGCTACAGTGAGCAGTGGTTAAAAGAGGCAAAAACTCGTGAATTATTGAACCTTGAAACTACTCCCGATGCTTTGCCATTTATGCTAGACGATAAGAATATCGCTTTATATGCAAAGCATAATGTATTTTCAAAAGCGGAAATACAGTCAAGATATGAAATCGGTCTAGAAAATTACTGTAAGCTTTGCAACATCGAGGCTGTTACGATGTATAAGCTCATAAAGAAGAATATTTTACCCGTTGGTGCAATCAGTGCAGGTGAGTTAAGCGAAGCGGCTCTTTCTAAGAAAGCTCTTGTTTCTAAGATAAATTGTCTTTATGAGAGGGAGACTGTGAGAGTTTTGTCAAATCTAACTGATGATTTGCACAAGAAAGTTAATGAGCTTTATGCTGAGTTGTGTAATGCTGAGGATAAAATTGATTTATTGGAGAGAGCAAGGCATTATAAGGGTTCAGTTTTGGTGAAAATGAATGAGGTACGTGAGCTTACAGATAAAATGGAGCTTCTAGTCCCCCGAAAGCACTGGCCTTTCCCAACTTACGGCGATTTACTGTTTAGTGTAAGGTGAATGAATACTACAATTTTATTTTTCTACACATTAATTCTTAATTCAAGAGGTGATTATTTATGAAACGTGAGAAGGCGCAAATAGTTGAAGGTTTTGTTTCGATAGTAGGAAATGCAATTCTTTTTGGTGCGAAGTTTTGGGTTGGTGTAACTACGGGTTCTATTGCACTTGTTGCAGATGCGTGGCACACTTTGTCCGATTCGCTCACATCAATATTTGTGGTAGTTGCAGCTAAGCTTGCTTCAAAAAAACCTGATAAGGAGCATCCTTTTGGTCATGGTCGCTGGGAGCTTATTGCTGCGATAATGATAGCATTTTTGTTGATATTCATAGGGTATGAATTCCTTACCAGCTCTATTGAGAGGTTTCAAAACCAAGATGGTGTTGTTTATGGCACATTGGCTCTTGTTA
>JAITFR010000142.1 GCA_031281255.1 Oscillospiraceae bacterium
ACAGCCGTGGTACGCAGATTTGCAGGACAATGGGATTCGGTCAAAAGAATACTCACATATTGTGATGAAGCACATTTTTTTGGAAATGATAACGGTTTTGTAGAAGTTGCAGAATACAAAGAAAATATACTAACAATAAAAAGCAATCAAATACCTCTGTGGGTTAATAATCTCATAGAGGTGTTGTAGTGTTTATTTTTTATTCACTTGCTCTAAAATAGCTCTATAAACATTATCTGATGGTGTTTTTACACATTCTTTGATAGCAACTACTATTTGCTTTTCGCTGATGGGAGCGACATTGCCTTCAATAACTAGACTTCCGGTATTAGCCTGCTTAATAAAGTTGTGATTATTGCGTATGATGTGCAATATTGCTAACATTCCGCAAAGTAATGCAATTATTATTGTTATACTCCAAAGATATGTAAAATTTGTACTTTCTGGTGTATCTATTTCAAGAATACCTGGTAGATTTAAATTGTCGATATTATTAAAAGTATAATCAATATTGTTTCCAGTTTCTATATCTAAACTTTCATCAGTAACTCGGACTATGCTACCATATTTTTTATCAAAAAGTTCTGTGTATGTGTCAAGATTAACATCTGAGACAAAAACCAAAACATTGTCTACATTACGCATTAAATAGATTTTTAGTATATTTTCATCATTCATAGCGAGGATCTCATTGTAAACAGTTTTACGTTCATTATATGGATATATAGTATCATCAAATGTGATGATGACTTGAGGAGAAAACAAATCTAAAATTGCTTGCTTGTCATTTTTGTCTGCACTAATAATTCCAATTATCCAAAAATGATAAACTAAACCATTTTCTAATGCACCACCACCTTCAAAAGCAAAAGAAATATTATCAGGATAACCATTTGTATCCCAATACTTTTCAGGATTCTCAATAGTTCCACGTCCCGGAATACCATTACTAAGAATTTGAGGAATGTAGAATGGATGCACATTGATGAATTCACCATACATTTTTGTTAATTTTTCACTGTAATCATCGTGATATTCCGATTGAACAATAACCTCTACAGTTAATGAACCTAGTGTATGCTCCACGCTGAGAATAATATTATCGTTACTATTAACAATTGCATTATATGCTTCTATTTTTTGAGAGAGCGTATATTGAGTGTGAAAAAATGTTATTTCATAACGATTTGCCAACAAGTCAGAAACCTCTTGCTTTATGCTTTCGTCACCTTCAAGTACATAAATAGTGACATAGTTTCGCTCTTCTGCAGTATATTCAAAATTTGCTGATAACACTCTGTTGCGAAAAGTGTCTAGTATTAAAATTTCCATCTCTGCAAAGAATTGCTCTTCTTGTTCGCCGACTGCTTCGCGGATAAAGTGTGCACTAACTGTCATGTTTAAGCACATTATTACTATTATTATGAAAATGAATTTTTTCATAGTTAACCTCCTAAGATTTTCTTTAACTTTTTAATTGCTTCTTTGTATTTCCATTTAACTGTACCTTGTGGGATTTTCATTATTTTAGCAATTTCGCGGTATTTGAAACCACCAATTATTCGTAGGGTTATAATTTCACATTCGTCAGAGTGTATTTGTTTTAGTGCATCTTCAATGTCAACGTTGAGTGCTATATCTTCTGATGGGTAAGTAATATCGGTGATTTCATCAAGTGGTATATCATTTGTATCTTTTCGTATTTTGTCTATAGCTAAATGCCGTGCCATTTGAAAAATATATGCTCGAGGATTCTTTATATTCGCAGGGTTTAAGGGTGATGTAAATAGTTTGAAAAAAAGTTCTTGTAGCACATCTTCAGATTCAACGTCATTCCATATTATACGATAAATTATCGTATAAATAGGCACTTTTAAGTCTGTGTATAGCTCTTCAAACGCTTTTTCATCGCCATTTAAAATAGCATTTAATCTTTGAGTCAGAACACTATTATTCACTAATGAAATACCACCCTTATTAACTATGACGTAATAAAATATGATTTAGTTGGTTATATTTTGAAACTTTCTTAGAATATACATGCAAAGATACAATCAAAGACATGATGCCCAGAAGGTTGAAATATGGAATAAAGCTTAGCTAATCCTTAAGATTATGTTATAATAACACATAAACTATAAAAATAAAGGAGCGAAAAATCATGAAAGTATTTATAACCGGCGGAACAGGTGCAATTGGGCAATATGTGACACTTGAAGTTGCAAACAGAGGGCATGAAGTGATAGTTTTGTCACGAACTCCTGAAAAATATGCTCCAATGTTGGACATGGGTAACATAAAAATAGTCAAAGGTCTAATGACCGAGTATGATTTACTCGCAGAATACGTTAAAGGTTGTGATGCGGTTATATCAATCGCTCTCGGTTGGGGTAACGAACCAAGTACAATGCTCAAAAATGACACAGAACCAACTGTTAAATTGTTAGAAATCTCTGAAAAAGCCGGAGTTGACAAGTTTATTTTCACAAGCTCCACAGCAGCAATGGGTAACTTTCGCCAAAACATGGACGAAACCTATTGCAACCAACCAACAGACCTATACGGTAGCACCAAAAGTGCAATTGAGGCTTATGTTCTTGGTTTTTGCAAGTATTTTGGTGAAGAACCAAAAACAGTTAGCATGAAAAGAAACATAATTCGCCCGGGATACACTTTTGGTACTCCTTGCTTCCCGGGTGGCACAACACAACTAGACCCAAGATTTCGTAATATAGCAGAAGCAGTTGTGAACAACAAACCTGTCAAACTCACCAAATATGACGGCACACAGCTTCTATCAGCTTGTCAAATAGGAAAAGCTTATGCAGACCTTTTAGAAAGCGACTTAAACGAGGAAGTTTTCCTCGTACTGGCAAAAGATTTCACTTCATGGGAGCGTGTCGCAGAAATTGCACTAGAAGAATACCCAAGCTCAACCTCTGTGATTGAAGCAGAAGACAAAGGCTGGAGCAGCACACCCGTAATAGTCAATGTAGAGAAAGTTAAGCGTGAGTTTGGCTTAGAGTTTACCGGCGAAGATGAAATTCGCAAGCATGTAAAATGGAATCTGGAAATGGCGTTAGCTTCCCTCTAGTTCAAAGTCCAATGTTCCATGTTCTATGCCATTTGCGATTAGTGTAATTGAGTGACCGCCGGGATAATGCTTTCTTGTGCTTAAATCTGCAAAAGAATGGTTTTTCACATAAGGTTTTTTTGTGTTTTCCTTTAACACACTTTCTGATATTTGAAAGATTTTCCGATTTCGTTTACCATTTGCTTTAACAAAATCAATACCATATTCAAGTCTTAATTTTGTAGCTTCTTTAGCAAAAACTGTAAATGAAAACGAAATATCTCCGCCAATAGAAGTGTTTGTAGCGTTTAATGCAAAGTCGCTCAATTCCACAGAGTTAGCATCATGATATCCAAAAATCGCTAAAACATCACGATTTCCTTTTTTAAGCAGTGTTCTGCAAGCATGTTTTACAATCCAGTTCGTATATTCGTTTTGCCCGTACCAATCTTTTGCAAGATTTGCAACTAACTGTGGGTGCGTTTTTGAAATATCGTTTAAATTGTTTGCAACACTTTTTCGCACATATAATGAAGGGTCAGCTTTTAACTGTTCCAAAATTGGCAGTATAGGCGTTGGGTCTTTTTTGAACATGTTTAATGCAACACCCCACGGGAGTGCCGGTCTGCAACCTTCGCTGGAAAGTCTGCGAACATGCTCGTTTTCATGTTTTGACCAAGCGAACATTTGTACCATCATACGCTTTTCGTGTTTAATGATAAATGGTCTGACTGCAAACTCCGCAGTTGAATACTGGGTAAACAGCTCCATAGCAGCCATTGAAGCATCCCAGTTTTCTTCATCTTGTCCATAAAGCTCAACATACGTCGGGAAACATAACTTATAGAATGGGTCGCAATCAGTGATTACTTTTTCCATAATGCTTATAACTTCTTTGTAATCTGATGGTAAGTATTTTTTTAGATTCTCTGTAACACGTTTTCCTCGTGCCATAAGCTCTAAGCTGTTCCAAGTATCGTCCACAGTTGATTTAACAAAATCCTCATCAGGGAACGAGCCATAAACTGCCTTAATGTTCGCTGCAAACTCACGAACCGTCTCAAGATTTAACTTGTCTTTCCAAAGCTCCGCCATGTGTGACCTCCTTAGGGTTGTAAATATTTTTGCTTCTTGCAGTTTCTTTCAATTTTTTGATAATGTTGCGAGTTCTATGCTTTTGCACTTAAATGATTCTCAAGAAGCTCTTCAAGAAGCTCTCTTTATTTTTGTTGCATTTAATGCACTATTATGATAGTATATTTGCTGACCACACAATTGTTGGTCGTAGCGACCGTGAAGTGTAAGTAGCACAACACGGCGAATGTAGGGTAAAGTTAAGCTCATGCCTACAAACACGGATTACTCCGCCACCACGACTTGAATTAGTATATCTGTTATTATTGATATATTCAAGGATTTGTTTAGCAATAGAGTATCCGTAATAAACGCTAAGTAATATTTGGCGTGTAGGCAACCTCTTTGTAATCTAAAGAGGTATGGCAGAAATGCTCCTATACGTCAATTTTTGTGTGGTCAAAATAAAAACTTGTATAACTTTTTATATTTATATAATTTTAAGTATTTTTTAGGAAATACTGTGTTGTAAAGAGATAACGACAGAAACTATTAGATAATACTAAAGTAGAAAGGTAAAACAAGATGAAAAAAAGCAAAACGAAAGTGAAAAATGTAATAAAAACAGTAGTTTTGGGTTTCATACTGTTTGCGAGCATTATAATAATTGCTTTAGTTGTAGATAACATATCGAGAAAATCAAATATACCACAAGAACCTATACAGAACCTAGTTGAGACATCTACACCCGCTCCCACTCCTACACCAACACCGACACAAACACCTGACCCAAATCAGATACACAAAGTTGATCTTGTAGATATGTGGCTTAATAAAATTAATGATTTTGTTGATAAAAGAATCCAATTTTCAGCCTTTGTAAGAGATAATGAAATAGAAGTGAAAACTGATGGTGAGATTCTTGGATACATTATATTAAGACAACCAATTAATTATATAGATGATGAGTTAGATAAGGAGATTGATTACTTCAATGGTAATGCTGAAGAACAAGAATCTGAAGAAGAGCTAGAACTAACAGTTATTTCTGAGCTATATGTAACTATTGTTGGTCGAGTTTCTATTACTCCAAATCTAACTGAAGATGACGATGATATCATAATAATCTTCTTAGATGAAGTTATAGCAGAAGTAGCAACTGAAGAAGAAATAGAACAAATTTATATACGAGAAGATGAGCGTATTGCAGTTAGAGTAGCTCGGGAAAAACGAATAGAATCAGCAAGAGTAGCTCGAGAAGAACGTGAAGAAGCAGAACGACTTGCTCCACAAACAATGGCACTTGGTGTTGGGGTGTTAACTCTAAAAATAAATGGAACATATAGTTTTAAACCAATAATCACTCCAGAAGAAAACAACGCTCAAATTACTTATTCTGTTAGACCATCAGCTCTTGCAACGGTGGACGAAAACGGTGTATTAACCGCATTAAATCGAGGGAGTGGAGTAGTTACAGCAACAACACAAAACGGTGTTACTGCGTCTTGTGATTTACGAGTTGAAGAACAATCACCAGTGACATTAAGAAATATGAAGTATTCAATTGATTTTGCTGGTGGGGTTGAATGGACATTACAATTTCGGAATAATTCCGACAAAGAAATTAACTATGTGATAATTAGATGGGACTGCTATAATGCTGTTGGAGATAAAATAAAGTGTTTAATTAGTGGAAGTAGTGAAGTAGGATTAAGATTTACTGGACCATTGAAAGGTGGAGAAACATCTACTACTAAACGTAATACTGCAAAGTTCTATAACTCAACATACAGTAGCTCGAAGTTTACGCAAATAATAGTAGAATTTGCTGATGGAACAATAACCACATTAGATGATTTGTATTATGATATATTTTCATAAAAATCATTATTACTAGTAAAACACAAAAAGTTATGAGCAACAACCGTGATATACAGGAGGGTATAATGAGACAAAATTTTGAAAGAATCATTGATAATTTATTAAAAAACATGACTGGAGATTACATAGATTTAGTATCTGGTGATATTCATCGTGCAGTTGGTGGATATCCATCAAAGAATCATCGTATGCCAATATGTTGTGAAGTTATGTATAGCAGAATGAGAAGTAATGACATAATATTATATGCTCCACCAAAAGGAAAAGGAGCAACATTAAAAATACGGTATTACAATCCTAATATTTCAAAAAGTGTGTGTACAAGACAATATAATGAAGATGTAAAAACCAAAAACAACGATGCAAGTGTATTTTGGATGAATATCATTAGTATTTTAACGAATACTCCACGTAATATTCAAACCATAGATAAAAATGGAAACTCAGATGGTGGAAAATGGTTTTTAGCAAGTGTTGATAGGTACCAGATCAAAATTGATGAATCTCAAAAACAGCCTTCATCAAAGCTTGCAAATTCTCGATTGATCCAAAAAGAAGAGTTTATCATGATTTACTCGAATTACTTTAAATGGAGAACAGGAGTCATATCACGAGAAATAGCAAAAGGTGATTCATTAAATTCTTCGTATATTTTCGCTATTATTAATGCGTTTTTGGCAACCTAATATCACTGATGGTGAAAACCTTCAACAAATTCAAAAAAGAACAAGCCTGTAGCTACTACAACTACAGGCATTTCCTTTGGCAGGGGCAGAAGGATTTGAACCCTCGGCCTACGGTTTTGGAGACCGCCGCTCTACCAACTGAGCTATGCCCCTACGCAAATGTTAATATAACACAATTTCTATTTACAAACAATA
>JAITFR010000178.1 GCA_031281255.1 Oscillospiraceae bacterium
CCATCTGTTTTTTGTAGTAGCTAAGCGATTCTTATTAAACTTACAATTTCTTTTACAAGGGTTTAGAAAATGATTTTCTAACATTGAAAATAGCCGCATCACAACGTCTGATAGCACACGGTATACGCTCCGCTTCTCATTCGGTCTGCGCCACATTCCAGAGATTGAATGGCAATACTACATTTAGGAAACGACGAAAAAGCACCCATTAGACCGTACAAGCGAAATAATTTACAGTATAGTTAAGATAATTTATTTAACATAATGATGTTTGATTCTCATATTTAGTGTTGACAAAGCATTTTTTTATTAAATAATACTACCAAACATTCGGTATAATTTTATGGAGATAAAAAAAAAAAAAAAAAAAGTAAAAAAAGCGAAATTCTATCAACAGCAATAATCCTCTTTTCTGATAAAGGGTATGATGCAACAGGCATGGATGAAATCGCTGCAGTTGCAGGTGTGCCGAAATCATTAATTTATTATCATTTTGAAAACAAAGAAGATTTATTGAATCATATCCTTGTTGATTTTTTTAATGAATACGGACGGATATTACAAGACAGAACAGATGTAGGAGTTGATAAAATATCTAGATACATCCGATTTCTTGAGGCAAATAAGGAGAAGACTCGTATTTTACTATCCGAATCGTTAAAACCGGCAGGTAACTATCATACGGCAATCTTCAAAGCAATAGAAATCTTAATAAGCAATGACCCCGATCTGTCTGAGCACCCACATTGGGTTACGGAGTTTTTTACAAGTATGCTACCGGCCGCTCTATTTGTTTGTTATTCAGAAGCGTGGTGTCAATACTTCGATGTACATCCCGAAACGCTTGCAAATGATTTTAGTAACGCATACAAACTAACGCACGGAGCATATCACGCACATATCAAGAAGGAAAGCCTGTAATGGCTTACAGTAAGGAGGAATTGTGAACACAAAATTAACCGTACACTTTTTAATTAATACATTCGTGATCATGTTAGCAGCATGGGGGACAGTGATTATCCTCGCTGGGTTCGGGATTGCAGAATCGACTCACCCTTGGGTATTAATTCTGCAGCTAATCGGCGGTTTATCACCGACAATCGCCTCGTATATTGTTTTAAAGAAAAGCAACAAGATAACAGGCTTTAAGCAATGGTTCAAACTAATTTTCAATGTTAAAACTCGTTTTGTATACTATTTGCTTGCTCTAGCTCCTATTGCAGCTTATCATTTGCTTAACAGAGTTATTTCGGGTGTGACCGAACCTCCTCTGAACATGCTTCCGCTTATTTTTGTGATCTGCTTTTTTATGGGTGGATTAGAAGAAGCGGGGTGGCGGAGCATATTGCAACCAGAGCTTGAAAAGAAATTTGGATTTATTATAACTGCTTTAATTTTCAGCATTATATGGTTTGTGTGGCATTTACCACTTTATTTCATTTCTGAAATAAGCGAGGGTCGTATTGATATGTGGTTTTTCCTGTTCGTTTGCATTATGACATCATTTTTTTACGGAGCAATTCGCAGAATAACGGGGAGTATATTTTTAGCAATATTAGCCCACACTTTAAGCAACACGTTAGCTGTCGCTGATGGTGTGTTCCTTAACACATGGATAGGAATAATCGGCTCAACAATAGTTTTTTCTCTCGGTTCAATAATAGCTGTTCGTATTTACGATAGAAAATGTAAAAAGTAATATTAACTTCGTCTAACAAACGTTATACGAAATGTGCTCAAAATTATTAAAGTATGTTTATAAACATTTAGAATAAACTACAACAAAAAAGTTATTGGAGGAAATAATTTTATGCGTACTGAAAAAGAAATTCTGGAGTTAATAGTTAGTATCGCCAAAAATGATGATCGAATATTGGCAGTTATAATGGTTGGTTCACGTGCTAACGAAGAAATTCCAAAAGATAAATACCAAGATTTTGATATAGCATATATTGTAAATGATGTTAAGCCATTTTATAACAATATGAAATGGATTGAGGAAAACTTTGGAAAACCGTTGATATTTCAATTGCCGGAGGATATGAGTCCGGAAATATTTCAACCAATTGGCGACGGACATTTTACTGCACTAATGATATTTAATGACGGAATTCGTATAGACTTAACTATAGATAAAAATTATGATCCTGACATAGACAAAGGAGAACCTGCTATTATCCTTTTGGATAAAATCGGCTTGTTAAAACTCTTAAATATCGATAAAAATTATTGGTATGTAAAACCCCCTACACCAAAATTATTTTATGATTGCTGTAATGAGTTTTGGTGGTGTTTAAATAATGTAGTAAAAGGGATTGCAAGAGATGAACTTCCTTATGCGATGAATATGTATAATTGTATTGTCAGGGATATGCTTGACAAAATGATCGAATGGTATGTTGGGGTAAATTATGATTTTTCTGTTTCTACAGGTAAAAATGGAAAATATTTTAGGAAACTTTTGCCTAAAGAAATATATGAAAAATACAAAAAAACATATTCAGATAGTGAATATAGTAATTTTTGGGATTCACTATATGCTGTCAACGAATTATTTCATATTACTGCTGAAAAGGTAGCAAAATACCTAAATGTAGAATATAATCAAAATGAAGAAGATGGAATGATTAAATACATGAATATGATTAGGAATGATTGTATAGAATAATTATTAAAATATACAAAAAACGGGCACACTTAATATAACACACGGTAATTGCAAAATCCGCTTAGCTGATTTTTCTTAACACAGAGAACTTTTTGCTAAATTAGCCGTCTAATGAATCGAGGTGATTGAGATGATAAAAGTAGTCGTATTATTTTTAGCATTGTTTATTTTCCTGGTACCGTTAATAGGTTGCTATAATCAACGCCATTATGATAAACAAGACGAAGCTCCTTCCATTACTGTACTGGTGGGTGA
Organism: Oscillospiraceae bacterium; assembly: GCA_031281255.1. Classification (GTDB taxonomy): domain Bacteria; phylum Bacillota; class Clostridia; order Oscillospirales; family Oscillospiraceae; genus WRMH01. Next base: position 2,924 of record JAITFR010000178.1, read on the forward strand.
CATCGAAATCGAATGGACTGTTGGATTAAACGAGTGGAACGGCAGGATATATGACCGCATATGTAATTTTCATGCTCTAATGTCTCGCATAACCGTTGAGGATTTAGTTTATGTCAGAAACGGCGAAACCATCACAATACAGTTTGTAGGAAAAGCTCCCAATGAATACCGTTTAACAGAACACATCTTGCGTGAAACAGGCGATAGAAAATACAGCATTAACGGCATGGAATACGACATTAGCTTTGATAAAAACAATACCACCATATTTACGATTGAACCAAATTTCGCAACAGCACTGAGTTCAAACGGCATGGACTATGAACCGGGCAATACAATAAAAGGATATCTGCTCTTTGCCAGATGGGGCGACAACACATGTGAATACGGCTTCATAATTCGTGGTGACGCTGCAATTACAATTTCCCGCGAACCACTCCCGTCAATATCAATTCTAAATGTTTCACCGAGTGGATTATCGTTTGTTTTGGATAATCCAACAGATAACGAAATAATATTTGGCGAGGATTATAGTTTGCTAGTCAAAGACAATAATATATGGGAAACAGTTATACCGATAATTGAGGATTGGGGATTTAATGACGTTGCAAATATCCTCGCTCCGAACGAAACTTCTGTTTCGATGGATATCAATTGGCAATGGCTGTTTGGTGAGTTGCCCGCAGGAAATTACATCTTCCGGAAAAGTGTTATTTTTATTCGCAGTCCCGGCGATTACGATGAGTTTATTGTGGAGCAACAATTTACTATAGGTTAAGTGTAGTGCACCTATGTCAAATAACAAACGGTATCCACTCACTTGCAAAGCAAGTGAGACCTCACCATTTGGTCGGCTCCGGGCTTGCAGTCGACTAGATCTGGTCTCAATGAATTAATTCTTACACTCGCTCCCACGTTGTCTTCTTGCCCCGCATTATGTAATATGGGCTAAATTGTGCGAAATAGAAAGAATGTGAAAAATGCCAAATCACAGAATCAACAATTTTACCAGAATATACTGGTGTATGGCGGCTTGCAGTTTGATTAAGTTATGCCTTTTTTATGCGCTTACCTATTTTTATTGACACAAACATCAAATGCCTTCTTTGGGGTTATACTAACACCTCTATATTTCTTATTGAATTATTAATTGTATTGACATAAAATAAAAAATATAGTAATTTAAATCTATAAAAATGATTGAGTGTATTTATTCGATTTAATTGATATTTGACAATTTACATGAAGGATTAAAGTTAAACCTATTTCAAAACATCAGCTTTGTAGAACAATGAACTTTTAACGTTTCTTCATGGAAACGTACAGTTTCAAAAATTTTTGGAAATGCGACAATTCCAAAATATTGTCGTTAAAATATTTTAAGGAGAGAGATATGGAATCAAAATTTTCTGGAGGGGTTGGAGCAATTTTCCTTTTTTGTATTTGGGCGCCAATTCTTAGCGTAATTACACTTGGTTTAGCAACACCATTTATTGTATGCACAGTTATAAGATGGGTTTGCAGTAATTCCACTATTGGAGGAAAAAACTACAGGTTTAATGGAACAGCTATGGGGTTGTTTGGACGTTGGATTTTATGGTATATCTTGACTATTATTACCATTGGTATTTATGGTTTTTGGTCTATCAGAAACCAAATCAGATGGGCTATTGAAAACGTAGAAGTAACAAATTAATGTTTATGAAAATTGATATCAGTTTGTTTGAAACGTATGCCGAGTTGGCTGTATAATATAAATAGGCAACAGTTTCTCTTGTTGCCAAAATATGTTTATAAATCAGTGCAAAAAATAATGTTTATATGTAATAATGTTACAAGCTGTATTGTAAAAAAACGAGGATTCAATGTAATATCAAAAATATTGGGTTTGTTTCAGGGCGTATTTATACACGCAATTGAAAGAAAAGCATTAATCTCTGTATTTATGAATAATGTAAATATTTACGCAGCATGTCAAGAACAGTATCAATATCAAGCGGCTTGCTAAGATGCCCGTCCATTCCTGCTTCGAGACAATCATCAATATCAGATTGAAAAACATTTGCAGTCATCGCAACGATAGGTAGCTTCTTACGCTTGTGCTTGTGTAAAGCACGAATACGTCTTGTAGCTTCCAATCCATCCATTATAGGCATTTGTATGTCCATAATTACCATATCGTATTTATTTGGGTTCACATCAATAATATCCAGTGCTTCTTTACCGTTTTCTACACAGTCGATGGTTAAACCTGTATTTTCTAAAAGAGCAATTAGAATCTCGCGGTTGATTTCAATATCCTCTGCGACTAATATTCTTTTTCCTTTAAACTCATCAACAATGATTGTAGAATCTTCATCCTTGCTTTTATTTGCGTCCAAATATTCGTTTACCTTGTCAACACTTTTAGTTTTACGTAGAGATTTTTTCTTTACACAACCAACCTTAACGGTGAAAATAAACTTTGCACCTTTACCTAACTCTGATTCTACCCATATACTTCCATCCATTAATTCTATAATACGTCTGGAAATCGAAAGCCCTAATCCTGAGCCTCCATATTTACGGCTTGTTCCACTTTCTGCCTGCATGAAGACCTCAAACAACGTTGCTTGTTGCTCCTGCGATATGCCAATTCCTGTATCTTTTATTTCTATACGAAGTTCGATATATTCATCGGTTTCTTCTGCCAAAGAAATGTCCAGATGAACATCGCCACCCTCGGGCGAAAACTTCACCGCATTAGACAATATATTAGTTATTATCTGTGCTAAACGCTGGTCATCACCTACAACAAGCATTGGTATTTTTCTGTCAACATTTACATAAAGACGTTGTTGTTTTTCATCAACACGGAAACTGACTACAGTTACCACTTTTTGCAACATTTTCTCAAAATTATACTCAATGGGTGACAGCTCCAGTTTATCTGCTTCAATCTTTGCCATATCAAGCACATCGCTTATGATACCAAGTAGATGTGATGCAGCATCACCAATTTTGTTCAAAGCGTGGTTTTTTTGATCTATGTCTTTGGCATTTTTGCCAATTGCTGTCATACCGATAATTGCGTTCATTGGTGTCCGCATTTCATGGCTCATATTAGCCAAAAAACTGCTTTTTGCTTTGTTGGCTTGCTCCGCTTCTTCCATAGCTTTATTAACCTCCGCTCTGAGTAAATCAGTAACTCTGTTGCGTGTAGAGGTTACCAATTCCGAACGGAAGATTCTCTTTTCTTGAAGAGCAATAACACGGTTCAGCTTTTTTATTTCAAACTGTAACCTTTTTTCACTTTCCGAAAGTTCTCTGTTTTTGTCGCTCATTGGGTACTGTTCCATTTCCTGTTACAGTATACATACAACCAGTGAGTAATTCTGTAAGTGGCTTATAACCTTACCGTCAGAAAGAAACTGCGGATATATTTCTCCTCCGGTGCTTGCATAGAAATAGGATTCAGAATCTCCTATAATCTTACACATTGTATTTGCTTCAAGCTCTCTGTTTTTTGGACCCAAAAATTCAAGACGTGCCATGCAGGAATAAATAATCATGTTCTTGCTGTTTAATAACTTCATTGCATTTTTGGTTATTTCACTGCTTGTGGAAATAATGTCAGATAATTCCATTATTGAAAACACGATTTTTGCTCCTTCGGGTACATGTCCACCCATAACAGCTCCGCCTTGTCCGTCTCCGCCAATGCAAACACGTATAATTTGTGAACCATCATCAAGTTTTGCTATCATTGGTGTTGTATACAATTGGTCTAAATTACCTTCATTATCAATTAATCCTTTGGATATTGCAAACTCCTCAACTGATATTCCATCTATTTCATTAAGAATATTACCGGTTGATTTTGTGACTATTGCAAAATCATGAAGCATATTTTTCTCAGGTATCGCTATTGTTAAAAATGACGGCTGTACATCACCTGTAATTGCAACAAGCACTCCTGCGTTTGAGTAGCTTTCGCCATTATAAAGTGTGTATGTTTCACTAAAGTCAATTTCTTCGGAAAACGCAAACGCACCAAATATAGGAATATTTGGAAATCTGTTGTTTATGCAATTAACAAACTCGTCACCGTTTATATTTAGTACATGCATAAATGGGCCATAAGCCATTAGCATTGTTGGGGGTTCGCCATTTAGTTTTGCCGAAATATCATCGCATAGCTTATTCATTACTTGCTCAAGATTTCCACCGCCGTTATCCATTGTTTCGGAAAGACATGTGGTGAAGCTTGCACAATCGCTGGTAAATACGTTAAGCATAAGCCCCATTGAGCTTGATTTTCCTGGCAAACATACATAAGGGGTAGTTATACCAACAACATCAAAGGGTAATTCTTCGGAGATGGCTTTAATAACTCCGCTGTCTATAAACTCGTGGAAACAGTGTATAATGCCTAAGGTATTTTTTAAGAATGGTTTGTTTTCGATGTCAAGTTGCTCCAAAATCTCAGAGATTGCTGTTTCGACATCGTCAACCTCTTCCGTAAAAGCAGAAAACATTTTAATCATAATTGTCACACTCCTAACAAAACTAGGCTAACATTTTAGCGTATATATGTCAAGGGAAGAAATGGATAAAACTGCTTCAATTCAAAAAAAAAAAAAAAACGGGTCAAAATGAAATTAAAAACCATGTAACTGTTGCAGTTGCTGGATTACTATGGCGGAAGCGGAGAGATTCGAACTCTCGTGCCCCGGAGGACAACCGCTTTTCGAGAGC
>JAITFR010000212.1 GCA_031281255.1 Oscillospiraceae bacterium
TGGATTCATTGACGCAATTTGAATATTATTTTCACCATTATCTTCATCATCTAAGTAAACAGCACTATTGGCGAATTGCTTAGCAGTCGAAGTTTTCCCACACCACTTAGGTCCGATTATTACCAATCCTCCCAGCCCTTGAAGCTTTTCCTCAACTAAAATATCTGTTGCTCTTTTGATATATTTCATATAATGCTCCTTTTCTGCAGTACATGTGTTGTAACAACAGAGTATCACAAATTGATGCAATTGTCAATTATGGCGCATTTCTGTTATGAAGTTTGGCGCAATAACATTGTGAAGTTTGGCGCAGTGTTGCATAAAGGAAAGGGCAACTAACATTGGGTCACTCCTCATCTTTGCATAGTACTACCAAAATATTCTACTAAGTAATGCAATAAATATAAACATCTAAATGTACACTTTTTATCATTTTGATAAATATGGTATTACATATTTTTGTATTATCCAACACAAAATCTAAAAGACTAAATATGTTCGTGATAAAATATAAACCGTCTTATTCGATTCGTATTTCTTCAAAGAATTTCGGTTTTGAAAACAATATTAAATCTGTTCCGTTATATGCAGTGTTTTGTATATAGATGGTTGAGTGTTTTTATCAAATGTAGTTTGAAATCGTACTGTCAATATTGAACAGTTAAATCCCATTACGACACCTCATATCAGTTTATCGATAACTATCCCTTTTCATTCAGATATGTCTGTACTCGGTTTTGAATGATTCTTGCTGTATCTGCTGATGATCTTAAACCGTTTACAAAATTTTGGAACTCTTCATAGATAATTGCTATGACAGTGATGTCTGAACGAGGTCCAACAACAGCACTGTTAATGATGGAGCGGATTTCCTGCGCTTCTTCTTCTGTCATGGCAAATATAGGAATATCTGCATTGATACCTGCATAAGAGATTGGTTTCTCTTCACCTGCTACTATACCAAACGCAGGGACATCTACTTCCCAGTACTCCTTCACCATTAGTTCAGCGATTTGTTTTTCAAAAATGTCCATTCGAATTGGGAGCTCTAAAATTGCGTTTAATGTTGCATCCGGCAAAAGAAGTCGCCTGATAAAACTCCAGGCTGCATCTTGATTTTGTGACAGTGAATATATGCCTACACTACCCATTACATTTACTGTACTATGTCCACCGGTAAATGTTGGTTCTCCCATAACAACAAACTCACCCAATTCTGCCTTTGCACGTCTGAACACTCTAATATCTCTCAACGCTAACGGCAACAGTAGTTGTTCTGAATTATGAAACTTTCTTTGCTCATTATCTGTGTCCAGTATCGTATTTGGTAAATTACTGGGTAATTGTGCGGCTATTTCAAGCATATTTATAAACTCATCATTGTTGATGTTTGCTTGATTATTATCCCAATCAATGAAACTGTCTGAATTTGATACAGCACGACCTATAAAACCTCTTCCGGTGAGCCATTGCCCGGCTAAACTATATGGGTTAGATTCATCAAAATTTAATGATAACGTTTCAAATGTGAACGGAGTCAACAGTTCTGCAGTTTCCGGTTTTGCTATCATGGTATTTATAACGAAACTGTTTGCAATGACAGGAAGTGTACCATCCGATTTTTCCAAAGCATTTAGTGCATTTTGAAAAAAGTCTGCACGGTTTATAACAGGGTCAGCATCAATAAATGTGTAGAGATCTGCCATAACACTTGTGCTTTCACTGAAGATAGCATCTGCTATTATATCCGGACCGCGCCCGGTCATTAATTCAACATTAAAACGCATTAAATTTGCTTCATAGCTTAAGTCATTATTATATGTATACTCTTTAATTTCTATTCGATAATCAAGATTTTCTAAATTGAATTGTGCGACCTCAAGACGTAAATGCGGGTGAACATCCATACCGCCAATTGTAATGATTTTTCGTTGATCAGTCTCAGACCGTATAGAGCGTGCAAATACAGTAAGATTGGTAAGAACAGCAGAGTTCCCTACGGTTTGTGCATTATGCGAATGAAGTATAAAAATATCCTTATTTGGTAGCATACCTAAATGAGATTGCCATGTAACGAGAGTGTTTGATTCTAACCAGTTGATTAGTGGTATCTGCGTTTCTGTTTCTAACACATAGCCAATTAGATTCTCATTGGTATTAATAAGAAAGTCGTAACAAGGTGTGGCACCTGCCGGGATTAGTTTCTCAACATTCTTTATTTCAAACCGATGTGACTCACCCCAACCACCAGTTGTAAAATCAATTTCCTGTAAAGAGCTTGACGAACCTTCATTAAAAAGTGCTATTACACGATTGTCTCTCAAGCGTACAGCATCCTTTAGATTTGTTGTGTACATCTCTCCAAGTTTTTCACCACTTGTTGTCAATAGGTGAATTGTGTAATGACTACCGGTTACTGTAACAACTACGATATTGTCATTTGCAATAATCACATGTTCAACTTGAGTAAAAGTGCTGAAATACTGTGGTATGGTGATTAGTTCTGCTTTTTCTATCTCTTCACCTTGTTTATCATATAATAAATAATTTATTGTTATTTCATCGTTAGCAGTAGAAGTTGTTGCAATTATTGCATAATGACCGTTATCTTTGATTGATAGCGCTTTTACTTCATATAGATTTTCTAACTCTTGAAGGTGTGTTTCGTACTCAGTCTTTCCATCAGACGAGAGCCTTAATATTGTAATGTATTCATATTCATGATACCAACTGACAATATAATCACCGTATGCTATCGCTCCGCTAATAGGATTCATTATGCCATCTAAACCATTAATGTCTATTTTGTGTGGTAAATATATGTACTTTTCAATATCAAAATCGCCTTGTCCGTTAATGCTCCCGATATTATCCTCATCAAAATCATCATTAACTGTATTGCGACATGCAGAGACCTGCAGTATAATAACTAGGGTCAACAATACTGTTAATAATCTTTTTTGGATTTTCATGTAAATAGTCTTTCTTTATTATCTATGTATACTATTTGACGAACAAATCAATAAAAAGTTTCATTTAATACTATAATACTAATTTTTTAGAACAATAGTGAGGTATGCAACATAATTATTTTTCTACTTATTATGTTGGGCAGCGATATATCCACGGAGTCCACGAGTCATTTACTAATAGAGAGCGAAGCAACCAACCATCTGCTCTGTAACAATTTTCATATGTTAAAATTCGATCTCGTGTTGCACTACAAGTTTGACCTTGACAATGAGTTGTAACTGACTGTCTTTGTGTTTCTATTTGAATCCTTTGAGTAACATGGTGTACACATCCTGGTGCATGGCTAAAAGCCATTGCGACAGGAGTCATTATTGAAGTTATAATCAAGATAATGATCACAACTGCAACAAAACGAGTAAATTTTTTCATAAACACATCCTTACTACGTTAGCACACCTCACTTGTTCTTTTTTAAATATTCATTAATATATATTAAAACAAAATAGCAACTGTCTATAATTGCGTAGTGAAAATTATATAAAAACATTCTATGTACCATACAGAAAACTATCAACAATATAAGCATACACTACTAAAAATAGACTGTTTTGTCAAGAAAAATTGTAACATCAAAATCGTAAGCAAATACTATTCATAAGCTAACGAAATGATTAAGTCGCCGATTTGCTTTTTTGTGCCTTGAATCAAATTTATGGCTACAAAGCGACCTTTAACACCGCTGTTTAGGTTTATATGAAACTCATGAATCAATCTATCAATTAATAACATTTTTTCAATATATCCTTTTGCTTTAGACCAATCTTCTATAAAAAC
>JAITFR010000072.1 GCA_031281255.1 Oscillospiraceae bacterium
CTCTTTAGTAAAGAGGGTGGCTCCGCAGAGCCGGGTGATTTGTGACTAGAGAATAGGGATTATATGTTTGTTGATAAGGCTGAGATTACTGTAAAAGCAGGTAATGGTGGAAACGGGAAGGTATCGTTTCACCGTGAGAAATATGTTTCTGCAGGTGGCCCTGATGGTGGCGACGGGGGGCGTGGCGGAAGCATTATTGTACGTGTTGACACTAATATGTCTACATTGATGGACTTTCGATATAAACGAAAGTATGCCGCAAGTAACGGTGCTGACGGAACAGCCAATAACAAAAAAGGAAAAGATGGAAAAGACTTAGAGATTCGTGTACCTGATGGAACAGTTATTCGTGATGTTGAAACAGGTGCAGTGATAATCGATATGTCTAATTCTACAGGGGAGAAAACCTTTAAGCTTGCACGTGGTGGAACAGGTGGTTGGGGTAATCAGCATTTTGCAACACCAACAAGGCAAGCACCAAGATTTGCAAAAGCCGGACTCCCCGGTGAAGAGCTGGATATTGTTTTGGAGCTAAAACTTTTGGCAGATGTTGGTCTTATCGGTTACCCAAATGTTGGAAAATCAACACTACTTTCGGTTGTCTCAAAAGCACACCCAAAGATAGCTGACTATCATTTTACAACACTATTTCCGAACCTTGGGGTTGTGTATGTAAGTGATGGCAACTCATTTACAATGGCTGATATTCCCGGAATCATCGAAGGAGCATCTGATGGTGCAGGATTGGGGCATGACTTTTTGCGGCACATAGACCGTTGCCGACTTTTGGTGCATATTGTTGATATTTCAGGTAGTGAAGGACGTAACCCAATAGAAGATTTTAAGACAATAAATGACGAACTAAAAAAATATAATAGCGAGCTTGCCGAGCGACCACAAATCGTAGTAGCAAACAAATGCGATTTAGTGTTTGATGGCGTAAATCTGGCATCAAAATTTGAAAAATATATAGCAGAGCATGGTTATAAGCTATTCAAAATATCTGCTGCAACACACGCAGGTGTGCAAGATTTGATAAACTATATTGCAAAAGAGTTAAAAAATCTCCCACCGGTGGTTCATTACGAATCCGACTATGTACCAAAGCAAAAGATACAAGGCAAACCGGAGGACCTTGTAATAGAAAATTATGATGACGTTTGGACGATTGAAGGAGCTTGGATAGAGCGACTTATGCAAAATATAAACTTCTCAGACTATGAATCACGAATGTTTTTTGACAAAGTGCTACGTAACGCAGGGGTATTCAAACGCTTAGAAGAAATGGGCATCAAAAGCGGCGACACAATAAGCATATATAACATCGAGTTCGAATACGAGGAGTAACTGGGGAGAAGTACAAAAAGCCACGCAGCCAACAAGTTTTTGCATTATTAATGCAAAAACTTGACTTTTGTTACAACTTTAATGGAGTCTATCAATTATGTTTTGAGCAAGGCTGTCATCTTCCATCAAGTTTATTGCAAAACACTTTTTTCCTGCATCCTTAATTGAAGCACCAATATGATAAACGATAGCATTATCAATTATCAGGAAACGGTCATGGAAGTTTTCAGTGTGTTTAATTATTAGTGTGGGATATTGGCTATTAAACGTGCTGATATCTGTGTTGTTTAACTTAGTGTTACTGTAAGTATAAATGGTTACTATGATATTTGGTTGTTTTCTTCGTAATATATTAAGTGTGTCGATATCAACATAAGTGTCGATTAGTTTAATATCTGTACGTGCTTTTTTTATAAGCTCTACAATAAAACTAAAGGCATCATATATTTGACCATTAAAAAAGATTTTCTGGTTAGACTCCTCATTTGCAGAGATATTATTGAAAATAATATCAAGTTTATGGTCGGTTTTCTTTTGGTATTCCAGTTGCTTCAATTCAACTTTACTGATTTTTTCAAAAAGGAACTCATTATTGGAAATAAAATGACGCATCTCTACAAATGTTTCCATAATTCGAATACTTATTTGTACAGCAATATCGCTTTTAAGCACCGCAGATAACATGGCAATTCCTTGTTCAGTAAATACGTAAGGTAAATAACGTCTTCCTCCTTTTTCGTTTGAGGTCACAATTTGTGACCTCAAACCTTCAAATTCTTCATCAGTTAATTGAAAACGAAAAGAATCTGGAAAGCGGACGATATTTCTTTTCACAGCTTGGTTAAACACCTTTGTCTCAATCTGGTATAATTTTGCTAAATCGCTGTCTATCATAACTTGTTTGTTTCTTATTACATAAATCAAGCTACGAATATTTATTTTTGACATAACCAAACTAAATTTGCTATTCATCAAACCCTCCTGCTTTTGAAATCACAATCTGTGACAGTAAGTTAATACAATATATTGTAATATGATTAATATTTTATCGAAGCTTAATTATTTGATATGCACTAGTATACAATATTTTCTCATTTTATGAAAGTATCAAGCTGTCTTTTAATTTTTGTTTTATTGTCTTGAACTTATTTAGAAGGCGTACTGGTCATTTCTATTGGGTGTTTGAGAGATTAAACAGAGAGATTAAGCAAGTATTGACAATTAGTTATATACAAAAAATCCACGCAACCAACAAGTTTTTGCATTATTGGTGCAAAAACTTGACTTCTGTTACAACATTTGTTATTATTAGCGCAACAATTAACAGGAGTGGTACATATGATACAAAGACAGGAATATCTTAACTCTCTCATCAGTTTTCGAGACAAAAAACTAATAAAAGTCGTTACCGGAATCAGACGTTGTGGAAAATCAACACTGTTTGAGTTATTCCAAGATTATTTACGCTTAGATGGTGTAGCTGACGAGCAAATAATTTCTATTAACCTGGAAGAAGGTGAGTATGACGAGATTGAAACATACAAACAACTATATAATTACATAAATGAAAAAATTATGCCTGATGAAAAAATGTATATTTTTATTGACGAGGTACAGCGGGTAACTGATTTTCAAAAAGCTGTTGACAGTTTGTATGTAAAGAAAAACTGTGATGTTTATATCACTGGCTCTAATGCCTACCTACTAAGTGGTGAGTTAGCAACCTTGCTTTCAGGGCGGTATATTGAAATAAAAATGTTACCACTGTCTTTTAAAGAATATGTCTCTGTTTTTCCCGGAAATACGAATTACGAGCGTTTGTACACAGATTATATACAAAACAGTGCATTCCCTTATGCACTAGAGATAACAAAGTCTAAAGACAGACGACAATATCTGCAAGGTATTTACGATACAATTGTATTAAAAGATATTGTTGCTCGTAGAAAGTTTCCTGATACCGCTATGCTTAAAAGTGTTACACGATTTATGTTTGATAATATCGGAAATCTCTGTTCCACTAAAAAAATCGCAGACACCATGACTTCAGCAGGACGAAAAATCTCCGTTCACACAGTAGAGAGTTACTTAACTGCATTAACAGATTGCTTCATCTTATATCAAATTGGAAGATTCGATGTTAAAGGAAAGCAATACTTAAAAACCGGCGATAAGTATTATGCCGCTGATATAGGATTACGTTACGCTTTACTTGGAATGAAAAAAGCAGATATGGGTCATATTCTTGAAAATGTTGTTTACCTTGAACTGGCTCGCCGTAGATATGAGATTTATATCGGTAAGGTTGGTAGAACAGAAGTGGACTTCATCGCAATTGGAGATGAGGGTGAAGAATATTATCAAGTCGCTTACACCGTTATTGACACAGACGGCACAACCTTGAGTCGTGAACTTGCACCACTTGAAGCAATTAACGATCATAATCCAAAATTTCTCTTAACAATGGATAACACACCAGTCACATCACACAATGGTATCAAACAAATAAACGTATTGGATTGGCTGTTGAAGTAAACAGCCAAATGTGGAAAAAATAAACAGCCAAATATGGCAAAAATACTTACAAAACAAACTAGACAATAACATAACAAATTACAATCCGGTTACTTTTTGATGACATTTTTCTACAAGAGAGTTACAAAATTGGGAAAATCAAACGTTATAACTGTGAAATTGTGTAAAAACGTGTAGAAAATCGAACGTTTCAGAGCTTTCAAACGATTATTGAAAGACATTCTAACACATGCTAGGATGTCTTTAGTTTAGTGATAAAAAGATAAAAAACTGCAATTTAGAAAGTGATTTAGAAAACGTGATAGAGAAAAATAGAAACAAGCTAATATCAAAAATTAAACAAGAAGTGCAAAACCATGTTGACCTTACCACACTTTCTGATGGTGATTTGCAAAAGCTTGCAGAAAACTCTTTAGAGCAATACATTATTTGGTCAAAAGAAAACAATCAAATAACCTACCGAGAGCTTATTGCGATGAACTTTCGCGAGAAACAAACTGTAATTTCAGCGGTTTATGAATCGATACGCGGGCTTGGTGTACTTGGGCAGATTATCAATGACCAGGATATAACAGAGGTTATGATAAACGGTTATGAGGATATTTTCATCGAAAAAGCAGGACGATTGTTTAAGATGGATAATCGTTTTGAGAGCAAACGTGAGTTAGAAATCATTATAACCAAGTTTGTATCTATGGCAGGACGACAAGTAAACGAAAGCGAACCAATAGTTGATACACGTTTAGCAGACGGCTCTCGTGTAAATGTTGTTATGCCGCCAATTGCATTAAATGGGCCGATTGTTACAATACGCCGTTTTCCAAAAGAAGCAATGACTGTAAAAAAGCTCATTGACTACGGTTCAATCACACCGGAGGTAGCAGAGGTGTTAGAGATGTTAGTTAAGTGTAAGTACAATATCTTTGTCAGTGGTGGAACAGGAAGTGGAAAAACAACATTTTTAAATGCTTTATCTAACTTTATTCCACGTGATGAGCGTGTAATAACAGTCGAGGACTCAGCAGAATTGCAAATAAAAAATGTTGATAACTTAGTTAGACTTGAAACTCGTAACGCAGGACCGGACGGTAGTGGAGCTATTTCTATACGTGACCTTATTAAGTCAGCACTTCGTATGCGACCTGAGCGTGTAGTAGTCGGAGAGGTGCGAAGTGCAGAAGCACTCGATATGCTGCAAGCTATGAACACAGGGCATGACGGTTCGTTGTCAACGGGGCACGCAAACTCAACTTATGATATGCTCAGCCGTCTTGAAACTATGGTACTTCAAGGTGCAGCAGGTTTACCACTTGATGCTATACGTCAGCAAATTGCATCAGCACTTGATATTATAATTCACCTGTCGAGGCTACGTGATAAGAGTAGAAAAACTGTAGAAATCGTAGAAGTTTTAGATTACAACCAGGAGACAAGAAAGATAAACATCAATCCGCTATTTGAGTTTGTGGAAGATGAAAAGTCAACACTCACAAAAGTATCTGGTTCACTGGTGCGTACAAAAAACAAAATGGTCAACACTGATAAACTAATCGGTGCAGGCGAAAATCGTGTAATATAAAAACAAGATTATATGATGCTTTCGTAATTATTTTTATAGAAATGTAGAAAAATATGCTATAAAGGAGCTTAAAAAATGATAGATGTTATATTAAAAAGTATGTTGATAATATTTGGAATTATAGCTGTGGTTATTGACATAAAAAGTAGGAAAATCCCAAATCTGCTTATACTTCTTATGCTGTGTGGGTGGGCGCTTATTATTATTATACAAGTTTTTATAAGTATTGAGATTGCAGTGATATTTTTCAGCGAGTCTTTACTTGGTTTTGTCATCGGAGGTGGTGTATCGTTACTGGTTTATATTATAAGTAAAAAAGGCTTAGGTGGTGGTGATGTTAAGTTTCTTGCAGTTGCAGGGCTTTACCTTGGGATTTATGGCATATTGCCTGCTATGCTAATCGGTTCGATACTTGCAGGCTTAACAGGAATTGGGTTAATCCTAATAAAGAAAATAAAGAAAAAAGACAGCATACCGCTTGCACCATTTTTATGCATCGGAATAATAGCTACTGTAGTAATATTATAATACTGGGGGTCAAAAGTCATTTTTGAAAAATGTTAGAATCGCTCAGCCATGATTGAACCTTATTATTATTTATTTCTAACCATAGGGATTTCTAGCTAAAGTATATGTAGAAAAACATATAACCTACGAAATTGCGTTTCTTAAGCTTTTGCGATAATAATAACCTTCGACGGTGTTAAAAAATGTGTCGATATTATCAAGGTCAGCTCCCGGAGGAATGTCGCAGCCTGATGAGATAACAAAGTTGTTATAATCACCGCACTGGTGCAAAAGCCTTAAAGTATCAAGGCGTACTTGCTCGGTTGTACCTCTGTTAAATGTGTTTGCAGGACTAATATTACCCATAACGAGATAATTTCTAGGTATCTGGTCGAGCATTTCTTTCATATCAGCAGAATCACCAAAATGATAAGCATAACAACCAAGATCAAGAATTGATTTCATTAAAAACGGCACAGAGTTACCGCAGTTGTGATAAATAACAATGAAGTTTTTATCCTGTACACTTTCAATTATCTCACGCACATAAGCTGATGAAAACTGCTCTATGAGTGGCGGAGATAAAAGACCGGCGAGTGGCTCAGCGATAGTTATTCCATCAGCACCTTCACGTTTATATGCTTTAGCATAACTGACAAGAAAATCAGTGACCTTACGCAAAACAGCGTGAAGCATCTCCGGTTCTTCATAACAATGCTCCATTATGTCGTTGACGTTCATAAGTCTTCCTGCTAGTGAAAATGGTCCTATACATTGTGTTATTATTGGTCTGTCTTTGATAAGAACTCTGGCTTTTTTGAGTGCTTCAATATTGTTGCCGGTGCGACCTGCTCCAACCTCGGGAACAATTAATGTGTCAGCATCTTCATGAGTGCTAACGATTTTGCCAATAATTGTAGGTATCTCATCAGCAGAAAATACAACATGAGCTCCAAATGCTTCTGCTTCAACGGACAAGTCCATAAAACTCATTGATGCCGGCATATCATAATTATCTGCGATAAGCCGCATACCTATAGCTTGCAGGTTACTGTCTGCAACTAACTCTCTTACGGTTACATATAGATACTGAACTGCGGGAAATGACAATATCGGTAATGCTTTTTTTCTTTCAGCATAAATCTGTTGCTCCAACCAATTATACATATTCATAGTTATTTTGAGTCCTTTCTTGTTTGTATCGGTAACTTTAATTATACAATATAGTTTTACAGATTGCCAAGATAAATATTGACATTTAATACAGTAGTATGTATATTTAGATACTCAAGAAACAAATTACATTTTATTAAATTATGCATTATGAATTATGCATTATGAATTAATCTGAGAGGGGGAGGATAAATGGAAAAAGAGCTCGTTCGCTTGTCGAAGTGTTCGATGGCGTTTGACGGTGATGTTGTATTAGAAAACATTGATCTGTGCGTAAAAGATAAAGAGTTCCTCA
>JAITFR010000011.1 GCA_031281255.1 Oscillospiraceae bacterium
AGATGGCTGCTGCTGCTGCTGCAATAAATACAACTGCTGCTACTACTACGACTATAAGTTTGTTGCCTTTCATGTAACTAACCCCCTTATGTTATTTGTGTACAGCAGTGACTGTACAATATTTAATGGTAAAGATTATTCTACACCATAGAAAAGTAAAATACAATAAAAATATAAATTTTATTTTTCTTTAATATATAATTTTATTTTTCTTTAATTTGTCACTAATTGTGAGCTATTTAGTATTCCTTATTGCTTTATTCGTTGTAATGTAATCTGTGCGATTAGTCCTGTGATACTTCCGGTGATTATACCTGCGATTATTAATATTGGTAAATATGTTACTATTGCAGGTGTGCCTGTGATAATAATCGCTGCTAATATTTGCCCGATGTTGTGAAAAACAGCTCCCACTGCTCCTACTGCCCATATTTGCTTGTTTGTTACTAAGCGTTTTAATAAAACTTGTGCTAAAAATGCAAGGATTCCTCCGGAAAGGCTTAGTATAAATGCGGTCATTCTTCCTGTAAAAAGCGACCCAAGAAGAATTCGGCATATCAGAATAGCAAAAACATTAAAAGTAGAAAGGTAATAAATTTGTGTTATTTTTGTTTGTTTTAACGGCAATGTTTGCTTTATTTGATTTTTTTGTTCTGCTTGGTTATTTTGGCTTACTAAAAACAATGCAAATAATGTTACAGCATTTGCTAATCCTAATTTTATGCCGGGTATTGGAATTGGGATTGGTATTAATGACTCAATTATGAATATAATCAATGCTACTGCTGTGAGTATAGACATAAGAGTTAATTTTTTTGTCATTTTTATGACCATTCCTTTAACCTACGATTGCGTCATAATCATTGTTTTTATTGTTTTGCAATTGAATAACCAAACGATGAGGTAAGCAAACTATAGGTATTAACCCACTACTAACCCACCCTTGATGAATACAAAACTTATCAGGGCAATTTGCAGCTTGAATACGAATTCGCCCATCTTCAACCAGAATTTGATTGTATTGCTCAGCATTGTTTACAGTTTGCCTAAACCATATTTCGTTTGTATTTGATAAGTCAACGGAGTCGATTAAAATATTATTATGATAAATATTTGCATAACTTGCCGGTGTTTTTTGTAAAAAAAATATTACCGTAATACAAGATATGATTAAAACCCCAAATGTAATTAGCCAAAACTTGTTACTCTTCATCGGGTAACCACCTTATATCTCCAACTTTTATGATTTTTCCGTCAGATAAAATTAATATCCCACCTCTAAAGCCTTCCGTTTGCTCGAGTATTTCAATAGCTTTTTCACTTCCAACCAGAAGTGCTGTTGTGCTAAGAGCTTCTCCAACCAGTGCATTGTTTGCAACTAGAGTCACGCTGACTAAATCTGTAATTACAGGCATTCCGCTTCTTGGGTCAAGTATATGATGATATGTTCTATTGTCGATTACAAACATTCTTTCGTATAATCCGGAGCTTATAATTGTTGCTTCTTTTGTGTCAATGACACCAATAAGCTCATCACTACCAGCCTTAGGATCACGAACAGCTACACGCCAAAGCTCTTCATCAAGTCTTGTACCAACAGTTACTATATCACCACCAAGATTTATAACCGCTCCTACAATATCTTTTTCACGTAGAAAGTCTCCTACTTGATCTGCTATATATCCTTTTGCAATTGCTCCAAGATCTATCCATGTATCCGGATTTTTAAGCTGAACTGTATTGCCATCTATAACAATATTTCTAAAATCTACAGTTTCATTTGCAAAATCTATCTCTGATAATGTCGGAATATATGGGTCAATGCCAAATCTCCATAAACGACTGAGTCGCCCAATAGAAATATCAAATAACCCGTCAGATAGTTCTCCGAACACAATTCCTGTTCGTATGACCTTTATCGTGTGTTCGCTTACTGTCACAGGCTCTCCACCTGCATGATTAATTCGCCACACGTCACTATCTTGTACAGTTATACTAAATATTTTTTCGAAATCTGATATTATATCAAATGCTTCATCCAGCAGTTTTGTAACCTCTGCTCGTGTTCCACCACCATGAATTATGATAGTACAATGAGTATCAAGGTGTAATTGAGTTAATCCTAATGCGTTTTCTTCGGACATCTCAAAACAACCGCTGATAGCGATTGTTATAACCACAATAATGAGAATAAATATAACTAATGTTTTATAACGAGTTATATTATTCCCTTTTTTTATGTTCTTGCCAGTATACATTTTTTTATACATACCTCAATGCATTTACCACAACCATTACATTTTTCATAATCTATTATCGCTAAATATTCTTCGACTTTTATTGCTTCCTCCGGACAAGCTTTAACACACAGATTACACGCAATACAGCCTTTATTGCATTTATCCTTTACGATTGCACCTTTTTCTTTGTTTTTGCATAATACAGCAACATCGATGGGTTCATTTTCAATAGAAATAATTTTTGTTGGGCACACTTTTAGACATAACCCGCAACCATTACATTTTTGAGGATTTATCTTTGCGAGATTTTTTTCGATACATATTGCATTACTTGGACAGACAGGAACACAATCACCAAAACCTACACAACCATAAGTGCAAGCTCCCTGCCCGCCATATAACTGTTTTGCGGCAACACATGTGTTTATACCGTCATAGTTTAGCTTATCTTTAACCTCATCACAGTCTCCTAAGCAATGCACTGTTGCGGTTTTTTTAGTAAGTCCGGTTCCGCTATTTTTATCTAAAACCTCATTTATTTCTTTATAAACCTTTTCACCACCGGGTGGACATAAGTTTGTAGCAGCACTATCCTTAACCAGTGCATTTGCATAGCTTTCACAACTGCTAAAACCACATGCACCGCAGTTTGCTCCGGGTAGTATTTCACGTAATTTTTCTACTCGAGCGTCAGTTTTAACATACATAAGTTTGGTTGCAATCGCTAAAAAAGCAGCACAAAGAAATCCGATTGCACCAGTTATTAAAATTGCTGTTATTATTGTTTCCATTTACTTCTCCATAGAATATAACTTTTTATTAAATCATTATTAATTATTAATTCTTAATTAATTGTTAATGTTTACTGTCCGAATAAGTTTTCTATAACACCTTCAAAACCAAAGAAAGCCAATGATAAAATCGCTGCTGTTATTAGTATCAACGGGATTCCTTTAAAGGCTTCGGGTGGGTCTGCT
>JAITFR010000105.1 GCA_031281255.1 Oscillospiraceae bacterium
TTTACGCAGCAAGTAAGGGAACTTCTTATGATCCTTTCTCGGCTTTGAAAGGTTGGGTTTCGGATGGACCGCAAATATCCCCATTTCTCGCATATAACGCCTTACAAGCTGTCGTCCAATGCCATCTATGCCATCGCAGTCCCTAAGCTTCTTGGTGAGCTTTCTTGACCCCATCCAGCAAAACTTCAGATGCCAGTAGTCGAGTCGCTTCTTGATATGGTATTCCAAAGCTTTTTCTTCTTCTGTCGCTTCTTTTGGATTGTAATAAAAACTACTCCGGTTTACACCTAATAATTCACACTGACGCTTCACCGTCAACGCTTTATCTTTTATTACCAGGGCGAGCCTCCCAGTCGTGTCCGCTAACTTTTTTATACACTGATTTTAAAAAATCGTTCTCAAGTGTGAGCTGACCCACTTTCGCTTGATAATCTTTTTCAACTTCCTGTATTTCCGAAAGTTGCCGGGCTATCGCCTTTTCGTCTTTGCTTCGGCTGAACGCTCGGGAAGAGTTTTCTATAAACTCAGACTTCCAGTTGCTTAGTAGATTGAGGCTTACCCCTTCTCGGGACGCTATCTCGCTCATCGTGGTTTCTTCGCGCAATACTTCGATCACTATCTTCGCTTTGTACTCCGGACTAAATTCTCTTCTTTTTGGCATGATGTTTACCTTCCTTTTCGTCTCTTTTAATTTACATCATTCCATTAAGATTTTCAATTTCTTTGTCCGATTATCCTAGACCATTATACTCATCTTGCCATTTCGCTTTCATTTTTTCAAGGATTTTAAAACAGGGAGATAAATCAAAAACAAAATTATCAGGGTTTCTAATGACATATTGTGGTTTGGAAACATAGCTATCTCGATACTTTTCTAAATACAGAAGCATATCTTCAACATTGGCGAGTTTAGTTGTTACAGATAAGTGTCCTTCTCCAATCTTTTCTGAAATCCTATCTGATATGCGTTGAGCCACGCTTAAATCGCGGTAAAGAACATCCTCAGAACAAGCCGAGAGATATGAGATATTACCCAATAATGAAATGTGCAATGAACCATATGGTGTGATTCTTATTATATTACTACCCTCTATTACATCATCTAAACTTCCCGATAGTATTAATCTCTCTTTAATCATATTATCTAATTCTCTGTTCAAAGTGTCTTCATCGTGACCTAGAATTCTCATAGAATCTCTGAGGCTCTCAACGGTAAAATAGCCTTTTGTACCACTGTCACCAGGAGCATCTCTTTTGTCATTTAACCATTTCACCATATCTACTCGAATGAACGGATCCACCCAATCATCCATGAAATCGGAAGAAAACATATTCTTTATTTTTGAACTTGTACTTGAGTAAAACAGTCTTGTACCACGGAGAACTGCCTCCATCATACGATAATGCGGAACTTTATATTGACCATCTGTTGCTCTGATAGCAAAAAAGTCAGAGTCTAACAAATGTCCACTTTTACAGAACTCTATAAACAGTTCAATGCCAGATCGAATGTCTCTTCCTGTAATACAATAAAATATATTACGGACAAGACTATCTTGCCTAATAGAGTGTAGAATGCATTTAAAGTAATCTAAATACTCATTTTCTCGCAAAATAACCTTCATGCCATTTTCTATCGTGTAATGACCAATAAATGAGGTTTCTTGTTTTTCTACACGACAAATATATTTGAGTCGTTCATGCAAAACTGCTAATAGGTTAGGTGGATCAATCCTAAAAACCAAGTTTTTTATTACTGTATCCAAAGGGGGTGCTGTGCGATACTCATTATAGGTGGTATCGCGTAAAGACATCAAAACCAGCCTATTAAACTTATTTCTAAACCATTCAGCAACTTGAAACATCAGCAGTTGATCTTTATTAGAACCTTGATCAACATTATCAAAAACAAAAACAAACGACATTCCGTGCTTAACATCAACATATTCTATAAGGCATGATAAAGTAAAATTCATATCCTCTTTACACTTATTAATTAAATGAAATAGTTGAATATTAAATTCATTTTCGTCAGTTAAATAACTACCAACGCCTTTTTTAAACTCTTCAATTTTTTTATGATAAAGGTTGTTTAAAAATTCCTTGTCACTGAAATCACAATCACGGAAGCTATGTGTTATTCTTTTAACATACTCTTCAACAATCCAAAAATATATCTTGTCTGAAGATATTGGCGCGTTGTTCATATTTGCAATGCACCAGAAAAAACAACCTAAATCCTTATGTTTGGGAATTGATACATTTTGTAAGTATCTGATAAATGTCGATTTACCACTACCAACGCTGCCAATCAACAAAAGAAGTGAGTTTTCATATTTGTAATTGCTATAATAATTACTTATTTTCTTTGATAAAGAAAAAAAGTCTTTAGATGATATACGTTCTGACTCATCAACCGAAGGTAATCGCGCTTTTCTTACAACTTTTAATATCGGTTCGACATGGCTTTCTCTCTTTCTTGAATGAACATATGCATTTTCAACAATTGCCTTATAATCATTTTCATCGTCTGGAACAAGCAAATTACTGTACTCAACTGCTATTGCATGACCAAAT
>JAITFR010000132.1 GCA_031281255.1 Oscillospiraceae bacterium
CGAATAAACCGTGCATCTGACGATGCGGCGGGACTTGCGATTTCCGAAAAAATGCGTACGCAAATCATCGGAACTCTCACAGCATCAAGAAATACACAAGACGGTATTTCTATGATTCAGGTTGCAGAGGGTGGTTTGCAATCAATTCATGGTATGTTACAACGCACACGTGAGCTTGCTGTTCAATCAGCCAGCGGCACAAACGATGATAATGTTGACCGTGCAGCAATGCAAAGTGAGTTTGAAAATATCGTCAGAGAGATTGACGATACAGCAAACACAACCGAGTTTAACGGTATGAAGGTGCTTGACGGTTCACAAGACCCTATGACATTGCAAACAGGTCCAAACGCTGAGGACACAACGGATGTGAACATCGGTTCTATGACAGCCGGTGAGTTACTTGGCTTTGAAGGTGATGAGTACAACGCTGCTACAGATGCAAATGTAGCGAGTAGTGCTGCCGCATCTTCTGCAATAGATAATATCGACAATGCCATCAACGACGTATCAATGCAGCGTGCAGAGCTTGGAGCAATGCAAAACCGCCTTGAGTTTAGAATGCAAGCACTTGATATTCAAGCAGAAAACGCAACTGCCGCAGAAAGTCGTATTCGTGATTCCGACATGGCAAAAATGATGACAGAGCTAACTGCAAAAAGCATTTTACAAAAATCTTCAACCGCTGTCCTCGCCCAAGCCAACGCCCAATCGAAGGGGATACTGGGTATGCTTGGGTAGATTAATTAATAATTAATAATTAATAATTAATAATTTTCTAAATTGCAAGCTTGTGCTTCTAAGTACAGGCTTGCGTTATACTTCAACTGATGGAAAATCAAAGATTGAGAATTGAATACTAATATCTCTATATTCTTCATCTAGCGATTTTCTCAATGTCATATTGATTTTATTAGTTTGTTTATCATTACTAAAATGTCCTCTTTTTTGCACTCTTGATTTTTTGTCAATTTCATCTTTTGTCATTTCAGATGAAATTGATAATAGTACTTCTTCGAGTTTTTTGTTTATAGTTGAGTTTCTTTCATTTTTCCTACGTATAATACCATAACAACCAACAGGTGATATATATATTGTTTCATCATTATTAAATGATACTATTTCTTCCATTGTCTTAAAGCTGCTATTCTCAGGTATATTTGTACAATTAATTCTACTTGCATCATCTACATACTCAATACCATTTTTAAAGTTATAAAATTTACTCCCATCTTTTAGTATAGATAATACACCATGTAAAATCAACTCATTATCATTAATGTAAAAAACATTTTCTTTATTGTTTAATAAACGCATACCTATCCACTTAACTACAGGAACAGCCCATGAGTTTCCTAACGCTTGATAACGATTTGTTTTTTTTGCATTAGGTAAATTAGTATAATCATCTGGAAAACCCATTAACCTTTCGCATTCTAAAGGCGATAATCTGCGTATTCTTTTGTTTTGCACAACAAATAATGATCCATTTGTTGCTGCTGCATTACCATTCCATTTTGTGCCATATGCTGAGTATAAACAATCTGTATATTCACGAAATACTTCATATTTTATTCCTTCTTTATCGAACTCAAGTGCAGTTTTCGGGTATTTTGATAATTCATTTATATACTTTTCAAAAAGAACTGTTTCTGGTTTAAAGTTTTTACCACCTGCTAAAAGATATAAACGTTTTCTTTGCTGTGGTAAACCAAAATATTTTGCGTCAAGCACTCTCCATGCAACATTTCTCTTAGGTCCTCGCAGTAATCCAGCATTTGGCCATTTTTTCATTTCGAAAGTATATGATAACCCTGCAAGTGATGATATAAAACAACCAAAAGCATTGGTTTTATCTTTTAAAACTCCTTCAACATTTTCCCAAAAGACAATAGTTGAATCTTTATTATTTTTATGTCTAATAAAATCACTAGCATTAATGATATCTACAAATTTAAGTGTTAGATTTCCTCTATCATCTTTTAAACCATGTTTCCAACCTGCTAAAGAAAACGCTTGACAAGGAGTTCCCCCACAAATAACATCTGGTGCTAAAATCCTTTCTTGAAAAATTGCATCCGGAATTTCATTCATATCACCAATATTCGGTATAGATGGATACTTTTCTTTTAGTAAACGAGAAGGAAAAGAAGCAATTTCTGAAAACCACTCAAATTTCATGTCAAGTGGTTTCCAAGCAATTGAAGCAGCTTCAATACCAGAACATACGCTACCAACAGTTAGTGACATTTATAAACTTCTCCTAAATATATTCTTTTATTATTATATACCATATATATAGTATGAGCAATCAAATATTTATAGATATTGTGGTATTCAATCTTATAATCCGATTTCTTTCCGAAGTTGTTTTCTCCATTCTGCTATATCATACCACGCACATCCTCTACAACCACGCTCTGCCTCTTTTCCTGTCTTAGGAATTCTTTTATCCCATTCACTAGTTCCTTCATAATAGTAAGGAATACCATATATCGTTCCACGTAAACCCGTTTGATAACAAGTTCTACATACTTCACGTTTTTGTAAATTTCTTTGGTTCGTAAGTAATTGGAATTTGCTAAAGATCTCCTCATCTGTCATATCATCTGGGTTTTCAGCTTTAGTATTATCATCCCATCTTATTTCTGAAAATTTATGATCTGGAAGACAATGTGCATTATATTTATATTCATATACATCAATACCTTCTAACACTCTTAATATTCGTTTTCTTAATTTAGGTGACCATGTTTCATATCTAGCACCTTTTTGTCCACCACGTTTTATTGGAAGTAAAATTAAATGTGTTTTGTTTGCAGCACAATTTTCACAGTATTTACGAGTGTCAGTTGCTATTGTGTATCCAAATTCTTTTATATCTTGTACTCTACGAGCCCAGTTAGGGTTTTTTGGTAAATCACATTCAACACATTTCCAACCACCTTTTATTAAACAATTAAAAAACGATTGAGTTGTATGTGCATTCTTATTAACCCAAAATTCTTTTTGTTCTTTATACCACTTATCAACGTTATCTGGTTTCATTTCTTCATATATATCGTTCAAATACTCTATCAACTCATCATTTGTGTCTATTGATACACCAGTTCTTCGGTACTCAACAGGAACCCAACCATTCCAAATTTTTTGTTGTTGAGGATAGTTGAAATTAACGTGAATATATTCTTCAGATGCTTTACTATGAGTTTTTCTTTCATTATCCACAATTTTGATGTTTGTATTTAACTCATTCATCGTTTCTTTTCTCCTATATTTTTTCATTTGTAATATTCTACTCTCTACTCTCTGTGCATTATGAATTATTAACTCAGCTACCTTCTGATACATATGTAGAAGCGCGGTTTTGAATTACTCGTGCTGCCTCTCTAGCTGTTGCCTGTCCATTAAAATAGCGAGCGGCATCCTCGCGAATTATGTTGAGTAGGGTTTGGTCACGACCAACTGTGCCGTGAAGTGAGTCAAATAGTTCGAGAATCAAATCTACATCTTCAGGAGTAAGCGGTGTCCAGCGAACCGTGAAGTCTTCCCAACCCATAGAAACCGGATTGCGGTTACTGCCTTCTATTGCTTCATCTAATCTTATGTTAAAGGCATGTTGATTGGTCGGAAAACCCATCCAGTAATTATCGTCTTGCCATTCTTCCATGAGAAAAGTGCGAATAAATGACCAAGCTCCTTCGACATCACTACAATTTGTAGTGATCGCAAAGCTTGTACTAGGTCCGATTGTACTTCCATTTCTATTTTCTTCGGGAAATCCTTTAAACACAAGCTCTCCACCAAAAAGTGCCTGATACATCAGGTATTCATTTAAATTAGTTAAACTTGTTCCTCGAATGATTTGCTGTCCACTTCTCATAAGTCCAACATCGGTTATTTCATCGTCCCAGAAAAATGTATCAGGAAGCGTGTTTGCAAACTCTAAAATCGAGATAAACTCGTCACTATCAAAGGAAACTGTCCCGGTATGCCAATCGATAAAGCTATCCATATTATATAAAACTAAAGTGAATAATAGTTCTTGTTTTGTGAATCCCATTCCGAAAGGAAAATCTAAATCTCGGTTTGCTGTTACAACAGCAACAAACTCATCAATATTCCACCCCGGATAACTGCCGATACGAGAGGGATTCCCTACCATTGTATCAATGAAAAAGAATGGAAATATTCTGTATAAACCACCATCTACCTCGATGTTTCTGAGAATACTTGGGAGAAAGTCAGTACGATTTAAGTCAGGGTCAGAATCAATTAATGGATATAAGTCTAAGAGTAAACCTCTTGCGATATATTGATTTACCGGAAGTCTTGATACATCAATTATATCGGGGGCATTTCCTGTTATAATCTCGGTTGAAAGACGCATAAGACCTGCCCAGTAGTCATCACCAAAGGTTATTTCACCAGGGTTTGAACCTGAATAATCTGTGACCTCAATGCGATGAGTTGTACTCGTATTGTTAAACTCTACAACTGCATTCCACATATCATGCTGAAAATTGAATGTTGCTAGAGTAAGAACAGTTATGTCAGGACGCTCGATATTAGGTACTCTTGAAAGTATAATAATTTCATAGTCAGAACCTTCTCTGTTTCGATTTCTATTAGTTGCGAGGATACGTCCGTCTGATAAGAGGGTAATATTATCGAGACCCTCGTGTAGTAAGTTACTATCCATCCAACTTAGTATTTGTATTATGTCTCCTGTTTCTGTGTCAATTACATATAAACCTTCGCTGTTAGTGAAGATAAATGAAAACTCTTCATTTCCTGAAAACGCTTTGTTTGCGTTGCCGGATAAGTTTATTGTTTCTCCAAGTTCTCTTGTTTGTACATCAATTATAGAAAGTGCTCTAACGGGTCCAACCCAACCAAGATGTGCAACTTTGCCGTCCGGTGTGTTTACTAACCTTTCGACTTGCCCGACATCTACAGAAAATAGCAAATTACCATTATTTGCAAATATATAAACACTTGACCCTGATCCTATATAAAATAAACCGTTACCATCAACAGCAAATGCAGTAATGTTATGAAAATCTCTGTATGTAGATATTTGACTTATATCAATAGATGATATTTCAGCTCCATTATTGTCGAGTTTCCGAACGTGTACAAAGTCCAAAACTACTATTCGTGAACGCCACCGCTCTTCATCATCTGCGATACCTTCTGGAAAGTAAAAATATTCACCTTGTTCGGCAACCCATATATTTCCGTTTTCATCTGTAGTCAAACCTCGAATGTGAGTATAACCATCTTCGGCATCAGTTGGAATATTAATTTCTATGCTGTAATTTGGTAACATTCTGACATTACTACCATCAATGTTCATTGAATAAATGCTTTGAA
The DNA here is from genome assembly GCA_031281255.1 of Oscillospiraceae bacterium. Lineage (GTDB taxonomy): Bacteria > Bacillota > Clostridia > Oscillospirales > Oscillospiraceae > WRMH01. The sequence continues at coordinate 5,377 of JAITFR010000132.1, forward strand.
CTACAAAAGGTTCTACTTCATACCCTATAGGCATAGCTGTGAAGTAAATCATTTCTTCTGAAATGGTTATATTATCTATCCATGCGACACCTTCTGGTAGAGGAAATTGCGTCACATCAGGATCATATACATAATCCGGTGTTTCGTTATTGTCTGAATCTCTTGAGCATCCAATTATGCTTATTGAAATTACTGATAAAACCAGCAATACTAACACAATACGTAATGTGTAATTTTTCATACTAAACCTCAAAACTTTATTATTTTGCATTTCATTATAATCTATACCTACAAACTGTAGATTGCCACGTCTTAACTCACTTCGTGAGTTTCTCCTCGCAATGACGTCGTCCCTACTCCCTACTCCCTATTCTCTACTTCCTATTCTCTATTCCCTATTCCCTAACTACTCAAATACGCTTCGATAAACCCGTCGATTTCACCGTCCATTACTGCGTTTACGTTGCCTTCCTCGTAGTTTGTGCGGGTGTCTTTTACCAAAGTATAGGGCATAAAGACATAATTGCGTATTTGACTGCCCCACTCTATTTTCATTTGCTCACCTTTTATATCGCTTATTTTATCGAGGTGTTCTCGTTCTTTAATCTCAAGTAACTTTGAGCGTAACATTCGCATTGCTACTTCTTTGTTTTGGTGCTGGCTGCGTTCCATTTGACATGCGACAACAAGTCCTGTCGGCAGGTGCGTTAAACGCACGGCACTTTCAGTTTTGTTTACGTGCTGACCACCAGCTCCCGAAGCTCTGAATGTGTCAACTCTTAAATCTTCATTTTTGATTTCGAGAACTACGTCGTCTGATATTAGTGGCGCTACTTCTATTGCGGCAAATGATGTGTGGCGACGTCCTGATGAATCAAACGGGGAGATTCGCACGAGGCGATGTACACCATTTTCACTTTTTAACAACCCGTAAGCATTGTCACCATCTATTTGGATAGATGCTGACTTCATACCTGCTTCTTCACCGTCGAGCCAGTCTAGTATCTTGTACTTCATACCGTGCCGCTCTGCCCAACGTGTATACATACGATAAAGCATTTGCGCCCAATCCTGTGCTTCTGTTCCACCTGCTCCTGCATGAAACGAAACAATCGCAGAGTTATTGTCATATTCACCTGATAATAGAGTTTCAAGCCTTGCAGTTTCAAGTGCTTTTGTAAATACTGATAATCCATCCTCAATCTCTGTCAGTAGGCTTTCATCGTTTTCTTCTGCTCCCATTTGACATAGAGTAAACAAATCACTCCAAGAATTATCAAGCTTTTCATATACTGTTTGTTTGTTTTGCAATTGTTTTATTTTTTGCAAAACTTTTTGAGAGTTCTCAAGATTATTCCAAAATCCGTCTTTTGCACTTTCTGCTTCAAGACTTTTTAATTCAACCGCAGCATCATCAAGCTTCATAGCAGCTTTTAAGCTATCAAGCATTGGTTTTAATGTATTTATTTTTTGCTTATATTCATCAAATTGTATCATTATAAATCACTTTTCTAAAGAAGGCATCTCGTTGCAAACAATGCATTAGGAGAAACTCTTGCAAATCGTCAAGATTCAAATCACCCGCCCTCTGCGGAGGGCACCCTCTTTGCTAAAGAGGGCATAAGAGTCCTACTCCCTATTCCCTACTCCCTATTCCCTATTCCCTAAACTCTCGTTTATGCATTATGCATTCTTATCTAAACACACTTGTTACATTCAACAAAGTCCTATATATATCCATGTTTCTTTCTACTTTTTCTATGTAGTTTCGGGTTTCTGCAAATGGGATATAATTAAGTGTTACCCCATCACTGCTGTACTCGGGATTATTTAGCCAATTGCCTACGTTACCACTTCCGGCGTTGTATGCACTAAGAGCAACTGTGAGGTCTTCAAAGCGGTTTAACATCATTCTTAAATAAAAACTTCCAAGCCGAATATTAATCTCCGGGTCCATAATTTGTTCGCTGTAGTTAAAATCGTCTATTCCTGCCATCGGTGCTATCCAGTTTGCCGTGTCCTCCATGATTTGCATAAGACCGCTGGCACCAACAGGAGACCTTGCATTTGCTCTAAAACGGCTTTCTGCGTGAATGACAGCAAATATCAACTCCGGCTCGAGGTCAAACTCTCTGGCGTTTTCAAAGATAATATCGGAATAACTCATCGGATAATAATGGTTTATCGC
>JAITFR010000016.1 GCA_031281255.1 Oscillospiraceae bacterium
GGTACCAGCTGCCTGAGAACTACAAGATAGAAGACTTATATTATTTTACAGACTTTAAATCTGAGAATAAAAAGATCACGGAATGTTTAATCAATTAACCCGCTCGAAGGGAGGCGGAATTTATTACAAATCAAACTATTTTTTTACTTTTAATTCAAAATTTTATGAAAACGATCAATTATCAAACGATTTCTAACACCCTCTCAAACGGAGAGTTGAAACACATTATCGGAGGTGGTAATGGACTTGTTACCGAAGGTGGTGGTGCGAATGGTGGAGGCAAATGTGAAGCTACATGTTTAGACGGTAGTGGAACATTTTCCGGAGACGACTGTGTCGACATCGCTTACAAAAATTGCTCTTGTCCACAGTGTGGATACAAATGCAGTGATTCCTGTTTTTAGTAGAGTTAAAAATTTAGCCGTAAGGATATTGGTAAATAATCCTTACGGCTATTTTCTACGTAATTTTATTTTTTTTTACTATATTTGCAGAACGAAAATCAAGTATATGACACACAGGTTTTTATATAGTTTTCTTGTTTTGTTATTCGCACAAGCTTGCTCTGAAAGTGGTCAGGATATCATAAAAATAGATCCTGAGCGGACGTTACAAGGTTCGTTATCACTAAATAATTTAGTGGAATCTATCGAATATATTCCCTTGGAAACAAATGTTAACTGTATGGTTGGAGTAATCAGACAAAATCAAAATATCAAAGTTTCAAATAATTATATTTTAGTCTATTGCAGTACAACACGATTGTGTTATCTTTTTAGCCGTACCGGTAAGTTTGTCAGTAAGATTGGTGATAAAGGAAATGGCCCCGGAGAATACCTTAATGCCTCTCTTTTTGCGATTGATGAAAAAAACCAACAAATAATTCTTTCGACAAAGGTTTCACGAGATGAAGGACAACTGATGTACTATAACTTTAATGGAAAGTTCCTTCATACAATTTCTGTGGATAAAAGATTATGCGGACCTATTTGCACTCAATTTAATAACGAATTCGTTACGATGCATCTTAATGATCCCTTTAATGAGGGAGAGCCCCCTTTCAATTACTCCTTTTTTTCTAGTGATTATGAGCTGTTGTCGGAAAGAATTAAAAATATTGATTTTGTTTCTACTCAACGTGGCGTGGGAACATATCCGGGTGATTATTGGTACTACATGTATAATGGACAGCTGCATGTGAAGAATGCAATTCTTAATGATACTGTTTACCGAATTATCAAGGAACATATCTTTGTTCCCAAATATATCATCAACACAGGGAAGTACTCGTTATCTGTACAAGATTTGAGTGATCCGGAATTATATATGAAAGAGTATAATAGTCGTATTTTCATTTGTTCTGTTTTTGAAACCCATGATTATGTTTTGGTTTCATACATTTACAACAATGAGAAGTTTTTTCAATACTATGATAAGAAGGAGTTCTGTTCTATGCTGTTTCCTAAATCATCAGGCATACCAGCAGATATTTATGGTGTTAATATTGCCTCAGGCATCCCAAACGACTATGACGGTGGATTGGACTTTTGGCCAAAACAACAAAATGAAAACGAATTTGTAACATGGTATGATGCGTCTTTTTTCGGAGGCAACAACAATAATCTTACTCCAAAAGGGCCTCAAAGAGCAGTCGACCAATTAAAAAAGGTTACATCTGACCTAAAGGAATATAAGGTAAATAATAAAACTGAAGCCAATCCTGTTATTATTATTGCTAGACTGAAAAAATAAGTTTGTTAATGGTTGAATCAATTTTTTACCAATATTTCCTCTAAAAATAAACACAATATTAAGCCCAATAGAATAAACGCCTTTGGGATTGCGATTTTCGGCGGTGTAAAGAATTTTGTGTAAACGCTACCTTTGCGTTGTATTGAGGAACCTCATTGAGTCGGGCATGCCCGACTCAATGAGGGGAATAAACCTTAATACATTAACACAATGAATGACAAAAAATTAGAGATTCCCAAAGACTTCTTCAAACAGTTCAAGAACAAGGAAGAATTTAAAGATTTTTTTCAAAGCCTTTTTAAAGAAGGCATTGAATCCATGCTTCAAGCAGAATTAGACGATCATTTAGGCTATGAAAAATATAACCCGAAAGGCCATCATAGCGGCAATTCTCGAAACGGAAGCTCAAAGAAGACCGTAAAAAGCGCCTCTTTGGGCGACATGGTACTGAGCATACCTCGTGACCGCAACAGCGAGTTTAGCCCCCAATTAATCCCTAAACACAGCCGTATGTCCGAGCAAATAGAAGAGACGATTATTGGCCTCTATTCTCGCGGTATGTCCACCCGTGATATAGAGGAACAGGTTCGGGAACTGTATGGAATTGAGGTCAGCGAGGGCACCATATCCAACGTAACCAATCGCATTATTGAACACATCAAAGAGTGGCAGAGCCGCCCTTTGGAAAAGCGCTATTATGTACTGTGGATGGACGGCATAGCTTTCAAAATACGCCATAATTCAAAGATTATCAGCAAGACCATATTCTTGGTTATCGGGTTGAACGAGGATGGATTGAAGCAAGTATTAGGTATGTGGGTAGCAGAAACGGAAAGTGCAGCATTTTGGCTATCCGTTTTAACCGACCTGAAGAACAGGGGTGTAGAAGAGGTAAACATTGCCTGTACCGATAATCTTAAAGGTTTTACACAGGCAATCAATTCCTTATATCCTAAAGCACAAACCCAACTGTGTATCGTTCATCAGATACGCAACTCCTGTAAATATGTAACATGGAAAGAACGAAAAGAATTTGTGGCTGATTTAAAAGAAATTTATGGAGCCCTTAATCTTTCCGTCGCCAAAGATGCACTACATCGGTTTGAACAAAAATGGAATACAAAATATGGCTATGCCGTTAAGTCATGGAAAAACAACTGGGATAACCTTACCCATTATTTTGATTATCCTAATGAAATTAGAACTATTATCTACACTACCAATGTGATAGAAAGCCTTAACAGCACCATCCGTAAATATACCAAAACAAAAACCGTCTTTCCTGATGATAGTGCCGCTTTTAAATCTGTCTATCTCGCAATTATAAATATTGAAAAGAAATGGACGATGCCAATCCGAAACTGGGGAGCGATACTTAACCAATTTATGATTAAATTTGACCAAAATTAACATGAATCCTCACAACGCAAAATACCCGTTTACACAAAATTCTTCACAGGCTC
>JAITFR010000207.1 GCA_031281255.1 Oscillospiraceae bacterium
TTAAATGATAGCTTCGCTCCGCTGTTTTCTGCCGCTTTTTTCATACCTGTTTTACCGTAAAGCATTTTTAACACAAACTTTGTATGCGGCCCTCCTGTTGAATCAATAATTTCTACATCTGCTCCAACGTCAACAAAAGCTTTACACACAGCTTCAACAACGGCTGGGTGAGTAGTTACTGCATCTTTTGGGTTTTTTGGCATTATAAGATTTGGCTTAACAACAACACGTTTTTTTTCACCGAGAATAGCTTTTGCTCCACCAAATGCTTTAATCGTTCTATTCACCGCAGTAGTAACTTTTTTGATATCGTAGCTTTCACACTGAGCAACATATACTTTATTATCCATGTTAGCACCTCATTTTTTTATTAGGGACTAGGGGTTAGGGATTAGAAAGTGGGCTTGTTGTAGGGGCGGATGGCAATCCGCCCGTAAATAGGCAGAAGTAAATATTTAGAACTTTTCTGTGTTTATTTTTGATTTGCGTTTTGAGCATTTTGGAGATATTTGGCGTTTTAACGAGATATAACGAGATTTATCTTTGTAGTTTAATTTTGTTGTTGACAGCTATTATCGTATTATGGTATACATTAATAGCTTTTATAAATCTATATTTTAAGGAAGGAACACTGTAATGTCAACTACTCTTGCAAAAAAGGAATCAATTGCTCGCAATTGGTATATCCTTGATGCCGCCGGAACCCCTCTTGGACGTACTGCAACACAAGCAGCAGACTTATTACGTGGCAAACATAAAGTCGATTATACACCAAATGTAGACTGCGGTGATTTTGTCATTGTTATCAACTGTGCCGATGCAGTTCTCACAGGAAAAAAACTGGAGCAAAAAATGTATCGTCGTCATAGTGGCTGGGTTGGCGGATTAAAACAAACCCAATATAAACGTATCATGGAGACAAAACCTGAATTTGCTATGATGCAAGCTGTAAAAGGTATGATGTCAAAAAACACTCGAGACCGTGGTGCTCTAAAACGTCTTCGTGTTTTCCCGGGTAGAGAGCACATTCACGAAGCTCAAAAACCAATTGTCTGGACTCAAGGCACACAAGGAGGTAGTAAATAATGTACACAAGTAAAAAACCTTATCTTTATGGCACAGGCAGAAGAAAGTCCTCTGTTGCAAGAGTACACCTTTACCCAAATGGTACAGGTACTATCACTATAAACGATCGTGACATTGATGACTTTTTTGGTCTTGAAACGCTAAAATACATTGTTCGTCAACCTCTGCAAACAACAAGCACTGCATCAAAAGTTGATATCAAAGCTACTGTTAAGGGTGGTGGTGTCACAGGTCAAGCCGGTGCAATACGTCATGGTATCGCTCGTGCATTATTACTTGTTGATGAGAATTACAGATCCGCTCTAAAAGATGCAGGATTTTTAACCAGAGATTCAAGAATGAAGGAACGCAAAAAGTATGGTCTCAAAGCTGCCCGCCGCGCTCCACAATTCTCAAAGAGATAGATGCTTTAATCTCTACGTGTGCTTGCGTTGGATGTATGTATTTTTTAGCGGTTTCTTTCCGAATGACTTCACATCGTGTTCATAGTCTCGCTACGCGAGCCATTACGAAGAATGCATAGCATTCTTCCAATGCGAACGAAGTTCGCTATATGCACCATCCATGGTTTCGCTTTACGAAACCGAAAAAACACATACACCTCACCGCACACTTTCTACTCTCTACTCTCTACTTTCTACTTTCTACTCTTCCAGCCTTTTAAGGGAAGTTTTTGCATAGCACCAAAAATATTTGTTTTTAACCCCGGGTAGTCTTTACCCAGGGTTTTTAACAATGTTTTTATTTCTTCGCGTTTACTATATCCATTTTCCGGGCATGTGTTAACAATAACCGGTAAATCCATTGATTTTGCATATCTTTTTATCATTTCTTCTTTGATATATAACATCGGGCGAATTTGATATGTGTCAGTTCTGTCAAGATATGTAACCGGTTGGAAACAGTGCATCCGTCCTTCATAAACTAATGACATTAAGAATGTTTCCACCGCATCATCATAGTGGTGAGCCAGTGCAATCTTTTGTATGCCAAGCTCTTTTATCATGTTGCATAATGCTGCTCTCCGCATTGTTGCACATAAGGAGCATGGGTTTTTCTCCTTTCGGTCTGTAAATACGATTTTATATATGTCAGAGTGTTTGATACTATATGGTACATCAAGTGTTTTACAATGTTCAACAAGCGGTGAAAAATCCATCCCGTCAAATCCCATAGAGAGTGTGACAGCATGAACCTTAAACTGCTTCGGGTGATACTTACTGATATTTACCATAGCATCCAAAAGTGTAAGTGAATCTTTTCCACCTGATAATCCCACAGCAATAGTCTCACCGTGCTGTATCATGTCGTATTCATCTATACACCTTCGCACTATCGAGGTAATTTTTTGTATCATGGAGTCACCCCGGACAGCTTCTTTGCTTCTTTTAATAGTTGCTGTTTATCGTTTTTGATTTTTTCGTTTATTACTAAATCCAGGAGTTGGTTTAGTATTTCTCCTATTTCTTCACCTTTTGGTACTCCTATATCCATCAAATCTTTGCCGTTTATTGCTAATGTATTTAATGAATAGCATTGGTTTTGTTCAACGATTTTTGCTAACACTAATGAAACAACATCAAGATTTTCCAGTTCCTTGTTGTTAATTTCTTCTTGAGATGTAATATCTGCTCTTTTTACAATCAACAATTTGCGGAAGGTTTCTTCACCAATGTTAAATAACCACCGTTTTACATGTATATTGTCAGGTTGAATATTTTCATCAAAATAAAGAATTAATGTCTTTACCATTTTGATTGTTTTATTATCATACTTTAAGCGTTTTAATGTTTTTCGTGCAGCTTCTGAGCTTTCCTGCTGATGTTTTTTATTACCATCAGTAGAATTATTCTCAGGTTTTCTTATATCATGCAAAAGCATGGTTAAACGCAAATCAACTTTTTCAGGTATATTTTGTATACTTTTTATAGTGTGTTTCCAAGTGTTAAAAATATTTGGATTATTTTCATTAAACTTTATCATCGGTTTAAGCTCCGGTATTATTTCCTCAATAATTGATGAAAATGACAATAAAATCTTACTTGCATTTATGCCGGTTAAAAGTTTATTTAATTCTACTGAAATACGCTCTACTGCTATGTTTTGTAAAAGCTCCTTATTTACATCAATAGCGTTTGATGTTTCTGTTTCAATATCAAATCCTAAAACAGAAGCAAATCGGATAGCTCTCATAATTCTTAGAGCATCCTCTTGAAATCTTTTATTTGCATCACCAACACAGCGAATTATCCGGTTTTTTATATCAGAAACACCATTAAAATAATCTACCAAACCTACAGTTGGGTTATAAGCCATTGAGTTAATAGTAAAATCTCTTCTTGATAAATCGTCTTTAAGCACCCTGACAAAATTAACTTTATCAGGGTGTCTGTTGTTGCTATAATCACCATCAATTCGGAAAGTCGTTATTTCATAAGGTTTGCGGTTTATCATTAGAGTAACTGTACCATGCTTTAATCCTGTTTCAATAACATGGTACTTTTTGAAGCATTTTTTTACTTGCTCGGGTAAAGCCGATGTGCAGATATCCCAATCCTTTGGTGTATCTCCGATTATAGAATCACGAATACAACCACCAACAGCATACGCTTCATACGCTTCTTTTTCCAGTGTATTAATTATGAATAGTACTTTTTTTGGGATATTTATTTTCATCTGATAAAACCAGTTGTTAATTTAGCCAAATTGCGGAGTACCAGTTTTGTTGTTCTTCGTCGGGGTTACTTAGCACTTCTAAGGGAAGACCGAGTTTTTTCACTGTGGCAAAAACGTCAATTCCTACACTATGAAATGACGGACGTGCCATTTTTACATTCCTGCATTGTTCATCTGTGTATCCTGCACAAGATTCGCAGAGTGCACAATCAGACATTGAAAAAGCCAGAACATCACCGCTCAAAAATGCTTCTTTTTCAATCTCGAATGATACTTTTTGTGATGTTACCTTACTTGTCGAATGTATTATCAATACAGCTTTGTATTTACGCAATAGTTCCTCGTATTCTTTAGACGACAAAAATCCCGGACGTGACGGGCATGTGCAGCCTTTTCCCCATGAGCCGCACCCAAACATACATTTTAGTATTGTTCTGCCATCAAAAACTATGTCTTTGGGGGTTACTTTTACAACATTATCCGCTCCAAGTGATTTTGCAAGCTTGATATATTTTTTCATGAAAATACTCCTTATGCCGCTTCATTTATAATGCCTATTCTATGTGTCCGTTATACCAGTATTTCACTAACGCCTTTAACAATGTTTTCTACGCATTTACCTTCAAACGGAGATTCTAATCCTGCTTCTGCTACAACTTGAATAAAGGTTTTTGTTCCTGCTTTTTTCAAGAGGTCTATGTAGCTTTTCCATGATGCATCAAGATTTTCGTTCATCCACAAACGGTACTGCACCGCACAGGTTTGTGCCAGGCAATAATCAATGTAATAAAATGGACTTTCGTAGATATGTGTTTGTCTTTGCCAGTGTCCGCCTTTTCCAAAGAACTCATCACCGTCAAAATCAAGATGTGGTTTATATTCATTTTCCAGTTTTTGCCAGGCTTCTTTTCGTTCGGTTGGGGTCATATTTGGATTATCATATACGATGTGTTGAAACTCATCAACCATACAACCATACGGGATAAACACAAGTGCTGCTGTTAGCTGCATTTTTAGGAAGTTATCTGTTTCTTCTTTGAAAAACAGATTCATCCATTCACCGGTGAAAAACTCCATCGCCATAGAGTGAATTTCTGCAATATCATAAGTGTAATCCATATATTCAATTGGTTCAATGTCTCTTGATAAATAACAGCATAAAGCATGTCCACATTCATGTGTTAAAACGTCAACATCTTCACTGGTTCCGTTAAAGTTTGCAAAGATAAATGGTGAGCCGTAATCAGGTAAAAAGTGACAATATCCTCCACCTGACTTTCCTTCCTTGGCAAGTACATCAAAAAGTTCATTTTCTTGCATATATTCAAAGAACTCACGGGTTTCCGGTGAAAGTTCATCATACATTTTTTCACCGGCTTTAAACATTTCTTCCGGCGTACCTTTTGGTGTTGGATTTCCATTTGCAAAATATACATCTTCGTCGTAGTATTTTAGTTTTTCAACACCTAAATCCTTACGTCTTTGCTCGTGGAGTTTTCCAACATACGGCACTAATGTACTTTTTACCTGGTCACGAAAACGCTTAACAGTCAAAGCATCGTAACAGTTTCTCCCCTGCCAGATATATCCAAGCTCCACAAAGTTTTTATATCCTAGTTTTTCTGCCATAATTTGGCGGAGTTTTACTAATTCATCATAGATTTCATCAAGCTCTTTTTCGTTTTTTACGAAAAACTCTGTACGTTTTTTGTATGCCGCTTTTCTAATTTCTCTGTCGGGTGAGAGCATATATGCACGTAGTTGTGAGAGGTTTAACTTTTTATCGTCAAAGTCAAACTCTGCTGATGCCAATAGCTTGTTGTACTTACTTTTTAAAGCATTTTCTTTTTGCATTTCTTCAATGATTTTAGGATCAAAACCTTTAAGTTTAAGCTCTGCATTTACAAACCACAGGTGACCAAGCTCTTTCTCCAGCTCTGCCCGGAATGGTGATTTCACAATTTCACTATAAAATCCAAGACCCATTTTTGTGAAGATTGGTCCTGTTTGGTCAAAGAAATCATTTTCTTTATCATAAAACTCGTCTTTTGTGTTTAATGAGTGGTGTATGTATACCAGTGCATTTAGGGTATATAGATTTTTATTTGTTTTTGTAAAATCCTTGTGCAGTTCAAGCACTTCTGTTGCACTTTTTGCATTTTTTACTGCGTTAATGAGTGTTTCGGACTCTGTGGTTAACTTCTCCACATCAGGGCGCTCATAAGGCATCTGTGAAAACTTCATATATTAAATCCTCCATCATTCCAATTTAGTTTATTCTTTGTAGGGGCGACTGCCCTCAGTCGCCCGAGAAGTCTGTTCCGGCAACACGGGCGACCGGGGACGGTCGCCCCTACACTAAGTTCTATACCCTAACTCCTATTTTCCGCTGATAGTAATGCCGTCGAAGCAACACCATGGTAATATGCTGCCGCCGTCCATGATTTGTTCTTTTGATATTGCGACTATGTCTTGTAAAATGTCAACAATGTTAAATGATACCATTGTTTCTGATATTGCATCAGTCACTTTACCATCTTCAATATAGAAGCTGTTTTTTGCAACCCCCGAAATATCACCACTTGGGCTTGGGGATGCTCCAGA
>JAITFR010000214.1 GCA_031281255.1 Oscillospiraceae bacterium
CTTGGAGATTCGACGAATTTCAAAGATATCCAACATCATGGAGAAGTGGAGCGAGAGCAAACCTATACTGTTGCAGAAAAATATCAAAACATAGGTTTGTTTTCCAACATTTCAGGAGAGGTTTTCATGCTGGGATTTGACCGAAAAAACACTACAGATTCGGTAAGTTTGTACTCCCTAACCAACTCTGATGGAACTGACCTCAAAGGTGGTAACAAGCTACTGCCTCTGAGAACGAAAAAAGTGACGACTAAACATGATGGTTCTAATAAAATAACTTTTGATATGGGAGCAGGTTTTGATATACCAAATGAGAATCAATTGCTATTATATGCAACAAGCGAGAAGGTAAATACAGTTAATAAATATTTCCCGATAAATATATTCAAGTCCCATGCAGGTAATGCAGAAACTATTTTAGCTATGGAAGTATCTAACAGGATAGTCAACGATTAATCATTAAGAGGATATACAGATATCAACAATATGTAAACGTAATGGCCTCATTGTAACCTGATGCTTACATACTTGATATGAACACATTTGGATTTATATTTGAAAGTTTATGTACTCGCGATTTAAAAATATATTCCTCCGCTTTGGGAGGTCAAATATCATATTATAGCGACAGATATGGTCTGGAAGCTGACTGTGTATTGCATTTAAATGATGGTAGGTATGCTCTTATCAGCACCTACATTCCCTCATATAACCGCTCCAAATCATAAATGTATAATCTGAGCATAGATTTTACATCACTTGTACCACTGTTTTGGTTTAATTTATGTAAGTTTGCTCCAAAAGAGTTTGCAGCACTTACTATCGGTGCAACTAGGGATTTTACTAAATCGTTTATATAGTCAGTATTATTAAGTTCAAGTGACTTCACGCCAGCATCGTTTTGATTGACTTGAACTATTTGTCCTGTAGCATCATTTTGAAACTCTTTTGCATTAAATGTACCATCTTCAATGCTTTGTGCAATGTTTGTTATCTCTTCTTCACTAGCTCCTGATAATCTTCGCAGGAGTTTACGACTTATCTTGGTTTTTTCGAGCAATATTTCTTGTTTTGCGTCCAGCGAAACACGTCCGATAGCTGAAACAACCTCTGCCATTTCAGCATCTCGCTTGATAGTTCTAGGCGAAATGTTAAATCTGTCTGAAAGTTTGTCAGCAGTACTTGATCTCGATGGCTCATTGTGACCCATCGAGATTTGTCTATCTGTCCAATAGTCTCCCCCATGACTCTTCTTCTCAAGATTGTATAACATACCACGGTATATACTATTTTGCATTGAGGTCAAATTACGTCGTGCAAGCTGGTGAGTAATCATCCACTCCAACGCATCATCTCTTGTTTCGAGCTCTATATCAATTGTATTAAACGGCAAATCATACTCTGTGCATATTGAATAACGATTGTACCCGTCGATGAGTATATCGTTCCATAGTATCAGTGGTAGCATACAGCCATGTTCAAGAATATTTTGAGTTAACCCTTCTAGTTCAAGTGGGTCAAGTGGTGGGATCAAGTGGTGGGAGTAAAGCTTGGAACTCTTCGTCAATTATTATATTAGGCATGGTGGGTGTCCTCCTTGGGTGGTCATGGTGGATTGTACATTATCTGTACACTGAATATTATATAATTTTTGATAAAATCTATATTAAGTAAAGATTTTCTTTGTAATTTCAATTGCCTAAGTAATTGAAAATATGAACTGTCAAAGACGAGAACTACTATCAACTATGTCAACACCTATTAATATTTGCTCACACAGCTCATTTTTAATTTTTCTTAGCATAAATCTATCGAACACTAACGTTAAACTTGGACTAAAAACTGGGGTAGATTATATGTACTACATTATTTTATAAGTACAGTTATTAAACAAATCATATCGTTCTATACTAACACAGTTATAATCATTAAATAATAATTTTACAATAAAAGGCATCTCATCTTTTAATTTCCATAAATCATCAAAACTATATTGGGGGTTATATTTTTTTATTATCACAGAGATGATTATCAAATGCATACCAATAATAATTTTTTGATTTTTATATTTTCTCAATATATCATTTATAGCTCGTATGCCTCGCTTTTGAAGGTCGTATAAACTTTCTTCATTATCATTTTTATAGTTAAAATCGTTCCATAATTTTTTCATAAGATGTTTAAACATTGAATCCGGAAGATATCCGACAGTATTTCTTATACGCTCACAAAAGCGTTCATCAATATTTATTTCATAATCATATTGTTTTGCAAAATCATGTATTGTATCTATACTACGTTTATAGTGACTAGAAAAAACTACATCTACCTCTTTATCAACAAAGAAAGATGTGATTTTTTTTCGATCTGTGTAACCTTTTTTAGTTAGTGGTCTTATCTCACTATCTAATACATTATAATCGGGATCAGCGTGACGAATGAGATATATAGTTGTCATACATTAATCCTCATTATTCTAACTCATTATTATTTTTGTTAATATTTTTATTAGAATTATAACAACAAAAAAAATAATACCCATTATACTTGTATGAGCATTATCATCTATAACCTTATACATTGAAGTTATACAAATATTTAATAACAACGCAACTACAATCATAATCACTGAGGCTTTATGATTGGTATTAGATCTGTTATTTTCTATTGCTTTAAAGCAAAATTTTAAGTAAGCAATATTTTCATTGTTCGCTTGAGAAGGATTAATCATATCAATATTCTCCGGTATTTATTTTTATCTTTAAAAAAATTAGTATATCACCTGGAGTATATTACAATTAGATCGAATATAATTACGATTGTAAAAATAATTACATTTATTAACATGGAAACATAAGCTTTTTTAATCTGCTTGTGACGCTTTTTTGTTAAGCGTGATAGATAATGGAGTTCATTAGTTAAGTGATCTAATATATCTACATCAGTCAATTCATTAACAACTCTTTTAAGATTTTCATCTTGATGCTCACACACATCTAATGATAATACATGATTATATGCTGTTAGAGCATGATTGACATTTCTTTTATCTTTTTTTAACGATGTTATTACCATAAGAATTGTAAATATCGTTGTAATTAATAAAGATAATAATAAGAATACCCAAAATACTACTAAAGTATAATATAGAGCATTATTATTTTCTAAATATATTTCAGAAAGCCTTCTTACAGAGGTAACACAAGCAGATACCATAAACGCAATTATAACCATTAACATTGCTGCTCTTTGATGATAACTACTTCGAGAACTTTCAATCTGTGAATAACAATATTTAATATAATCAATTTTAGTTTGTATTTGTTTATTATCCATTACTTTATTTCTCTCTACTTCTATGCTATGTATAATATCAACAATAAAATTGTCTAACCATATTCACTATTACTTTGTGATACTATCTACAATATTTCTACCAATATACTCTAAGTCTGGATAGAAGCGAAATGTTCTAATACCAATAGTTTCCAACCAGTTTACTATATCTTACATTGCATGTTTATGAATAACCAATTTATACACAAAAGGTTCTTTACATATTCGATCTTCTATCCACTTTTTTTGAATATTCAATAAATCATAATTCAAAGATTTCGCAAATGCATTTGTTGAGAATGCAACAAAAGTACCAGCTTGTGCAGATATACGCTTATTCGAACGATTAGTTTGTATAGCTATTGGCATTTGTGCTTGACATATTATTTGTATTTTTTCATTACATTCACTACAATTTTTACATCCCAAAAGAAAAGAATCAAAATTTGAGTCTTTCTCTTCTCTTGAAAGATTAGGTATAATGTTACTATATCTATTATATAATGCAATTTTTTGTTTTATACATTTTTCATACTTTTTACTCATATTATCTACTAATTCATGTTCAACTTTTTTTATACTTTCCAATCGTGCTGCATTTAATCTATGTGGAGCTAAAATATATAAAGCAGCTCCTATTTCTTTTGTTTTTTTCTCTCTTGTTTTTATATCCATGTTTGTAGATTCATTCTTCAACCGTATTAATGGTTCAAGCATAAAATACATTGCACCAAAAAGTTGTTCACTCCAGTCCAGAAAATGAGTTTTAGCAGAGTAATGTTGCATAACAGAAAGCCAATCTGCTGAAGAACTAACTTGTGTTAAATTGATATCTCCAGAGTTTGAAGCTCTTGCGATAAATTCATTCAATAAGTTGTTTTGATATAAACCACTTCTACCTTTTAATTCTTCTTTATCATTATAAAGCCGATATATTGATGGAGTTAAACCATAATTTTGATTCTCAACTCCTCTATACCAAAGCACCTCATCATGTTTATTGTATTGAAATATGTCAGAGATACTTGCTATTGATGGTATAAAATCATTAAACGAAAAAACATGAAACTCATATTCATAGTTCCTTGGCATTACATCAATCACATTATGAGAGTTTAATGTATCATTTATAATTTTGTAATTATTTAACGTCAAGTAATTATCTTTTGATTGCATAGATTCATTCCATATATCAGACCATGATTGAGTCTGTCCAGAGAAATATTGTATTATATTAATAGATAATTTCATTAAATCCTTTTCGCGATAAATTTTTGTTTCTTCACTTGTTTGGATTTTATTGTATTCCTCAAATAAACGATTTATCAAACCTGCATTCATATTAAAACTATTATTTTCTATAGTTAATTCACATGAATCATCTATTGCACAATCAAATAGATTATTAGCTATTATATCAAAATTGCCAATTCTCATAAGCTCTTGCAGTTTTATTCTATTTATTGTTGTATCGCGATATTTTTGAAGTATTCCTTTAAAACAATTACATACACTTAAACGGAATTCCGTTCTATGGTTTTCTTTATTCTCTTTATCATTTATTTTTAAATGATTTTCATTATTACATTCCCACTGTGATAATATTTTAAAAGCTTGAGCATCATAATCTTGTATATTGTTTTCAATATCATCATTTGTTGAGCAATAGTAATCTAAAATCATCCCCAATCTAATTGTATAAGTTTCAGGTAAACACTCGGGAGTAGGGTCAAATTGCTTCATCGTAGTATAAAAGTAATCACAAATAAAATCTAAATATTGAAAGACACTCATATTTGAGACTTGAATCATGAATAAATCACAACAAGCTTCATGAATAGAATCTATAATAATAAAAACAGTACTATTTATCTCTTCATAAGCTTTATAATCCGTATATGTGTTAGAATCGAGTATAATATTTATAGCTTTAAATACAGACTTATGAAGCTCATTCTTCTGAATATTTTCTAGCATTTTCCTTAAATGTTCTTTAACAGAAACTTTTTTACTTCGGATGTCGTTTAATGATTTAATCAACGCAGAAACAAAAAGACTTGATGAAGCATCTAAACGTACTGGATTTGATGTGCCAAGCAGTTCATGTATTATAGCTTCATACGATGTAATAAATTCATTAGTTAATAAATTATACAACTCATTATTCATCTTTTTTGATGATGATGAGTCAGTTTCTTCATTATCTTTGTTTTGTGGTGAATTACTTAATAAAAGTAATAAATAATTACAAACAACTTCATTAGCAATAATCATATTTCTAATATATCTTGAAGATGGTGCAGAGAAATGGTGCGATTCATGTAGTAAATAGTACGTAAAAGGTAAGATACTATATAGAGCTGCAGCAGGTAGTTGATACAAAAGTAAAATTTCTTTCTGTCCATTAGTATTATAGTATGTTTCAAGCATGTCTACTTTTATAACTGGAGTCATTCCAAATGTTAAAATAGGTATTATTTTCTTCTGTTTTGTGTCTCTTCTAGTGGAATAGATGATAGATAATATACGTTTCAAGATTCCGTTATACATCCATATAACACTACGAAAAGATCCTGAGTAAGGCAGACTAGCTCCAGGAGCTTCATAAAAGAGTTTATTTCCTTGACTTACCTGTCCATGAATTTGTTGCATACATTGAATAAGTTTATTGATATCTTCAATTAATTTCTCATCATCTTGCTTTTTGTTAAACTTGTTCTCATAAGGCATTTCAGGCATTTTGTTAATTATTAGGTTTATAGCGTTTAATACCGATATGAACTGTTCTTCTAAATCTTTTGCCCATACAAGATTAGGCATAGATTCATTGCAGCGAAAAAAATCTGTGTATAAAAGATATAATGCATCACGAATAAATGGATTTCTATGAAAAAAGGGATTCTGTTGTTTTTCTTTTTCATTACTATTTATATAGATTAATCCGTTATATACACTATCTATTCTAGCTCGAATGTTTTCTTTATTCTCTATTAGCTTTGTAATTTTTTTATAATCTTCTTGCGTAATGTTTTTCTTAATTTCTAAGGATATGGTTTTAAGTGGTTTATAGTTTATTTTTGGAAATGATACACGCGAATGTACATGAGTGCAGTATTTATCAAATGGATTTTCTTTATTTGCATTTTTTTCTGTATACAATGCGGTTACATTTTCATTTAAAGGTAACTCTAGTAGTGTATCATTACTCCCATATCTTTCATAAATATTTATACTCGTTATATCTGTATCTATCTGCTTAGCTAAACTTTCTATAAATTCATCTTTATTACATGGTTCTTTATAGCTTAAACTTATTACTAGTTTCGCATTTGTAGAGATGGTATTTTTATTTTCAGATGCTTTCTGCATAATTGAAACCAATGTACGGCTTCCTATAAACATCTGTTGCAATATACGTGAGCTACCATGTTTTATACTAACTTTAATATCACGAAGATAAGCGATGATTTTACCAGGTACATCCACATTATTTACATACCAGATTATTGCTACTTCGTTCTGACTCATTGATAGCATTGGTATAAAACTTAATCGAATTGATTGATTATCATCATATAATGCATGTACAATTTCTTCGATTATTTTACTTAATTCAATAAGTAAAGATGATTGAGTATTTATTTCCAGATTATTATGGAACATAATTGTTGATAAAAAGTCAACTTCAAGCAAAGTCAACATAATAAATGATGGTATAAAATCATCTGATGATAAAATACATTTACATTTCTTTTGAATATTTATTGGTCTTGCTATACATGGATTAGAAGTATTTGATTGTGAGTTTTGGTTAACATTTTCATCCAACCCAAAACAAACATCCTCTGTTGTGTATAAGTGCAACTTTTGCTTTTCATAATCATGCTTTTGTAAGTTTGAATACTCTTGTTCAAAAAAGAAGAAGTCAGCCATACGTTCACAACTTAGCATTTCAAAATAATCATAATGCCCCAATAGAGCACCAACATAATCACCGGCTCCTTGTTCTAATTTTTCTATTCCTGCAAAACCATTTATCTGTTTACTTAAATTAACAATTATACTGCTCATTCTTTCTCCACTCTTACCTATATTTAGACACACTAACATACGGTAACAGAACTATCAGTTACCGCTAGTTAATTTAAGAACTATATACTGGGCAAGTCAATACTAGCAGCCCAGTTTCTTGAGTTGGGTATACTATTCATTTTTTGTTTGTTGCTATAGTTGCTAACTCTACTACCTCTAAGATTGCGAACAGTTTCAACTCTTGCAGTATACATAGTTTCTTCTTCTCGTGTCCATTCACCAAAGCTTGTTGTTCTACGTGATGAATCAAACGCTTTCAGCAATTGTTCATCAGACATTAGTAATTTCTCCTATCATAAAAACCTCCAGCTTTCTTCTCAATATATTGTTAATTAATAATGAGTTTACCACAACATATTGTTAATATCAATAACAAAATAAATAATTTATTATTATACAAAGTAAGAATAAAACTTGTTCTATAAGTGTCAGAGATTAATTCATGTCATTTTAAGTGCTACAGTATCACAATCAAACTATAAAATCAACTCTTTTTTGAAATAATTGTTTTATTGTTAATAAAACCTACTTTATCTCAATATTACTATATTTTGTTATACATTATTTTATTAACATCTTTTATCTACAAGATATTGTGAAAATTATTTTTAAAACTATAATAATATTTTATATGCTATATTATTAGGTGACAGTAGGTTTGATAATTATAATGAATGTACTTGTCATTGTCTCATATGATGCATTGTGTTGAAAACCGCAAAGTAATCTTATATACTATATATGATTTGTGGATATCGCATAATGAGCGAGGTGAAAAACTGTGGGTGTAATAAATACCAATAATCAAAAAAGTAGCACTTTCAAAGATGCTTTCAAAACTATCAAAGATAGTATTACAATCGCAGGAATGGTTTTGCTCGCCGGAATCATCGGCAATTTTATAGCATATGTATATAAATTAGGATATTTCCATGGCTTTAATATTCCATTTTCGTTGATTCATATATCTGTGTACGAAGCTGTTTTATACTCGTGTGTTTCTCTCTTATATGCTATTTCATTTCTTTTCATTTTCCTAGTTGGAAAACCTAGGAAAAAGGAGCTTGATAAATTTTTTAAAAAAGAAAGACATTCAAAATCTCAGCTTTATATACTTAATGTAATTAATATAATGTTTATTGCAATTGTTTTTGGTTTCATTTTATTTTTTATAACATCAAACTTGTTATTTGCTATTGCATTCCCTGTAGTTTTGGCACTTACACAATTTATCATTTTTGCTAGTAACAGCTCAGGAAAAGAAAACATAAATGTAAGAACATCCATAGAAACTCAGATAGTTGATTTCAAAAGTAAATTTCCTGATATAGAGCTTCCGTCAAAAGATGAGTTGGTTGAAGAGCAGAATATAAGAGAAGACTCAATTAAAAAGGCTGCGACTATCATCATAGTTACCCTTCTTTTTGCTGGGATTATTTTTGGTATAGGATTCTTAGGATACTCCATCAGCGGAAATCAGACAGGTTTTACGGTCATAAATACCGAAAAGAGTAGTTTTTTAGTTGTTGCTGAGGGCAGTGATTACTATATATGTAATCACTATTATGAGGGTATGAATGAGATAACACCGGAATATTTTATAGTACATAAAAACGATGTCATAAGCATCTGGCAAGTGGAGTTGAAAAGGTATGTCATGAATAGGTAGAGCGGTAAAAGCATCTCAATTACTGTTCAAATTTTTGCCTTTCAATTCGGACAGATAGTGATTTTTATTATACCACAATCTAATGGCAGATTACAGAAAAAACTTCAACTCTTTTTTGAATTTGAGACAATATGTAGTGACCACACAGTTGCAAAACGTGGATTAACCTGTATATTAAAATCACAAAGAATGGTAACAGGGTTGCCATAATACATAAGGAGGTTACTACAATGACAAGTATTTTCTATTGGTCAGAAGATCTAAATCTATTTTTACTTGATGGACTTCGAGTGGTCAAAATGACCACTCGAAAATGAATACTGCAAACAAATTATTAGATGTGATGCCGAAATGGTAAAAGTTGAAGATGGTATGTTAAAAATGCAGATTATTTTATAGAGCTCACAGGGTTTGTCGGGTGCTTTTCATCAATAGGATTATATAGTAGCTCACCATAAACAGTTCCACCAGACGATGCATATATAATCTCCCCCGTGATTCATTTTCTCAACAACACTATCTCTCTAATACCATAAGGTAATTTTATTAAGTCTGAGAGCTTGTTATCAATATTAAATAATACCTTCATAAACATATTGCACGATAACTCTACATCACTTTGCATACGGTCGAACTTGTCCTTAGCCTTGTTATGTATCACACGATTTATCTTCTTTTTCAAAGCAAAAGGCAGATACATAAAACTATTAAGAAATCGTCTTTTAACAACGCTAAAACCAACACTTTGAGCTTTACTAACAAGCTCATTTTTTCCATATCTTCTTATATGCAACACTGATTCATCATAATAATCATATAGTTTAGCTCCATAAGGCACGGCAATACATGCTATACCATTTGGCTTTAATACTCGGTTAAATTCGCTGAGTGCTTTTATATCATCTTCAATATGCTCAAGAACATTTAAACATATTATACAATCAAGGAAATTGTCCGGAAATGGTATTTTTGTTATATCGAATTTAAATAATAAATACTCCGGTTTATTATTATGTAACATTACTAAACTACTATCAACTATGTCAACACCAATTAATATTGGCTCATGCAACTCATTTTCAATTTTGCTTAGCATATATCCGGTAGAACAACCAAAATCGCAAATAAAAAGTTGACAACCCACACCCTGTGTGTCAAAATATCCCTTGATGTATTCTATAACTATAGAATGTTCTTTTAATTCAAGTGGATGAGTTTTAAAATCAGAGTCATAAAATACAGAATTAAGCGAATCTGACCAGTTTGATTGCTTTTTAAATTGATTATCAAACTCATAAAATGGTCTTCTTATTACTTCGGTAGATTCAGAAAGATTCGTATTTATGATTGTATCAGTTTCCAGTTCGTTGTGTTTCTCAATTATTTCTGCGACATTTTTAATTGATAATACTTTTTGTGACAATTTATTAGTACTACTTTCTATTAATAATATACGGTATATTATCACAATTTCTATATAAACTCAACATTCAAAACACGAAAAATCAATTACACTTGAAAACGATTAAAATACAAATAAAACAATTTTTAGGGAGTATCTAAATGGGCAAACAACCAATATATTCGGTCGTAATACCCTGCTACAATGAACAAGAGGTTATAACAGAAACATATAACAGACTCACAAAAGTTATGAAAGACTTAAATGAACCTTATGAGCTTATATTTGTAAATGATGGAAGTAAAGATGATACTGCAAATATAATATCTACGTTTTGCGAAACAGACTCTTCTGTTAAGTTAATTAACTTTACGCGAAACTTTGGTCATATGCCTGCTATATCAGCAGGTATGGAAAAATCCAAATGTCAAGCTATCTTTATAATTGATGCAGATTTACAAGACCCACCTGAAATATTTCCGGAAATGATAGAAAAATGGAAAGAAGGGTATCATGTTGTTTATGGAAAACGAATAGAACGAAAAGGTGAATCCTTTGTAAAAAAACTCACAGCTAAAGTTTTTTATCGTTTTATACGTAGTTTAACATCTATAGATTTACCACTTGATACAGGTGAGTTCAGGTTAATCGACAGAAAAGTATGTGATACTGTGAACAAACTGCCTGAAAAGAATCGATATATTCGCGGTCTGGTCAGTTGGGTAGGTTTTAAGCAGATTCCGGTAGAGTATGTGCGTGATGAACGATTTGCCGGCGTCACAAAGTACCCGTACCGTAAATTATTAATACTCGCAATGGACGGAATTACATCATTTTCGTATAAACCTTTAAAAATAGCCACAACATTTGGAATAATTATATCGATTGCCAGTTTTCTTTATATACTGTATGTACTATATCATTATTTTTTCAATGATATTGCTATACAAGGTTGGGTATCAATAATGGCTGCAATCTTGCTAACGCAGGGGATTATGTTCATTATACAGGGTTTAACGGGTGAATATATAGGCAGAATATACACAGAGTTACAAAACCGCCCAACATATATTATTCAGGAAATTGTTGGAGAAGATTAGCGGTTTGAGTATCAGCGTATATTAATGTGCTTTCATTTTCATATATTAATACATAATTACCAAAATAATCATAAAAATTGTACGAATTACGAAGAATTTCTCTATCAGTTACTAATATTGGTTTAAACTCGTCAACTAAAAGTTCAAGTTTATCGCCAAAATCTCTGTATACATAAAACCATGATGACCCAAACATAGTCATATTTGTAATATTAGTAGGAAAAGTAATTGCAAGTAATGGGTATTTTGAATAGTTTAGAAATTGCTTATCAGGGAAACTCATGTTTAAAAATTCAATATATGAAAAGTAATCTAAATAAAATTCATATACTTCTTGACTAGTCCGAATACCATTTAAATGAAATCCATAATCTATTTTAACAAATTCTTTTTTATTCATTTCTAACACACTTAAAGAAGTATTAACTCTTCTTGGTATTTGATTAGGAAGAAGTGGAGTTAAGACTATAAGCATTGTCAAAATAATTGCAATAATATTGTTTAGTTTAAACTTTTTTAGAAATAATAAAATTGCATAAACTAATATACCAAACATAAGTCCTGTAGCCCAATATGCATGACTCGGACAAAACATAGGATAATACTGATGCCATGAAGATAGTGCAACAATCAAAAATCCAAACAACATCATTTCTTTTTTTGTTGCATATTCACATACATTAATTCGATATTTACTATAATGTAATTTCTTAAAGAAAAACATAAAAAACAAAATCAAAGATACAATTGGTAATACTCTCCATATTATTGGACCAGTAAAAAATAATGATATAAAAAGATTTGGATTGTTATCAGTCCAATACCATTCACCGGTTATACCAAACCTAATTGCCTTATCTATTGATTGGATGTACCAATCATACAATGCTCCATTAATAAGTAAATACATTGTATAAATAGCTATTATAGAAAATACTCCTATAAAATAAAAACATAATGTTTTCCAAAACTTAATAGTTCACTCTTTTACAAACAACGCATAAACTATAAGGAATATTATCACTGCAAGAAACAAAGTGCCACCAACTGCTTGCCTTGTATAAAATGATACAGCTGTCATTACTCCAAGAAGAAGTAACTTAGTTATACTTTCTTTGTTTATATAACTATAGAGTATAAAAATGATAATCAATGTAAACACCATAGTAAAAACTGATGACCATGGGTAAAAAAATTCTGTATAAAATGGAGCCATTGCAATAAACAAGACTACAGATAACATAGTTGCTGCTTTTGGTAAGAAGTGTCTCCATAATTTATATAGTAAAAATACTGATACTGCATACATAAATGCTGTTTGTATTTGTAGAACAAGCAGTTCCGCACCAAATATCCAAAGTGCTAAAGCTTGAAAATATGTGTAAAAAGCTCCATACATTGAATATGTATCACGATATAACACCATCCCATTTAACACGTCAATAGCTGGTTTTAATACCATTCCTTGATGATGTGGGTCTATGTTAATTCTTGCAAATGAAGAAGCTATAACAAACATTATTAAAGCCATTGTTATAGCTAGAATATTATCTATTGTAATTACCCTTTTTTTAACTTATTTTAGCATCTTTTTTAGTTTATCTCTTAAATCATTCAATTTGTGTAGTACATTTCTCTATATTAACTCACTTCGGCTTAACTTCTCCAAAAAAATGTTCTTCTAATGCTAAACATAACGCATGGTATATCGGTACGTGCAACTCTTGGATTTTGTAAGTTTCTGTTTCTGGCACATTAATAACAATATCTGATAATGGCGCCAGTTTACCGCCACATAAACCAGTAAGTGATATGACTTTTAAACCTTTAGCTTTAGCAACCTCTGCTGCATACAATATATTAGCTGAGTTTCCGGTTGTACTGATTGCAATCAATACATCTACATTTTTACCGTAACCAAACACTTGTTGAGCAAAAATAAGTTCAGAATCAGCATCATTAATATACGCTGTTATAAGGCTGACATTATTTACAAGACTAATTGCAGGAAGAGTTCTTTGTAGATTTTCGTTTAAGTAATCAGAAAATACACGTTCATCTTCTGTTAATTTTCTTGGTAGATTAAAGGATTTCATAAGTTCACCCACGATATGTAAAGAATCTGCAGAACTACCGCCATTACCGCATATTAAAACTTTACCATCTTTTTCATAACAGTTTACTAATTTATTAAACGCACTATGAATTTTTTCTTTAATGCTAATAAGAGTTGGGTATCGCTCAAATAATGAACCAAATATTTCTTTAGTTGCTAATCGCATTGGTTTTCATCCTTTCCATATACACTACTACTCTCCTTGTTGTATTTTATGATAATACTCATAATTTGCTAGTTGTTCATTAACAGTTGGTAATCGTTCTAATCCATCCCCGCTAAAGAAAGCATCTACTTCGCGATATAATCCTGGTTTAAACTCTATATCAATAGTATCGTCAATATGATATTTCTCAATAGCAACTGAACCTATTTTCTGAATATGTAACTGTTCAAGTGGGCGGAAAATAAATCTTCGTTTTCTTGTAAGAATTTCCACACTCCATCTACCGGGAGCATTCCAATTCGCTTGGTATGAAAATAATGCACCAATTTTTGATATACCTGCGCCTGAATAAATTCGAGTGCTGTCGTCATCAAACTTTATTCCTATAGATTTGGCAAAACAATTCATAATTTCCGGAAGCCCACCTAAGAAAAATGCCATATCCATAACATGTGACGAGTTGCAAATTAGTATATCTACACCATCAAATTTTTCATTCTCTTTAAATAAATGTAACCACTCTGTAAACTCAAAATTAAACGATGTTACACCGCCATCTTCTTTTATCAATCTTTCCGCAGTTAATGTTGATGAATAAAATCGTCGGTTATAAGCGATACGAACATCTGCTTCTGCATGATTTGCTACTTTATCAATGATATGAAGTTCTTCCCTATTTACTCCACCTGGTTTTTCTAATAATATTCTTTTTACACCTTTGTTTAATAAAACACAAGTAACATTAGCTAATTCAGAAAGACTAACTGATACAATCGCTGTTTCCGGTATCGAACACTCTAGTGCTTTATTAATTCCCCCTAGAAAAACATCTTCTCCAGTTGTTTTAGTGTATTCTTCTGCCGACAACTCTCCTCGCCCTATTGTTGTAAATGCGATTTTTTGTGCTTTTAAGACTTTTGCGTAATATGCGGACATTAGACCAGCACCAACAAGCCAGTTCTTCTCTTTTATTATGTTATCTTGCATATTGTCACCTCAGTTTTACTATTTTCATTTAAATGACGAAGAAATGCTTCTAAATAAGGAATGTGTAGTTTAATAGACTCTTCATAACCTGGTAGCATACAATCTCCAGTTTCCATAAGTTGTTCTATCAATATACCAGTTGATTGAACTGCATAAAGAAACGAAAACTCTACTGCTTCTGTTACATAATCTTTGCTTAGAAACGTCTTCTTCGCCTTATGATTATTTTCATCAATCTCATATTTATAGTTAAGGCTTTTTATTACAATTGTGCAAGATAGTTTATCTCCATCATGACAAGAAAGCAATATATTTTTGCATTTTTTTGAAACTCCTTTCATTGTTCCCAAAAACTCTATATATCCATCACGTTTGCTGTTAATATAGCCTTTCTCTAATTTAGATGCATTAAAAATAAAGCCGTCAGAATTTCTTGATATAAAAGCCAATATATCTAAAAAATGAACTCCATTACACCCTAATCCCCAGTTTACTCCGTTTACTTCAAAACTTTCAATTATTTCATCTTTCATATCTTCGTGGAGTTCTCTATAAAAATCAAACATACGGCGCGTACAGTTTACCCAAGCTTTACATGAGTGTTGTTCCAATAATTCGGATACCTCAGAATAGTCTTTTATTTCAGGGAAAAGAAACTTTTCTAGTATCATATACTTTACTTTACTGTTTTCTAATAATTCCTTAATTACTGTTTTTCGTGGACCTGATGATGTTGCTATAATAACTATATCAAGCTCTTTAGGTAAGTTGCTTATACAGTTATAGGATTCTATAATGTTAATATGTGTATGTGACACACCGTTGTATAACTTCATTGCTTTTTCTAATGACTCTTTTGATGTATCAACTAAGTGTATAGAAACTTGTCTTTTTATTTGAGCAACAGCTTGAAGATGACGACTGCCTATTCCACCTACTCCTATGATTGCTATATGCATTTATAGTTTACCTCAATTCTTACTAATAATAATTGTTATACAAATAACTTATCAAACTTAAACAATTTACTTGCAATATCCTAACAAAAATAGTACTATATTGCAATTGTTATTTTATGTGATTCGTTTTTATAAAAATGTAAAGGAAGTATAATTAATGATCAACATGTTAAGGAGTTTCTATATAAATATTTTAGTCATTTTCTGCACACTAATTACATTTAAAGAGTTTTTTTACAAACTTTTGATAAGATTTAGAATTAATGAAAGATATACACCTTTTATAGATCTTTATAATGATGTTTTTAAAGAAAATAAAACAATTAGAGCAAATGATCTAAAAAAAATATACTCCTTTAAATATATGAATAAAAAAGAACAAAAAATAACAGAAAAATTATGTGAGATTATTAATTTAAAAATATCAAGTAATGAATACAATCAATATATTGATTTATTTTTAAATGAGATTGAGAAACACAAAACTAAACTCTCTGTTTTATGGTTCTTAGACATTGAAACATTATCTATGTGCGGCGGTTTTTATGTGTTAGCATGGGATATTCGACAGTTGTTAGAAACAAAATTAATAGAAAAATATGAAAACAAACAAAAGGTACATTTCTATGATACACGTAGACTGTTCTTATGTTATTTATATAAAGGTGATTTAACAAAAGCAGAAGATGTTATAAAAAAAGCAAGTTATACATGGAAACAACGTCATGATGGATATTGGCAGTATATGTTAGCAATGACAAAAGCAAAGAATCTTGCTGACATTCCATCACTACTAAAAATGGAGAATAATAAAAATGATGATAAATACCATAACATAATTTTTGAAAAAAATATTGCAGTTTTTGGTCCTTCATCTAATGTATTGGATGTAGAGCAAATAAAAAAAGATTACGATGTGAAAATAATTATGACCTACCGTGGTGTTGAACATTTATCAGAGGTTTTAAAGAAATGTGGCATAGATGTATCATACTATAGTGTTTGGATGGGTATAAAATACACTGAGCCAATAATTCAATCTTTTCTATACGATTTAAAAATGGTTGTTTTTAAACAAATTAATAATGATAATCAAAAAGATATGATACAACAAGGTAGATCAAGAATGAGGTCAAAAAGAGATAATTGCTTGCTAATGCAAGGACATGACTATCTAATACCATTGATTATAATGGATTTGCTACACTTTGCTCCATCTAGTATAAAACTGTTTAATTTAAATCTATTTCTACCTCATAAGAGCAGTGCATATAGAGAAGGTTATCTAGATTTAAATAATGTACCATTTGGTTTTGATAAAGGTAACAACCAGCTCAACCCTAGTAATTTTGCAATACATAATATTATTAGTTACTATGAGTTATTAAAGTTTTGGTACACTCGAGGTTTCTTTGAAGCTGATGATGAACTATCAGAAATACTATCATTTGATACTAAAGAATACCTGCGTTTAATGGAGCAGTATTATTAATGTATGTTCATCTAGTAAATTATATGATAAAAATGTAGAAACTCAATTAGTAATTACAAAAGATACTTACTATTTCTTTTCATATAAAAACATTTGATATTAATTGTGTCTTTTGTTAGTATATAGCAAGCTAATTTTTTAAACTACAAATTAATTGTGAGGTCAAAAATAATGAGAACATTTATAATAGCAGAAATAGGTATTAACCATAACGGAAATATGGAGATAGCAAAGGATCTTATAAAAGCAGCAAAAAATGCAGATTGTGATGCAGTTAAGTTTCAAAAAAGAACAATTGATGTAGTGTATACACAGGAGTTTTTGGATGGATATCGTGAAAGCCCATGGGGTAATACACAAAGAGCACAAAAAGAAGGCTTGGAGTTTAATCTTGAGCAATATAAAGAAATTGACAGTTACTGTAAGGAACTTGATATAGCTTGGTTTGCTTCCGCTTGGGATAATGAAGCACAAAAGTTTTTAAGACAATTTAACCTAAAGTATAATAAAATAGCTTCTGCAATGAATGCAAACTATGATTTTTTGCATGAGGTTGCCGGCGAAGGAAGATATACATTTATTTCAACAGGTATGAGCACTTATGATGAAATAGATGCTGCTGTTAATATTTTCGCAGAACACAAGTGCGAGTATGAGCTGATGCATTGCAGTAGCTTATATCCAATGCCGAAAAAAGAAGCAAATCTAAAAATGATAGAAACACTCCGTAACAAGTATAATTGCAAGGTTGGATATAGCGGACACGAAACAGGTAGAATCGTATCTTTATCTGCCGCAGTTTTAGGAGCAACATCTATAGAGCGGCATATAACCTTAGACAGAGCAATGTACGGCTCTGATCAAGCTGCATCATTGGAAGTTGGAGACATAGCACGTCTGGTTACGGATATTCGCATATTGGAGTTAATTATAGGTGATGGTATAAGGAAAATGTCGGAAGAAGAATTAGCTATGCGTAAAAAGCTAAAAGGTGATTAATTTTGATAAAAATTGTATTATTTGATATTGATGGTGTTCTTACTGATGGTTCTCTGCTTGTCGATTATAATGGTAACGAGCTTAAGCAAGTTAACTTAGTGGACATTGATGCTGTTCATGCAATAAAAAAACAAGGTTTTTTGATTGGTGCTATAACTGGAGAAAATACAGCACTTTGTAACTACTTTGAAAAACGTTTCCCGTGGGATTACTTCTATTTTGGCAGAAAAGATAAACTAGATGTAATTAAAGAAATAGAAACAATTACTGGAATATCATCATGTGAAATATGTTACATTGGTGATGGTTTTTATGACATTGAACCATTATCATACGTAGGTTTATCTGTATGTCCTAATAACGCTATAAAAGAAGTGAAGGATATTGTTGATATTTGTCTTACAAGAAATGGAGGTAGCGGTTGTATTTGGGAGTTTCGGAACATATTGTTAGAACTTAAAGAAAAAGGTGAATAATGAACGTAGCATTTATACCAGCCAGAGGGGGCAGCAAATCCATACCAATGAAAAACATAAAAATAATTGCAGGTAAGCCTCTAATTTACTGGGCAGTCAAAGCAGCGTGTGATTGTGAATATATAGATAAGGTTTTTGTTAGTACAGATTGTGAAAAAATTGCAGATACCGTCCGAGAGTTTAATCTACAGAAAGTTATAGTGATCGGGCGATCAGTAGAGTCCGCAACAGATACAGCTTCAACGGAGATTGTTATGTTAGAGTTTGCACGTGACTACATGTTCAAAATTATTTGTTTATTACAATCAACAACTCCATTAGTTACAGCAGAAGATCTTGAGGAAGGTTTTAAAACATTTAATCAAGAAAATGTTGATAGTGTGATATCTGTGGTAAATCAAAAGCACTTTATTTGGGAAGAAAAAGAAGATGGTTTTTCAATACCAATCAATTTCGATTATAAACAAAGACCACGAAGACAAGATTATAATGGGTATTTAGTTGAAAACGGTGCTTTTTTTATAACTAGTCGTGATGCTTTGTTAAAAAATAAGTGCAGGATTTCTGGGAATATAAAAACTGTACTAATGTCACTAGAACGTTCTGCTGAAATTGACGAACCAGAAGATTGGATTTTAGCGGAGAGGTATTTAGAACAACGGCAACTGTCATTATAATTAAATAATATCATCATTTATTGGAGGATTTCTACATGGACTCAATGGAACTTTTTAAGCTAAACAAAAAAGTAGCTATTATTACAGGTGGAGCTGGTTTTTTAGGTGAAAAACACGCTGAGGCTATTTTAGATGCAGGTGGTAGTGTTGTTATTCTTGATATAAACACGGTGCGTATGGATGCTGTTAATGATAATTTAACAAATCGTTATGATAGTAAAAAAATACTTAACATTAAATGTGATATAACATGTAAAGAAGAAGTTGAAATCTCTTTAAAAACTATACTTAATCATTTTAAACGAGTTGATATTCTCATAAATAATGCAGCTAATGATCCTAAAGTTGATGAGAATTTCCCTAATTGGAGTCGTTTAGAATCATTTTCTATGGAAAACTGGAATAAAGATATTACAGTTGGAATAACAGGAGCATTTATTTGTTCACAAGTATTTGGTACATATATGGCAAAACAAAAAAATGGTACAATA
Source organism: Oscillospiraceae bacterium (assembly GCA_031281255.1). Lineage (GTDB taxonomy): Bacteria > Bacillota > Clostridia > Oscillospirales > Oscillospiraceae > WRMH01. The sequence continues at coordinate 19,963 of JAITFR010000214.1, forward strand.
ATAAATGTTTCATCAGATTTAGGTATCATATCACCGGATCAACGTTTATATCATGTTGAAGGTGTAAAAAAAGAAAATCAATCAGTAAAACCTATAACATATTCTGTTGTTAAGCATGCTTTGCTCGGTATGACAAAATACCTTGCAACATATTGGGCTGATGATAATGTTCGTGTAAATGCATTTTGTCCTGCCGGAGTATACAATAATCATAATGAAGAGTTTGTAAAAAGAATCTCAAGTCTAATTCCATTAGGACGTATGGCAACTGAGGATGAATACAAAGGTATAATCATATTTCTATCTTCTAATGCTAGTTCTTTTATGACAGGTTCAACCGTTGTTATTGACGGTGGACGTACATGTTGGTGAGTAGTGGGGTTTAACAATGAAATTTGGCATAATGCAAGGGCGTCTATTACCTAGACCATATCTAAAGTTAAAAGCATTTCCACATACTTTGTGGAGAGATGAGTTCTATCTTGCAGCAAATTTAGGAATGTCTTGTATTGAGTGGGTATTTGAAGCTGATAGGTATGAGGATAATCCAATATGGGATAACGATGGACGCAAAGAAATTTGTGATTTAGTTAATAAAACTGGTGTTCAAGTTCCATCATTATGTGCAGATTATTTCTTAACAAATCCACTACACAGAGATGCTAATGGAACAAGTTTAAAAGTTTTTAAAAAGCTAGTTCAAAAGGCTTCACAAATTGGCATTTCATTAATTTTAATACCTGTATTAGAGGAAGCAGAATTAAAATCAATAGAAGAAAAAAAGCTTCTTATAGCTGCAATAAACTCATGTGATGATTTACTAAAAAAACATAAAATAAAAATTGGTCTGGAAACTGAATTGTCCGCTCAAGAGTATTCAGAATTAGTTAAAGCTTTTAATAACAAATCGATTGGTGCTTATTATGATTCTGGCAATTTAGCATGTAAAGGTTATAATATGAAACAAGATATTGAAGTGTTGTTTCCAATTTTATTTGGTGTTCATATTAAAGATAGACCCTTTAGTGGAACAAGTGTTTATATTGGTTCTGGTGATGCAAATTTTAAAGAAGGTATACCATTATTATGTAAAAAAGGATATAATAAACCTTTAATTTTTGAGTCATTTTATGAAAATGATCCAATTGGCACTATGAAACAGAATATTATAGAGATTAAAAACTGTATAGACACTAAGTAATTATGATTTTTTTAAATATTATGTATGATTTAAGAAAAGGATTAAATAGATTGATGGAAAAATTATACGGAGGAAAAATGATTTTAAAGTATGGAAAGAAAATTGATTTTCGAAAACAAGGACGAGATATAAGGTGGATTGAAGTCACAGCTTTAGAAAATACAGAAATATCAAAAAAAGCTTCAAAAAAAGCATCAATACATGTAAATTCCTGTCCAATATGTAAATCAACTAATATAACACCACTAAAAGAAATCAATTATTTTTTTTGGAATAGGTGTGAAAATTGCGGACATTTTTTTGTTAGTAATGTACCTAGTGAGGTTTCCGATATCTATGAAGAAGGTAATCAAGCACAAAAAACTGTTTATATCTCTGAGGAATTATTTGTAAAAAGAAAAGAACTAATAAGCAAACCAAAAGCAGAGTTTATAAACTCTGTTATTAAGCAATTAAATGATAGAAATAATGGTTTGTGGGTTGAAATCGGTTGCGGTGTTGGTGAGTTACTAAGCGAGGTTTCTTTATTAGGTTGGGAAACTATCGGATTTGAAGCAGACCCTAATGAAGTTGAGTTTGCACGAAAGCATGGTATTAATGTTGTGCAAATATATGTAAGAGATAGTTTTGATAAAGAAGTTTCAGATTCATTAAAAAAAGCTGACGTTATCTCAATAATCAATGTTCTTGAGCATATTGTTGACCCTTTAAAGTGGATAACAAACATAATATCATTTATGAAAAAAGGTTCTTATTTAGTAATTGAAGTTCCGCGCGAGACATCAATAACTGCATTTTGCAATCTTGCCGGACTCCCATACAAACACCTGGTTACAGCAGGACATTACCATATATTTTCGGAGAAATCCATGCAAATAATCCAAAACCATTGTAAACTTGAAAATATTGCAAAATGGTGCTTTGGCAATGGATTTGTTGATCTTTTAAACACTATTTTATGGCTTAGCAATGCACAGGTAGATGCACATTTACTTGATAATATCTTAGATAAAGCAAATGATATTCAACAAAAAATTGATGAGTGTGGATTATCTGAAGCTATGTTGTTGGTCTATAGAGTATGAGCGAATTATAATGAAATCAATGAACAAACTAGTAAAGAATATACTTAATATTAAAAATGCTATTGTTAACATATTTGTTTTCTTAATAGCTGTAATAGCAATAACACCATTAATCTATTATGGGAAAGATTCCATTATACAAGTTTTTGATAATCTAGATAGTGTTGTTCCATGGATAAAAATGCAAAAAGATACTGGGTTATTATTCGCAATAAACTCTCCTACTAATGTCATGGGCAATATGTCTACAGCATATTTTATGCATCATTCTTTTAATTTGCTTTATATTTTATATGCAATATTTGATGTTTTTACAGCACATATACTTGGGTTTTCTATAAAAGTATTAGCTGGCTTCATATCAATGTATCTTTTATTAAGATATTTATTTCCAGATAATAAGAATAATACGATATTTAAACTTGTTTCAATAGCTTTTGCACTACTTCCTTCACTACCAATATGGTGGTTATCTATAGACACTGTGCCCTTACTGTGTTTGGCTTTTCTGTACTTTATGAAAATTAATGATAAGTTTGATAAACGTATTTTATTATTACTATTCTTCCCATTTTTATCAAACTTTGGACATATTGGTATTTTTTTATTAGCATTTTGGGTATTATGCACTATTATAGTATGTATAATAAACAAAAAGCTTAACATAAATCTTATTATTGGCTTCTTTTGTTTATTAATTGGTTTTATTATAATTGATTTACGGCTATTTTATTCAGTTTTATTTCTTAATGAACCAACCAATAGATTATTATACTATAATAGTATGTCATTATTTGATGCATTTACCAGTATACCATCTATGTGGTTTGATGATTTTCTTGCTGTTTCATACCATGCACCGCACATAGCTCAATACGTTATTATACCTTTTATTTTTATAACACTAACAGTAATTTCATTATATTTTCTATACAGAGTTTCTAGAAATGAAACACAGATTTTTTCTTCTGAACAGAAGATTTTAGCATTATATTCTACAAAAATAATCATGCTTCTTTCTATATCTGTTGTGTTCGCAGCTATTGGAACATTGTATTATATACAAATTATTAGCAATATCATCCACAGTATATTACCTTTTCTTATTGGGTTTAATTGGGGACGTATAGTATTTCTAAATCGTATAGTATTATATGTGTGTTTTGCATTTACATTAATTATTTTACCATTTGTATTCAAAAAAAGATTATTTCGTTTGCTAATATATTTCATAGCTGTGTTACAAATAGTCGTTGTTTTGTTATACCCAACAATATATAACTATTCACGAGTAAACATTAGTCACTTTTATTTGGTTAAAAGAGACCATCATATAACATACAATGAGTTTTTTGCTGTAGAATTGTTCTCATTAATCAAAAAAGATTTACAATATGATGGTGAAGGTGTTGCAGCACTTGGGTACCATCCCAGTATACTCATGTATAATGGTTTTTCGACAGTTGATGGTTACTTATCGGTATACCCTCTTTCACGAATGATAGCATTTCGTGAGATTATAGAACCTCAACTGGAACGCAATCACGAACACCGGGATTATTATGACGCATGGGGTGGACGTATGTATCTGTATAATGATGATTTGTCTTTCCAACCAACGCGTACAAACGTTGAATATCCGGTTAATTTATATATAAACACCGAGGCATTTCGTAACCTCGGTGGTGTATATATACTCTCAAGAGCAGAAATAGCAAACTCTGATGAACTAGATTTAACCTTTATAAACTCTTATACCATAGAAGACTCTATATATGAGATATATGTGTATTTAGCATCAGTTCTAAATTAATATTACATCAACATAAAACTATCAGTTTTCTTTATATCGAAAACATATCTGAAAACATATCTTTGCTCTGCTTATAAAACAAAATTGGTAATTTTTTGATTTATAATGTATAATATATAGTAGTTAAAGGATTATTATATGAAAAAAAATACAAATGTAACCCAAAATAACAATACCACATTCTTAGCTCTCACTGCTGATACTGAATTTTGGGACTTAGAGGCAGATAAGGTCATTTTTCTTGGAGATTGGTGTAAAACGTATGATAATAAACATATTATCGATAAGTTAAACCATGAAACAATGCCTTCTCCATGGAAAAATGCTGATGAGTATACTAGTGCTCGCAGGTATGTTAATGATACATATACAAAACTACTTCCATGTTTAGCTACCTTCATGAATGAACTACATTCCATGAATGAAGCAAACAAGTATTGGGAAATTATACTCAGTGCTTGGTTACGCTCATATATAGCACTTATGTATCATCGTTATTGTTATATAAAGAAAATGATTGCATTGGATGTTGATTTTTTCACTTCGCTTCCTGAAAGCAATATTTATAATCCTCATTATAACACTGACAAATTTATATTTAATGCAGTTTCTGATGACACATTCAATATGACAATATTTAGTTTGTTTTTATCTAAAATAAATCATAATATTCCTATCATAAGAAAACAAAATAAGAGATTTAGTAATAGTTGTACAAAAACAACAGGTAATGAAGTAAAATCTCTAACTAAAAAAATAAAATACATGTTTTTTGATGCGTATGTAAGCTTTATGAACAAAATTAGCAGTAAGGACATAATGTTATATCTAACATATTTTCCTCCTAAAACTATTTTCTACATTCTTAGGAATGGAAAGAGGAAGATAGTTTGCTATAGAAAGAATAAAGAACTTAAATCAATTAATTCAAGGGTATTATTAAGAAATAACTTAACTATACAGTTTAATCACAACAATGAGTTTGAAGTTATTATAAAAGATATAATTTCAAAACATATTCCAACAATTTTTATAGAAGGTTTTTCAGAACTTACTAAGTTCTCTGAAAAAAGTTTTAAAAATAGCTATAAATACATAGTTTCCTCAGTAGGATGGTATAATTCAGATGCTTTTAGAGTTTTCGCTGCAAACTCTAAGAGTAAAGGAAGTAAATTGATAAGTGTACAACATGGCGGTTACATGCTCGCTGAATCTTATTGGCTTTCCTTTGAACTAAGTTTAGTCGATATTTTTTACTCATGGGGATGGAAAATCGATTATAATGATGTAGTAATTAAGAACGGTTCATTATCAAAACTTGGAAGAGATTATCAACTCACAAACAACCGTAAAAAAATATTATTTATAAATACGTTTACGTATCGATATAATACTCTTTTTCGTAATTTCAGCTTGCATTTAGAATTATACTACAAGGATCAGATAATTTTCATTCAAAGCCTAAACTCTAGTGCTTTTAATGATCTTGTTGTTAGACCTTATAGAAATGCAAATAATGCTATTGAGCGATACATAGATGCTATCCCAAATGTTAAGCTTGAAAGTTGGGATGTAATACTATATGATAGTTTATCAGAGACGAGATTATTAGTTGTTGATCATTTGGCGAGTACAACAGCATGCGAGGCTATAGCTCAAAATATACCAACCATTTTTTTCTGGCGTCCAATATTCGATGATTTTACTGAAATATCAAAACCTATATATGAAGAATTGAAAAAAGTTGGCGTGTTTCATGACTCCCCAGAATCTGCAGCTACCTATATTAACGAAATTTATAACAGTATCGAAGATTGGTGGATGGAATCGGAACGACAAAAAGCCATTGACACTTTTCGAAATACATTTGCATATTTGCGTGAGGATCAAGATAAGTGGTGGCTCAATGAGTTTTTAAATCTTTCTATAGAAACTATGAGGAATAGTTAATGTTAAAACAACTGAAGAAAAGATTGTCTGGAGAAAAATACACTGAAGCTGTAGATATAATGAATAGAGTATATAGATGCAAATATGTACTAAAGATCATGAAAGAATCACTATCTATAGAAAACCCTAATGCTTTCTGGATTAATTGGTTTAGTAATGTAATAAGTGTTTACAATAATGATTATATTAGAGCATTACGAATAAATAGCATAATTCCAAAACCTTTATTACCAAAGCAAATACGATCAATACTAGATAATACATACATGACAGCATGTAATTATGCAATAAATAGCACTTGTACAAATAACAAAATCAAACTTAAAAAAGTAACACTATCACAACCAGAAACTGAACTAGATACTTTCACATTCATAAATAATATCCTTGAAATATTCACAACATATCTATTAAATGATGTTGATAAAAATATTTTGTATGATTTTTTTGATTCTGTTCCGTTTCATCAATATTTTTCCGGTCCTTACGAGTATGAGAAAGTAAAGTTAAGCAGTAATGATATTGTAATTGATGCAGGTGCAAACGAGGGATTATTCTCTGCATTATGTAGTGCAAAAGGCTGTTCAGCTTATGCTTTTGAACCAATACCTCAAACTATTACGCACTTAAATGCTACGGCTAAATTAAATCCGAATATTACAATATGTAATTATGCATTATCTGATTTTTGCGGTGATATAAATTTTAATTACGATTCCATTTTACCGGTCGCAGCAACATATGTTGAAAACAGTTTAGGTATTAATAAAAATAATAGTGAACTAATAAAGTGTAAAACTATAACTCTTGATAGTTTTGTAGATCAATGTAATCTCCCAAAAATTGACTTCATTAAAGCTGACATTGAAGGTGCTGAGCGTGATATGCTAAGAGGTGCAAAGAATGTTTTAAAGGATTTTGCACCAAAATTATCAATATGTACATATCACCTCCCAGATGACCCTCAAGTATTAAGAGAGTTAATACTTGAGGCAAACCCAAACTATATCATTGAAGAACGATGGCATAAAATGTACGCTAATGTACCTAATAACAAGGAGATGTAAAAAACTTATGGGTATAAACTATGATATTGCATGTTTTCTTGCATCTGTATCTCACTTTTCAAAAAACAGTACTATTGAAAGAACGTATGGTGAAATCAAATGGGAAATTAAACGCAAAGTAATTTACAAAAACAATTCTGTAAAGTATTTAAAAAGGTCAATCTATAAGTATATTATCTGTTTTTATTTATAAACCTTTTCAATAATCTCGGCAAAAATGTTACTACTCGTCCGATTTTGTGTGAAATTGAGTTCTTATATCTATTGACTTGTGTTTCATAAAAACTATTCTTTAAGTCTGTATCATTACGTCCTTTTAACATATATTTAGTATGGTCATAATTATATGGACTCTCTAAAGCTGCTTGATACCATAAGTGTGATAACAAAGCGTAATCATCACTTGAGTTCCAGGGTTTTATTCCACCAGCATAATGAATGATAACAGGATTATTTAATGCATCTTCAACTTCAATTGGCGAGTAGTAAGATTCTAAATCACCTTTACTCACAGCAAGATAAAAGCATACATTAAATCTCAATGGCAATAATGTTATGCGGTTGTAACACACTTTATTTAAAACATCTTGATCATGATATTGATATTCGTTCTTTATCTGTTCAATAAACTTAGATAGTAAACTTTCATTTTTAATTACTTTCAAGTTAATTATCAAAACACCAGCTTGAATATATCTTTCTGGTGATGGTATTTTCAAGTCTTTATATCTTTCCTTGCTGGCTAGAGCGTCTCTAACACCCGCAATGATAGAGTTACCAATTTCATAATTCCATAACTCGGTTAAATCATCACATGCAATAATATCTACATCTAGGTATATACATTTATCTAATTCTGGCAATAATTCGGATATTAATAAACGATAATATGATTCTATAGTTATATGATTACTTATAAATGCATTATCAAACCTATCACCAACAATAATATATTCTATCTCAGTACCTTGAAATTGATTTAATAGTTTATAAAAATTTTTTGTAACATCTATGGGTAATCCTGTACGTACTAAAAAATAGAAAGAATAACAGGTTTCTATTTTTTTTGACTTTAGTGCAGAATAAACTGCTACACATGCATTCATTGCGTAATTTTCATCAAACGCCATAACTATCGGTATTTTGTTCATTTATGTCACTCCATTATAGACTTTATCTGAGTATAGCATTATAATATTGTGTATGCAATGGAATTGTTAATTAATAAATAAGTTAAATTCACTGAGAGGAGGTTTTTTACATTTGAATTCCTTGATTATGTTTAGCGTAATAGTTCCAGTATATAACTCAGAAAAATACATTGAAAGATGTATTTTAAGTATAACTTCACAATACTATAAAAACTATGAATTAATTCTAATTGATGATGGTTCTATAGATAATTCTGGTACGATTTGTAAAAACCATTCTAGTAAAAATGATAAGATAAAGTACGTTTTTAAGGAAAACAATGGTCCAGCTAGTGCAAGAAATGTCGGTCTTAAGAATGCTGTTGGAGATTATATCTTGTTTCTTGATAGTGATGATAGAATGTGCGAAGGTTTGCTAGATAAACTAAATGAAGTAATAAAAGATAAATATAATGATATATATCTCGGAACTTATATGGCATACAATGATACAAATAAACTTACTATATTAGAATCATTTAAGTACAATTTATCTCTTGTTGAAAAAAGTTTACCTTTAGAAGTATTACATAATTTTTTAACTAACAATCCTCAATCTTTTTCAATATGGAGACATACATTTAAGCGTGAAATGTTAGAACACAAACAAATCAGGTTTGATGAAGATTTATTCGGACCCGAAGATGGTGATTTTTTTATGAATGCAGTTTTTGCTGCAAAAACATTTTCTGTGATAAATATACCCTTTTGTTATTATACAATTAAGCGAGATGGTTCAATAATAACTAAGCGAAGTTATGAAAATGTTAGAAGCGAGTTTGATTTCTCGATAAGATGGTATTCATATTTCAAAGAAATATTTTCAAAAAACAATAATGTAATTGCTCTTGAGCTTTCTCGATTGTTTGCTAATATATTTCTAAATTGTATAGCTTCGTCTGGACGTTTAAAAAGGAATAAAAGATTAGAATTAAAAAATCTAGTCATTATAAATGATTACATTTTGAGTAATGTTTTTGGTGTAAATAAAAAAATATCTGTCTGTATATACAGACTTTTCGGATATATTAAAGCAGCTCCAATTATCAACTTTTTATACACAGTAAATACAAAGATAAAAACACCTTAGAAAGTAATACTAAGAAAGAGGAAATATATGCGTATTCTAAAAGAATTAAATTCAATTTTTAATCGTAAAACTAAGATAAAACTATTCATCTTACTTGTAGCAATCATAATTGGTGCTACACTTGAAGTATTAGCTTTATCTATTATTTCTCCACTAATATCAGTGTTACTTGATAATGAAACAATATACTCAAATGAGCTAACGAATTTTATTTATTACCACCTAGGTTTTTCAAGTATAAATACTTTTTTAGCTTTTCTTGCTTTTATTCTTTTCACTGTATACATTATACGTGGAATCTATTTATATATCCTAGCAAAAATACAATACAACTTTATAGCACGAAAACAATCAGAATTATCAATTAAAATATTAGAGAAAATCCAAAGTAACTCTTACCTGTACCATACAGGAAAAAACATTGCTGAACTCCAGCGTATTGTTTTAGGTGATGTTCATGGGATGTTCTTATCAATAACTGCAATTCTGCTATTTCTGACTGATGCTTTTATGGTACTCTTTATAATGATATATTTACTTATAATATCACCAATAATGACATTATGTGTTGTTACTCTAGCTGGTATATGTTTATTTCTATATTTTGCTATTTTTCGTCGTCTAATAATATATCTTGGACAAAAGAATCGTGCTTCTAATATAAATATGACAAAATCAGTAAATCAAGCATTAGGAGGCATTAAAGAAGTAAAAGTATTGCAACGAGAAGCGTACTTTCGTAATATCTTTAAAAAAAGTAGTGATTCTGCTGCTAAAACTACTGCTCATTTTCAGCTTTTATCTGCAATGCCAGTCTTAATAATAGAAACTGTATGTTTTGGAGGTACGTTTCTTTTTCTTAGTATTTTGATTTTTTCAGGAGTAGACATCTCTTATTTAATACCTCAACTAAGTATTTTTGTTCTTGCTGCGTTTAGATTATTACCAGCACTTTCTCGTCAAGCAAGTAAACTAAACGCTATAATCTTCCAACGTCCAGCTATTGATGGAGTTTATAAAACTCTCAATGTAGATAATCATTCCACATTTTTACCTCCTAAACAAGATATTTCGTCACCTTCAATTTTTTCAAATAATATTGATATATACAACATATCTTTCCAGTATCCACACACACAAAAACCTGTTCTAGAAAATGTTTTATTTACAATACCGGAAAACAAATCTATTGCTCTAATTGGTACTACAGGATCAGGCAAAACTACTTTAATTGATTTAATACTTGGCATTATAGCTCCAAATAATGGTTGTATATCGTATAAAGGTATGTACAGTACATTAGATAGGATTTGGAGTAAAAGTTTTGGATATATTCCTCAACAAATATATCTACTTGATGAAACTATATTGAAAAATGTTGCTTTTGGTATAGATGAAAACATGATAGAAGAAATAAAAGTATGGAAAGCACTCGAACAAGCTCAAATTGCTGATTTTGTTCGCACTTTACCTGATGGACTAGAAACTATTATCGGCGATAGAGGTATCCGTTTGTCCGGAGGACAACGCCAACGTATTAGTATTGCCCGAGCACTTTATGAAGATCCCCCAATTCTCGTACTTGATGAAGCCACATCATCTCTCGATGATGATACAGAAACTGCTGTTATGGAAGCTATCACTGGTTTCCACGGTAAAAAAACAATAATCATAGTTGCACATCGTTTGAGCACAATTGAACACTGTGATATCGTATATAAAGTTGATAATGGAAATGTAAGAAAGATATCAAAATAAACATGTACATTCTCAATTTCCAGAAATTATGTTTATGCTTAAACTCACGGTAAATAAAACTTTTCTAACTCCTTAACTGCACTTTTAATGTCATATCCCGCTTTGTAAACATCATTGCTAGGATCAATTCGATTGAAATCTCTATATGTTATCATACGTTCAGCCCAAATATCCACACCTTTGTCAATCGGTAAGAACTCAACATTATCAGTAATCTTACATTCAAATGGAACACCATTAGACAATAGACATGGTAACCCAGCTGCTTGTGCTTCAATGGCTGCAATACCTAACCCTTCACTGATAGATGGCAAAACAAAGATATCCGCTGCTTGAAGTAAATCAGCTACATCGTCACGCTTACCTAAAAACTTTACATAATCACAAATACCTAGCTCTAAAGCAACTTCAAGTAAATGTTTATGTTCGCTGCCGTCTCCGGCGATTAGCAGCACGATATTAAGCTGCTTATTTACTGCACAAGCAAAAGCCTTAAGTAAAAATTCTTGATTTTTAACCTTTTCAAATCGTCCAACGTGAAATACTATAAACTTGTCTCCTAAATCCATTTTGTCACGAATTTTCATTCTTCTTTCTGTGGAATATCGATATTGCTCAATATTTATCGCATTTTTTATTAAACTCAGCTTATCCTTTGTAAATATTGATTTACCAAAAAGTGACATGCCAGCTTCGGTTGAGCAGGCTAAGTGTTTTGTTGTTATTAACATAGCTAGTTTTTGGTAGAAAGGTCTCAGCAGTCTTACTCCATGACTTTTATTGTGAGAATGAACAAAACGTATTTTTACACCGCACAATGATGCAACATACAAATCTAATAATACAAATGGTAAGCAACCATGTGTGTGTATAATTTTTATATCTGGATTATCTTTAAGAACCTTGCGAAGCACATTTAAATTACGAAAAGGATTGTGTTTTAATCTTGGCCTTTTAAATATCCGTGCACCAAGTAGCAATACATCATCATTATAGTGTTCTCTATAATTTTCATAAATCAAAAAATCAAACTGTATTTTTGTTCTATCAATGTTCCGATAATAATTTACTAAAAAAGCTTCCACTCCACCTATATCAAGCGAACCAAATATCTGCAAAACTCGAATCATACTTCTCTCCAATTATTATCAATCCTTCAGTGTTCCTTTACTATACAATCTAAACATTAATCTATAAATTGGATATGGCAAAAAGTACATAATTACTGCTGATAATTTTTCAATTTTACTATTTGATAAACGTAATATAGTTTTTATATCTATCCAATTTAACCTCAATGTTGGTTGCATTTTGCTAATAACTGCAGTATGAATTATCACCATTTTAGCTACACATTTTTGGTTTATAAACAAATTCTTAATCTCTTGTGATCGCTCCGGTAAAGCTCTTAACACAACCTCTTGCATATACTCCAGAAAACGTACTCTTTCATCTAATCCTACTCTTTTACCTAATGATTCGGATTTGTCAATAAAATAAATATATGGACATATATTGATAAAAGTAATCCCTTTAGTTACTGCAACAAAACACTCTAAGCAAAACCATTTATCTTCAATGCCTTTAAATTGATTATCAAACCTAATGTTTTTAGTTATACTTTTTCCATTTAAAGGTGTTAATAAATCGCTTCTAAATAACTTGTTCCATGGATAAAAAAGTTGGTGATGATATTTTTCTATATCATCAATACACGTTTCCCACAATTGCTTTGTACTTATTTTTTGCTCTATAGGTACTCTTCTCAAACGTTCAAACTTATCATAAATCATTCTGACACCACAGATGCATATATCTGAATCTGTTTCATATATACTTTTATACATTTGCTCATACATATCATGTTCTATTTCATCATCACTATCTACAAAAGCAATAAATTCACCTTTAGCAGAATCCAATCCGGCATTTCGAGCTGATGATGGTCCACCATTTTCTTTGTGAATTACTACAATTCGTTTATCCTCTAAAGCGAGTTCATCACAAATTGCAGAACTTCTATCTGTTGAACCATCATTAATCAATATTATTTCCAAGAATGAGTATGATTGTTTTTGTATACTTTCGACACATCTACGTAAATATTTCTCGGCATTGTAAACCGGTATAATTACAGATATTAAATCATTCATTATCACACTTTCTCTTTCGTACCAAACCGTGTCATTTCTCTAAATATGTTATCATTAATATTAAGGTACTTTAATGAATCTCGTAAAATCGTGTCATTTCTATTATTATCTACATTGTCTATATGTAGAGATGTTTTTTGTGAACTAGGAATTAATAAACTATCAGGTGGTTTTTGATAAGCCAAAACAACCGGAATACTACATAACAGTTCAATAATTTTTAACCATAAGTCATCTGCATATAAACTCACTTCCATAACTGCTTTTGAATCTAGTAGCAATTCATGCTTCTTTTCAAAACAATTAGGTGGGTATAAAACGCCACTGACACCAAGAGCTATCAAATCAAATGCAGGGTTAAATGTATATGTCGATTCAAATATCCAATCATTATATGGTAATAATTTATCTCCATAAAACATTATTCTATGAGCTCTTGCTGATGAAATAGCAGTTGGGTATTTTTTATACGATTCATATAGTTGCTCAATAAGATTTTCTGGATATAAAATGTCATCATCAACTGTAATTATAATACCCTCTGAGTAATTTTGCATTGCATAACGATACTTATTATGAGATCTTAAATCTTCATCAATTATTACAACAGTGAGTCCGCGTTTTTCCAGATTTATGAAATCTTTTGGTAATTGTACAGTAGATTTATAGTCATTTGATGATAGCACCATAATTATTCTATCAGGTTTGAAAGTTTGTCTGAGCATAGCATCTGCTACATATACAGCTGAGTTTATTCTATCTGGATATGTTGTAAATGATACAGTAACCTCAACATCACGTTTTGTTTCATTTAACCCGTACTTTGTACATATTGCATTATATAAACTCATAGCTTTTTTTGTTTTTCTTTTATTTATGATTTCATATATCGGCATTAAATGTTTCTTAATACCAAGTTTTATTGTTAATCTTCTTATTTTATTCTTAAAAGATAAATCCTTACTCATTTAAATATCACCAAAGTATTACTACATTAAGTTGTTTTATTTTCTTTCACATCAATAATCTCTTTCACGTGCGCTTCATTATATCTGTTACGAAATGTCGCGTCTACAACCATATCTCCAATAAATCCGGTTGATATTGATTGCACTCCAAGTATAATTAGTAAAACACCAAGATTTAAAAGTGGTCTTCCACCAATACCTATTCCCATAAACCATTGGATAGTAAGAACTGTACAAATTGCAAACCCCGCAAGGAAAAAAAACAATCCGAGAAGACCAAAAAAGTACATCGGTTTGTTATAAAATCGAGATAAAAACGTTGCAGTCAATGAATCAAAAAAACCACGTAAATAACGTTCAAATCCATATTTAGATTTACCATGCTTTCGTTTATGGTGTGTAACTGGTATTTCTGTAACACGAAAACCTCTGCGGTGAGCTAACACCGGAATGTATCTATGTAGTTCTCCGTATAAGTCAATGTTTGTAACAACTTCTCTTTTGTAAGCCTTAAATCCACAATTAAAATCATGGAGTTTAAGACCGGATAGTGTTGAAGTAACAGCATTAAATAACTTTGATGGTATTCGTTTTTCAAAGCTGTCTTTCCTGTCTTTTTTCCACCCGGATATTAAGTCATAACCTTCTTCAAGTTTTTGAAGCATTCTAGGCACATCGCTTGGGTCGTCTTGAAGGTCTGCATCCATTGTGATTATATAGTCTCCGCTAGAATGTCGAAAACCGGCTTGCAAAGCAGTAGCTTTTCCGAAGTTACGTCGGAAAGATATTAGCTTTACTTTACTGTCAGTTTCTATAAGCTCTTTAACAACACTAACAGATGTATCATTACTGCCATCATCAATAAACCAAATCTCATAATCATTAATAACATTTTTATCTGTTAAGATCTTAATTTGTTCAATAATACGTGAACAAAGTGTTTCAAGCGACTCTGCTTCATTAAAAACAGGAATTATAAAAGATATTTTTTTCATTTTCCCTCTTAACTCATCTTAATAAATATATATCATGTATTGTCACTCTGCCAAGATTAGTGAATTCCGTAAGACCAGTATACTTCATTATTTCATTAAGATGTCCAGCAGCAATGTCTGCATCTACATTTTGCAAAAAAAGTATTATACCGTTATTTGATTGCACTTCTTCAAGTACTTCCACATTAAATATATCTTTATATGATATAAGTGCCATATTATCAAATAACATAAGGTGATATATAGTACGTGCTAAACAACCACTATTAAATCCTACACTAACTACAGGCAGCTCTAGATGTTGGAGATATCCAGTAGAAGAAAAACCTGCGTGATAATGTTTATATAAATGTAATGGATGCGTATTTGTATATAATAATATTACGCATGGTAGAGTAATCAAAAAGAATAATGTTGCTTTATTTATACCAAATGACTTAACTGCATATATAATAGGTATTATTGTTATCAAAGTAAAAAATGGTAATAGAAAAGAAAAATATCTAAAATCAATTTCCCATACAGTTCGGTTGATTGTAATAAAACAAAGAAATGTTGAAATAATAAGAAGAATATACATTGCAGTTTCAGGTTTCTTTACGATTTCTGGAATCCTAGTTTTTTTATTTTTCGTGTTTAATATAAAAAGACATATAGCTGCACCTGCTATAATAAATACAGTAATATAACTGACATTTGCAAATAAATGCAAATTAACTAAACTCATGGTTCTTGTTAACCGTTCGGAAATATTCATACTACCATCTGTCAGATTATTCATTGCTACCTCACCATGACCAAGCCTTAACACCTGCATTGGAGATCTACCAAATAGTGAATAAATAAAAATAGATAATCCTGCTGCTAGCGAACATTTTATTACTGTGAAGAATTCCTTTTTTACAAGTAAGTATACCCCAAATGATAAAGATACAAAAAGTGCATATAATAAAAAATAATAATGTGTTATTATACCTAAGCAAGCGGTAATAAGTATTGCTAAAATATACAGATTCTTTTTACTACTTACTACAAGTTTACATACAAAATATGTAAATAACAAGCAAAAGAACAATAGTAAATAATACATTCTAATATATACTACAAGACTAATAGCTGCACTGCTCATGCCCCATATTATTACAGGTATTAATGATAAATATCTATCTTTTAAAAATAATATACCAAACTTATATATTATTATCAAAGACCCTAAGTACACTAAAATATTTAAGGAAATTGCTGGCCATATAGAAAATACGTCAGGAAATAATGAATTCACTGTATGGATTGCATAGAAATATAGAGGCGGATGAGAACCATTAACAGTTATTGAACGAGTATAGGTAAATGCATCCTCGCTTGATACTGTGATATGTGTTTTAAGATCTGATGCTTCTATCCAAGTATTGTAGATATTAGGATAAAAATATATCCTTCCTTTATCGCCCCCTTGGCTTTGCATAAATGTAAAGATTTCATCAATATGAAACCCAGCCTTTTGTCCAGCCCAATAAAACATATATACCACTAGTATGACAATTATTAATACTAATAATATAATATGCAGATTCTGCTTGATCTTATCCTTGGTAACTGTTCCCACTCTTGTTACTAGCTCCAACTATCTTACTAAAAAAACATTATATCTTCGCAAAGCATATATAAACTCAACGAATTGAAAATCGCTTATTTGCATAAACTCTTCAATACTCATATTTCCATATCTTGTACCAAGAATTAATATAAAACCATTTTCATATGACCTGTTAATTATACCATAAAAATCAATATTGTCAACTGGTGTGATATAAATAGTATCAAACTCTAGCAAATGCCAATAAATTGCAGCGATATCTCCATTTTCTTTGTTGACTATCACCACTGGTAAATCATGATAAACACTCAGTTTATAATCTGTATATTTATCATCAGAGTGTAGGTATAATAAACAAATATTGCTGATTAGCAAAGTAACAAGAGGTACAGCAATAATTATATACATAGCGAGTTTGCTTTTAATGCCTATAGAACGTAACGCATATATTAAAAGAATAACAAATAATAAACTTACAAATGGTGTGTAGTTGGCTATATACCTGTAGTCAAGCCATGTTGCTATTTGTGATATCATTAGAAAACCACATAATGTAGATAATCCTATTAAGATACAAATAATAAATGTATTATTATGTAGTAATCTTGTAATTTTAATACTTTTACATCTATTTAACAAAATTGTAAAGATTGAAACTATACAAACTATAACAACTGTTATCAATCCCATTCCAGAGAAAACCTTGTCTAATATCATATTTAAATATGTGTTAACGCCAAGTAAACCATTGCCACTATTACCAAATAATCCTTCAATCGCTCCTGTTCCATGTTGTGTACTAAGTATTAAAGATATAGTATTACGACTAAACAGCAAAAATAAAACAACTGATGCAAACAATGGTAAAGTCGTTTTAAACAAAAGCATAAATTGTTTCTTAATAATTAATAACGTACAAAAGAATATAAATATAAAAAACGCAAAAACAACAAAATAATAATGTGTTATTACACCTAGAAATGCAGATAATTGTAAAAATACAAAATATTTATTCTCCCATCCTCGTGATAATAGCCGGCAAATTAAGTATGCAAACAAAACACAGAAGAAAGTTAACATCATATACATTCTGATGAATACAACAATATCAATAGCAGCACTACTTACTCCCCATACAATACACGGTAATAACGCAAGATATTTATTATCTATCAGCATAAGTCCAAACTTATATAATAAAATCAAAATACCAATGTATAGTAATATATTCAATGCAATCGCAGGCCATATAGTAAATGTATCTGGAAAAAATGAGTATATTGTGTGCATAGCATAAAAATAAAGTTGCGGGTGTACAGAGTTTGCTGCTAATCCGCGATATGTAAATGCGTCTTCTTTTGATATTGTTATATGTGATAATAATTCTTGAGAGGTAAGCCATTCGTTATAGAAATCACTTTGGCGATATGGTCTAGTTTGACCATCACTGTTAATTTGCATAAAAGTGAACATTTCATCAATATGAAATCCATTTTTTTGCGTACCCCAATAAACCATATAAGCTGTTAACACTATAATTACAGCTAGCAGTAGAAATATATGTTTATTTTTCTTTATTTTATTAGTTGTTCTAATGAAACCTCTCTCAGACTTCTCATTTGATAGCTCATTAAAATGTTGAGATGTTTTATCACCATTTCGAATACTAACTTCAACACTCTGTACCTCATCAGCATACGGGCTTTCTAAAGCAACTTTTTGCCAAATCTCAAACATCTCACCGGTTGAGCTTTGCCAAGGTTTTACTTTTTCTAAATAATGTATGATAACTGGTCGTTCATGAGCTTCTGTTACTTCTTGTGATGGGAAAACAAAATCTACAACAACAGATGTTACTGCGGGGTCGGCAAAACGTGCTGCTTGATAATTATATTTAAGTGGTAAAAACACTATTCGTTCATAACAAGCTATATTTAAAACATCTTGATCGGCACATAACAAATCTCTATTTAATAACTTAAAAAACTTTTCATCAATTTTATCTCTTCGTATTGTTGCTAAGTTCATTAGTAAAACACCAGCATTGAGATAATTATCAAACGATTTAAGACCAACTTGGTTACAGTAAAGTTTAGCGTGTTCATTATCAGGATTCGCAAGATTTGTAGCAAAAATAGCGGATTGTACACCTGCCAAGTAATTGTCTCCAATATCAAAGTTTATCAGATCTGATAAATCCTCACAAACAATTATATCACTATCTAAATATATACATTTTTCATGATGAGGAAGTATTTTTGTTAGTAATAATCTAAAATATGCTACTTTTGACACATGATCAGGTGTTGATGGAGCATCATTAAAAAGCTTGATGTAACTATCATCAATAAAAATCCATTTAATTGTAGTATTTGGGTATTTCTTACTAAGTATATCAAAATGTGCTAATGTTTTTTTATCAAACTTTTCCGGTACAAGTAAATAAAATATATAGTCAGTAGTAGATTTTTTTGAAGATAGAATTGAACTAATAGCTACACATGTAGGCATAGCATAATTTTTATCAAGAGCCATGACTATGGGTATTTTATTTTTTTGTAACTCAGTGGTACTCACTAACTTTAAACCTTTAACTTTCGAAAATATTAATACTTACTCATTCAACGCCCTATACACCTTCGCAAACCAGCTCCCGAATTCCCACGTTTTAGAGCTGTAAATTTCATTAATCTGTTGTGCTTGATCATTATTTTGATTAATCAACTCATTTCTATGGTGTACTAGTTCATCTATGTGCTTTTCCAACTCGTTGTTTTTTAATTCCAAATCTTTATTAAGTTGCATTTGCTCATCATTTTGTTTAATTAATTCATAATTTTTCTGCTTTAACTCATCGATTTCGCTATCTAAATAAGACACTGCTCTATCAATTGAACTTAAAACTGCACGAATGATTTTTTTATCGTCATTATCATTCGTTGTATACAACGATTTTAATTCTTCATTACAAAACGAAACATTAATTAATCCGTTTACTAATAGTTTATCACCTAATTTTATAATTAATCGTTCAATATCTTCTTTTTTATTACAATTAAACAAACTGTATTCAATAGAAATTTCTTTCATTTTTTCTTTTGATATTTTACCATTTTCTTTTAATTCATTAAACAAAATACCAAGTTGCATTACATCAATTGCACTTCTAGGATCGCGCTCCGGTATAGTCCACCTGTTTATCCAGTTAGGAATTGCTCTTATCATAACTTGCTTTTGACTTCTAATTGGATAATGAGCACAGAACAAATCTTTTGTTTTGTTAATAGCTGTTGTATCTTTATGTTCATCCGGATATACAAGCCAATGAGTTCCGTAATAAGGACGTGCTTTTTTCTGCATAGCTAAATATTTACTGATAATAACTGTGCCGGCGTGACCTTGTATATCATCTAATTTTTGATTTCTGTAAAACCGGAAATTATCCGGTATAAAACTTTTCTTTACACATGGTTCATTTTCATAGATATATGTACGCCAAGGTACTTGATATTCAATATCTTCCCGCATATTCTCAAGTACATGTCGTGGGTTTATTCCATCAACATGACATAAAAACTCATCTGCATCTAAAGGTATAACAAAATCTGCTCCATATTTCTGAAAAGCTTGTTTTATCATCATTTTTTTTGCAACCTCATAATGCATATCTTCATTATCATCAAAAAATATCGGTAAACCTTCATCAATTAATTTTTGTACAATTTCACGTGTGTTGTCACTGCTTTTATGATTTTCATAAACAAGTAACACATCTGAATATGTAAGATTATAACGAATAAATGATTCAATAATATCACTTTCGTTCTTAATACTTGTAATTATGAATATTTTCTTTTTTTCTTTCATCTTTTATCTCCAATACAAACGGTTGCAGATTACACGTTGTACAATAATTTCTTCTTTTATAACTTTTATTTTTTTAACGCTCTTTTTCATTGATTAATTTACAATACCTAAAAACACTATTAATGCACAATTTGTTTTGTTCGATGTTGATTTGCTGTTCTGCAATAACAGCATCTTTCTCTCTAATTATTTTCTCATACTCATTGTATTGTGCTACAACTATCGGATCTACTATCCCTGATGTATTTTGTAATTTTATTGCAATTCTTCCTACAATACTCTTGATTTTACTTTTTGTTGACTTTGGTAAAGGTAGTAGCCTATATAAACCACGAAACATCTTATAACCTGTTTTAGCAGTTTTAATGATTATTCTCTTTATTATGTTTCTTTTATATATCATTTGTTGATTATCAGAGATTTCATCTTTTTTACCTGCGGTTGCTTTTGATTTTATAGATTTAAATACTGTTTCACATCGTCTATTAAACGCTTCGACTGTGAAGTTCATTGATTTTTTTACTGCTTGTTTTGCTAGAGCAACTCTTAGATTTTTATCATCTATTAATATACAAGTTTTTTCAATACATTCATTTACATCATTCCAAAGATATCCATTTATTGAATCGTCGACAATCTCAGGTTGACCTCCTTTGTTTATTACTACCGGAACAACGCCATAACTCATAGCTTCAACTGTTGTTATTCCGAAATGTTCCGCTTTACATGGTTCTTCATCAATATTCTCTCCACATCCTGCCCAGTGCCAGAATATCTTAGCTTTTTCAAATAATGAAGCTACTGCTTCTGTTTTGATATCAATATGGATAAAGATAGGAAAATCTTCAATTAGTGATTTTATGGTTTCTACATATTGAATATCAGGTAAATTATCACTTAAGCCACCAACTAAATGAAGTTCATAATTTCTCATTTTCTCTTTATTTTCTATGAAACTTTTTACCATTTCCAGTTGTTTTTTATTATGTCCAGCAGTGAAAAACCTGCCTACGCTGAGTATAATATTTTCTTTTTTTGTTTCATCGTATAAACTTGAAATATTTTGCTTTGAAAAAACGGGAGGATAAATAATCTCATGATTTTGATTTTCTCCCCAGTATTTTACAAACCACTCACATGAAAACTCTGAAATAGGTATAAACATATCATAACTATTTACAAATAACTCATTATTTATTTTAGCCATCTCACAATTAGGTTTTGGCGGAAACATACAAATGTATATATTCTTTCTTGCTCTACCTTGTTGTTTGCTTAAAAACATAAAGTTTATGAATATATCGTATTCTGCTGTTATATTAGCTATAATCGGATTATTTTCTGGTATATCATCAAATGTTTTTGCTTTTTCTATATCAACTTTTCTTACATTAGTATGGTTTAATTGTAGATTAAATCTACTAGTTAACCTTTCTAATAATGTTATATTTTCGATTTCTAGTACATCATATAATAAATCATTTATAAGTATATCTATCTCTGCATCAGGATAGTAGCTTTCTAGAAACTCACATAAATGTCCCATATATTTCTCTCCGCCTCCTAGAATATATAGAGAAGGGTTATATATGAGGATTTTTCTACATACATCTGCTCTTTTATATATAAACTCACTATCATCTTCATTAGAAATAGTATTATAGAAATCATTTTTCTTTAATTCTGCACTCCAGTTAGTAATGAATAGTTTACAGTCTGCATCGTATATTTTTTGTTGTTTTGCTTCCATATGGTTTCCACGTGTTATTCCTTCATAATGAATGAGCTCAACTCCCGGTTGCATCATTATTGATAACCCTATTGCTCTCATCTTCAAACAAAAATCCACATCACCATAAAATGTTTGATATTCCTCGTTCATGTACCCTACTTGTTCATACACATCTCTTCGACTCATAGTACATGCTCCGGTCACCCAGATTACTTTGTGTGCCGCTCGCTGTTCCATCATTACATACCAAGTGTTTTTTGGTAACCCCGCATATTTATGCAGTGCATACGGTTCACTTTCTAATAAAATACCTCCCACATGCTGAACTCGTAAATCAGGATAATAAAGCACAGCACCTACTGCACCTACATCATCATGTTTAGCAACTTCTATCATTAACTCTAACCAATTTGGAGTAAGTAATTTTGTATCATTATTTAACTGGACTATATAATCTCCATTAGATTCACGTACAGCGTAATTTACTATTTTCTGGTAATTGAACTCCGGATTATTGTACTCCAATATGCGTATATTTTTTTGCTTATCCAGTTCTTTATAGTACAAAAATGTTTCGTCTAATATACTATTATTATCTACAATGAGTATTTCATAATCCTTGTATGTTGTCAGTTGTAGTACTGACTCAACACATGGTCTTAAAAACTCAAGCTTATCTTTATTTAGTATTATTATAGAAACCATCTTATTCATACTGTAGATTTATTGCTTTCCAATATAATCATCCACTCTACTATCTCCACGTTTTTTTAGTATCTCTACTGCATCTTTTACTTTTTGTGTTTGGTCTTTATGACATATCAAAAGTGCATCGTCCATATCTACAACTACTAAATCTGAAACCCCTATAAGTGCTATTGCTTTATTTTTTTCAGAATACACTATGTTTTTTGCACTATTAAGCATTATTTCATCACCGAATTGTACATTGTCTGCTTCGTCACGTTTTGCGTGTTGTTTTTCACAAAATGTACCAAATGTACCAAAATCACTCCAACCGGCATCTAGTGGTACACAATACACATTGTCCATTTTTTCTATAAGTCCGTAATCTACTGATATTGATGGTGTTTTATCAAAGCTTTCTTCTATATCACTAGTTCTGAATGCTTCATAAACTTCAGGGTTGTAGTTCATTACAGCATCTTCAAATTGCTCTGATTGAAATACAAATATACCACTGTTCCATAGATAACCTTGTTCAACATAACGTATTGCTGTGTCATAGTCAGGTTTTTCTTTAAACTCCAAAACCTCGAAACCACCTTGTAGAGGATTACCCGGTTTAATATATCCATACCCTGTTTCTGGTCTATCAGGTTTTATACCAAATGTTACAAATCCGCTACTAGCAAGGGTTTCTGCTGTTTTTACTGTATCAGCAAGAGCTTGAGGGTTGTCAACTATATGATCTGATGAAAAAACTGCACATATATCATCAGTTTTCTCTCGTATAGTCTGTACAGCGTACATTATCG
Source organism: Oscillospiraceae bacterium (assembly GCA_031281255.1). Lineage (GTDB taxonomy): Bacteria > Bacillota > Clostridia > Oscillospirales > Oscillospiraceae > WRMH01. Next base: position 43,928 of record JAITFR010000214.1, read on the forward strand.
CCGGTAGTGTGTTTTTTGCTTCAGGTTCTAATAAAATCTGTTCATAAGGTATAGATACATTCATCTCTTTAAGCTGTTCATTTACCAATTCAGAATAGTTCTCACTTGTCACTAAGTAAATATCATTTTGCTCACCTATAAGTAAGCACCTCGATATTGTTTCTTGAAATACCGATTTTTTCATTCCTGAGAGTTTTATAAATTGCTTTGGATAATTTGTTCTGCTAAGAGGCCAAAGTCTTGTACCTGACCCTCCCGCCATAACTATCAATTTCATACTAATCCCTCCTACTCTCTACTCTCTACTCTCTACTCTCTACTCTCTACTCCCTACTCCCTACTCCCTACTCCCTACTCAACAACCTATACAGCTTCGGATGCCTATGTTTTAAGTTCTCAATTAATGAAAAACGCATCAGCGAAAATAGTTTATACTCGTTAAACCGTGAGTATAAATGGTTAAGAGTCAAAGAAAGCACATCTTTCTCAATTATTACCTCGTCTCTTTCAATTGTTAACTCGTGTTTTTCGTTTAATAAATTACCTTTTTCTACAATTAGCTCCTTTGTTTCGTTGTACAATCTCGTATTTTCTATTAAGTGCAACTCAATTTGATGGTTAAGATGCGAAATCTCAGCTTTTAATCCTGTCATACAAACATCTAAACGATCATTAACTCCAGCTGATAATAGAATATCCATATGATAACGTTCATTTAGTTTTATCAAATCAACTTTTGTATTTAGTAACTCTGCAAAGAAACTCTCTAACTCTGTTGCTGCTCTATCCCATGTATCAATGAACTCTACACTAGCTAATGTAGTTGAAAAGTCTGTTTTATTTATTATATCACGTATATCATCAAAATTATCATAAGTTATTATATATCTCTTAAAATCATAATAATGTTCCCTTAACTCTTTATTGAGGTCATTATTATTGACAATAATTATTTTATTTAACTTCAAGCATATAGTAATAGGTAATCCAAAACCTTCATATAAGCTAGGGAAGATCACAGCAGTGCAATTTGCATACAGATAACTTATAAAATCATCATCAAGAAAACCACTTTGATATCCATAAATATTTGGTTTTATATAATCGTTTTCTCCCAAACCAATAACTATAAAGTTTTCTTGTGTATCTACAACAGCACTTATTGTTTCATTTAATGCTTTATGCTTATATGAGTTTCCAACAATTAAAAAATATTTATCAAAAGGTAAATCATACTCCATTTTTGGCTCATCTAACTTTGATGTTAGATATATTCTTTTTTGCTTTAGCTTTTTCATATTATTTAAAATTGCAACAGATGAAAAATATGCTTTAAAATCATTTACTGCAAAATCACTTATAAATACAATACCGTCACTAAGTAAAATACCTAACTCAATATCACCAATACCATCGACACTTACATGCTCGTCAATTCTTAATGCAATTATATCAAGTATTGATTGAACAATTTTTAAGCAATGTTTATTTAGTGTAACTTGTTGTTCATAGAACATTAGTTGATTTGGTGAGAATCCAAGATGAAACTCACCATCTAATGTTTCAGGATAAAGTACATTGATATATTTTTTTGAAAATTCAAAAAACTCATCCACTTCATGCGTTACATATAAATAAATATCATACTTATCAGAGAACAGTCTATAAAACGCATCATAATATGATCTTAAATATTCTGAAGTGCCATTATACTGTGGAGTTAAAGCAATACAATCAAACAATATTTTTTTCTTAGGATAATATTTTTCATCAATAAGTTTAAGAAACTCTACACAAGGGTTTTTATTATAAAGGCCAAAGCGTTCAGTTTTTTTATTCCAATAATGCTCATATCGCGATAAAAACAATTCTTCATCAGCATTTGTTTCATCATTACTAAACTTATTATTGTCTCCAATATCATCTTTATATGAATACATTGCATGATAAACAGCTAGAGCAGAAAAACCATACATGTTTATCCTGCAATAAAAATCTAATAGTGCCCAATGTAAACTGGTAAATGCCTCATCAAAAAAACCTAGCTTATCTATAACAGAACGTTTTATAAGAACACAATCAACATTTACATTGATAGTAATTGTATATTCGGGTAAATACTTCCACGCTGTTTTTATAAGATTTTTATTGTTTTCTATTTCATAACCTACAGAGATTGCGTGCTTTTCTGCAGTTTTAAGACAGGATTTTAAACTATCCAAAGCACTCTCATGCAAAACTATGTCATCAGAGACAATTAGCACATCAGATTCAGGCTCAGCAAGAAATCTGCTCGTATACTCTTGAATAATAGTTTTTGTAGTTGTTAATTTGTTAATTGTAATCTTTAACATTCTGTGAAATCCTCATGTTCTAAAGAAAACATCTTATTCATACTTTTATTACTTTCTAACATTATCATCCACTTTACTCACTAACCCCTTCTCCCTTTTAACAACCTATACACCTTCGGGTGTCTATGTTTTATGTTCTCAATTATAGAAAAACGCAGCAGTGAAAATAATTTATAATCGTTAAACCGTGAATATAAATGGTTAAGAGTCAGTGAGGATGTATCAATCTCAGCTCGCATTTCATCAGAATATGTTTTATAATCCTCGATTTCATAGTTAAGCATACCTATTTTCGCTCTAAGTTCATCTACAATATATTCTAAATTGTGTCTATAGTCTTCGTATAGTGCGATTGAATTATCATTCAGCTCAATAGTATGCTCTAATGATTTAAACAATAACCATCTGCCGGCTATTATATCATAATTTATCGGCTTTAACATTAACATACAAACAAACTTATTTAATTCAACTACAAATTTATCCCAACTCCACTCTATCGGAGTTATACTATGTTTATTATTTAATATATCTTCTATTAGCGAGTTTATCTCATTATGTATTTTAAAAAGATACAGATTTTCTGAATTATTTTGCAAAATTTCCTTATGCTCGTGGTTTAACTCACAATCAAAAAGTAAAATTGGTTTATCTGCAAACAACGCTTCATATACCGGAAACCCAAACCCTTCATAGCAACTTGGAAATAACACCATATCACAGTTGTTATATAATAGCGATATAAAACCATTCTCTAAACTCCCACTATCATATCCATAAACATTCGAATATAGTAACTTATCTCCACCATAACCAATTATGATAAAATTATTATCATTATTTCGGATTTCATTAATTACCTCGTTTAGCATTTTGTGCTTTAACGCATTACCCATTACTAATATATATTTATCAAAAGGTAACTCTATATCAACAGGTTCTGTTCTATAAAGTTTTGGTGGATTTTTTATTTTAATAATCTCTATATCTTTTAAAACATACTCATCAATAAAATATGCTAATAAATCATTTTTTGAAAAATCACTAACGCATACAATTCCATCAATTAATGAAAACAATAATCTAAAACCTTCATCCATCTCATCTATTTTGCACCTTACATAATTGCATCTTAGCATGATAATATCATGTACAAAGACAATGATTTTCAAAGCACATCTATTCAAATAACATAAGTGTTTTTTATTAATATAATGAAAACCAACAATTGCTATATCAAAGAGTTCTTCACTGGTTTCATCACTTATAGTTTTGTATCCTTGAGCAGAAATCAAAAAATACTCATCAGCATCAGGTGGTATAAAGACATATATGTCATATTCTTCAAAATACTTTTTTACAAAACTACTCATTAGTGATAAATTATGCTCATTTACGCCATTATACCGTGGCTGTACTTGAAATAAATCAATTAGTACTTTCTTTTTTCTTTTACTTGCTACAAGTAAGCCGGAAAAATGATCTACAGCACTAGTATCATATCTTTCATACAGCATTTCCAACTTATTTAAATATGGGTATTGCTTATTTAATAAATCTTCCTGCTTTTCATCAAAAATAGTATTGGTGTTTTTAATTTGTAAAACAGCATAATTGCTTTGAATAGTCGAGTAACCATAATCACTAATAAACAAACAGAACTTTTTTAGTTGATAATAAATTGAATCATATCCGGTAAAATCACAAAGATGCCAAAACAAGTTATAAACTCTGCGTTTTATCATCACACATATTGTATCATTAAAATAAACACGATGATAAAGCGGAATGTTTTCAACATTTAAAATACTTTTAATATCACTTTTTGGTATTGATATTCCATGCTTCTCTGCCGCTTCTAAGGATTTGATTAGAGAAGTAATCGATTCGTTATCTAACTGCATATCACTATCCACAAAAAGTAAATCATCTTTTGTATCAATCTGAGAGCATATCTCAAATATACGCTCTGTCAAATCTGGTTCAGATTGTAAAAGAGTATAAACTTTTTTTATAGCTTTATGATGATGCCACATCTCTTCTATTTTATGCACATCATCATCTGCTTTAGTTATACAAAGAAGAATTAACAAATCTTTTTTCTCCTTTTATATATAACTTTATAAATACCAAAACCTAATGCTAAAACAGCAATCCATGCAATAATAAACACAGGAAAATTATACCTGTCTATAAAGGATTGTGATACACTATTGAGTAATTGATATCCTAAAGATGTTGTTGAACTAATAAAAGAAATAATAAAACTAACAGAGTCCTTTAATAATATCAACATTACAATCGAAGTTACCCACACAAAAGGCAGCAGCAAAAAACCTAATGTAAACATAAAGTTTGCCGGTTTTTGTGTAACTTTAAAATACCCTGTAATAATAGGTCCTGCTGACTTTACTTGATCAAATGGTTCTGCAAGTTCTATCATTTCAGGGAAAAAACTATGAATAAATGAGGGTGTTGAAAAAACAGCATACCCAATCGCACCATTTTCATTAGCTCTTATCATACTGGGTTCTCGACTTATACTCCACGTTAAATAAGTATCTCCTCCATAAAAATTAATACTTGTTAAGTATGAGTCAGTTACACCGCGTATTACTGATAATGGTTGCCTGGTAATATTTCTAAAGAACACTGATAATGCGTCGTTTAATGATAATTCACTGGTACACGTTACACCTTCGACAATATATTCATCAATTAACTCACCATCTAAAGTATAAAATGAAACTCTCATATCTGAATCATTTGCAGCGCTATATTTTATGAAATCAGTTTGAGGTGTAAATATCCCAATAAATAAACGCTCTGAGCGTCGCCCAACCATGTAGTAATTATCATCTGAGGCATCCGGCAATATTTGATTCCACACCGTTATACTTATTACTGTCACAATTATTGAGTATATTAGCAACCTAACAGGACGGGTTATACGTTTTAATCCTTGTTTTTGTACAATCGACATAAAAAGAATTGCTAAAACTGCTCCAACATTAAACATTAAATAATTCTGCTTCAGAAAATACAGTATAGGAAACAATGATATTATCGTTACTAAACTGACACGATACTTCCAGTTTATGCGACTTAACTTCGAGTTTGAGTAATAAACAATTGAAAAATATACTAGCGCCGCCACTAGAAATGTTGCTAAGTGTTCAGTGAGCATTACATGATAATACCCAAAAAATAATGGACATAATCCTACAAAAGCATATATTAGTATTCCGGTTGTTAGCTTCTTATTATTAGTATCCAGCATCAATACCTTATTAGCAATCAAGTAGTATAAAACCAACGTTGCAGCATAAACAACATATTGAACAATTAATACAGCATATGCATTATACCCAAAAATCGACGTTGTAAACCACAAGTACAATGGAAACGTAGGTCCTCTGACAACATCCCAATAATCCATTGGTACTTCTCCATTTATTATTGGCAGGTATGATAAGTAATGTGCTGAATCCCAAGTAATCACAATGTTATACCAAATAAACAATAAAAAAGAAAATACACCCAATGCAGGAAGAATAAAGTAAGGTTTATATACTTTTTCAAAGAATAGGGTTGTAATAATTACACCAATTGTAGCAGCAGTAAATAATGCCCAAAAAAACTTCCCATTTAACTCCACGTTTCGCCCCATCATTGTAATAACAGGAGAAAAATATACAAAAACAGCTGCTGCAACATAAATAGCAGATATTGGTATAACTACAGATAATTTTAACTTTTTATTTTTCATTTTTATGACTATTCCTCACATATATGCTTTAATTATGTCACTCTCAATGTTTATCCAAGAGCGTTCTTTGGCTGTTTCTATTCCATTAATAATCAGTTTATTCCTTAAATCTTCATCTTTTAATACTGATTCGATTTTATCTAATGCTTCAATAATATTCCCATGCTTGTAAATTAAACAATTATAGTTATCTATTGCAAACTCTTTATTTCCATCATTAGCTATAGCAATTACTACACCGCCGGTTGCCATCATTTCCAGTATTGGATAAGAAAAACTTTCAAACAAACTTGTCTTTATCAATATATGTGCGTTTTTATAAATCTCAGCAACTTGTTCATATGGAACTTTATGAAACAGTTTATCATATTTATACCAGTTTTTGGGATATCCCATATATGACAAGTATATCACTTCAAATCTATCTCTATCAAGTTTGTTTGTAATTGTAAATGCTTCATCTACATTTCTAAAATCTATACTGCAATCCCCTTCAATAAGAATTGTTATCTTCTTAGTATAATCGCGTTTACTCTCATTAAATAAAGCTATATCAATACCATTCTTAATAAAATTAGGGGATTGCTTAAAATCACTTATTAGCCAATCTCTGCACCATGCCGACACTGTTAAATACTTTAAATCATTCCTACAATATGATGAATTAGCTTCCATTCTATTTAAAGTATCATTTTTATTAAAAAATTCAGTCTCAAATCCCTGAACAAGATAATATTTCTCGCCAATACCGGTCATACTATCCATACACTTCACGGTTAGGCACATAGTGGCTACTACAGCATTTATCTGTCCCTCAATACCATTTGTTTTATAACTTATAACAGGTATCTCTCTGCCGTTAGAAAAAGCAGTGTCTTCTTCGTCGCTCATATTTATAATAAAAACATCACACCCATTTTTTTGCAATATCTCACAATGTTTAACTACTACATTATACCCTCCGCACACAAGCAAACTAGGTAAGATAAAAGCTATATTTTTCTTAATTGTTTTATATAAATACTCTTTTAATTCTAAACCTGTATTAAATTGTTGCTCACTACTATTTATCTTATACACTGTTTTATTTAACTTTTCCGCAATACTAATAAAATCCTCTACAATCTCATTAAGTAAACAATTAACAAAAACAAAACCTCTATAATTTTTTATAGAACCGGGATTTATATTTTCTATACTTATTGATACTGCACTAACATTGTAGTAGCCAAGTTTTTCTACATACTCATTTGCAGCTATTTTAGCAATTTTATCATCATATAAAAATAAGAAATCGTTAAAATACGCTGGTTTTGGGTCATGTACCGGGGTTAGTTCATAATATATACCCATTCGGCGAGTTATATAATATATTATTTTTCCTATTAAAAAACGTCCGCCACGTTTTTTATACAATTCTTTTGATTTTCTAAATAAAACTCTAAGCCTGCGAAATAGTCCTTTTGGATAATTAATTGTAGCACCGGTTTGTTTATTACTTGCTTTGTTATTATAGTTTAAAGCATTAACTTTGTTTATATAACTCTTGTCAAAAACTATACTTTCATATTTAATTAAATCTTTATAATCGTTCTTTTTTAATCTCTTTTTTACATACTTCACAGGGTCGTTCTTTAGATATTTCTTAATATCCTTATTGTATTGATCTCCCCATTTAGATAAAAATAGATCTCTGTTTTTCTTTCTTAGAACATCAGCATCCGAAAAACTATTATAAGACACTTCCGCTTTGTGGAATACATATGTATCAATTGCTATTACTGCTTTATACCCTAACTCAACCGCTCTATATTGATAATCTGTTTCTTCTCCATACCCTCTGCCATATGCTTCATCGAGATTACCAACCTTTTCATAACAATCCCTGGTTATTATTAAACAATTCCCAATAATTGTGCACGCCTTAAAGCTCTTACCTTTAAAACGTTTTTCCAGTAGTTTGTCAAACTTAATATAATCGTATCCTTCAGGAATATCTATTGATAAGTTTGCTGCATTATTAGAAAGTGGCGAAATTAATCCACACTTCAAATCCTTAGATAGAATGTCAACCATTTTTTTAATACTATCTTCAGCCAGTAAACAATCCGAGTTTAAAAGCATTATGTTATCAGCTTTAGTCGCTTTAAGACCTTTGTTGCAAGTTTTAACAAATCCTAAGTTCTTTGTGTTTTCTAATGCTACTATATTTTTATGTTTCTTTGATAATTCTCTAATTAATTGTTTTGTTTCATCGTTTGAGCAATCATCCACAATTATTACGTTATTTAAATATCCGTTAATATCAGATAAATAAACAGCTTCAATGCATAACTCCAACCATTCGGGAGCATTGTACACAGGTATAACTATATCACAACTATTTTTCATAATTACTCTATTATATACGAACTAACTCCTGCTCGCAACTATCTCCTGTACCACTTTTACTGCGCCGTTTTTATTAACCTGCTCGGTCAAACGTTTAGATAATATTAATCTCTGTTTATAGTTACTCAAAAGTGCTGCAACTTTTTGTTTTAAATTACTTAAATCCACATTATTCCAATCTCCAACACTTTCAATAAGATTATTTCGCGACATATACTCTGTAACAAAATTTTGATTGTCAGCTTGTTTTATTGTTATTGCTGGTAATCCAAGTGCTGCTACTTCATATATCATTGATCCGGACGATGTTACTGCAATATCGCATTTTTGCATTATCTCCACCATGGATTTTGGTGTTTTATGAACTTTCACTCTATCTTTTCCGTATTTTTCTGCAAAAAGTAACACTTCTTCATCATTTTTAGTGTATTTACCTAATACAACATTTAAATAAACACCATCTATTTGACACAGAGTTTTAATAGTTCTTGGTGTCGTGTTGTGTAAATCAGTACCGCCAAAACAAACAAATATTGTATTTGCATTTTCTTTTATAACTATTGGTTTTGCTTCTCTAAACTCTCTACGTAACAGGGCATACTCTCCACCAAGTAAAAGTTTTGGTGTTTTTGCTCCAAACTTAAACTTTAGCTCATTCGCATACAAATTAGCATTTACTAACATATCACAACTATAAGTATACAACGCATTATCATCATAACACACCAGGGTGCGGTTAGGGGCATTTAGATTTTTAATATAATCATTACTGACTTTGTATGTATCAACGATTATTAAATCAAACCCGTTGTAATCAATATGTTCGTCCTCTTCTGTAAAAAACTCACATATATAACCAAGATCAGTAAATACATCAGCTAATGCAGACATACGCACAAAATGCCCCGTGCCTGTTTCGCTCCCTATATCAATTCTAAACGCTATTTTCAAATGGTTTTTCTCCTTTTAGAAAGAACTTTATAAATACCAACACCCAACGCAAATATTGCTATCCAGGTTGATATATATACAGGAAAACTATACCTGTCAAGTAACGATTGTGAAATTGCATTTAGAAATCGATACCCAAATGATATTGAGGAACTTATGAAAGCAATAACGAATGCAGTTTCTTTCTTGAAGAAAAATAAAAATGCAAAAGATCCTATCCATATAAAAGGTAACAGTAAAAATCCTATTGTAAACAAAATGTTTGAAAGTATGCTCATACGCCAGAAGAAATCTGTCACTGTAACACCTGCTGTTTTCTTATGTACGAATGGATCGACAAAATGCTGTAAGCTAGGTGACACATGATAAACATTTGAATATTCTTCAGAATAGAAAGTGAAACTGCCAAGTGTCATATTTTCATTTCCTCTTAGCATAGGAGATCTACTTCTATCAATTCTATAAACTACTCCATCAGCAGTAGATGCATGATACCAGTTTGAACCTGTTAAATATGAATCAACAAACCCTCTAATTGTTAACATCGGTTGTCGTGTTATATTCTTAAAGAATATATTTATTGCATCTGGAACAGATAATTGACTAATATTTTGTATACCATCTACTACATAATCATCAACCAGTTTCCCATTGATATCAAAAAAGGAAACTCGCATATCTGCATAGTCTGATGTAGTAAATTGAATAAAATCAGAAGTTGTTGGTACAAATATAAGTAGTAGCAAACGATTAGGTTGCCGTGCTAACACACTATAATCCTCACTATCATCAACATTTGGTAAGATATTGTTCCATATTGTTATACTTATAATAAGAGCAATAAGAGTGTACATAAATAAACGTAAAGCACGAAACACACTCCTAATACTACATTTTTGAATTAATACTATTAAAATAATTGATAGCACAACACAAAGAGACATCATAAGGTAGTTTTGTCTCAGAAAGTATAGCATTGGGCTTAATATAACAATAAATAAAATAGATAATTTATAACTCCTATTGATTTCTTGACTGTCTTCTTTCTCATAGTACACTAATGCTAAATATATAATAACAGCTACTGCCAAAGATGCTATAAACTCTGTTAGCATTACATGATAATATCCAAAAACCAGTGGATTAAGACCAATGATTATATAAATTAAAACACCGGTTGTAAGTTTTTTATTTATTGTATTTAGTGGTAAAAGTTTTTCAGCAATAAGATAGTATGTATATAATGTAGCAATATAAAGAAAATAATGAACTATTAACATAGAAGTTACAGGTTCTCCAAGAGATTTGTTAATAATAAATAAAAATAATGGATATGTAAATCCTCTAACAGCATTCCAGTAATCCATTGATAAAGTGCCTTCAATTATTGGCACATATGATAGATAGTGAGCAGTATCCCATGTTACTATTATTGAATAACTATAAAACAGTACGAATGAGAATACCCCAAGCAAAGGTAGAATATAGCGAGGTCTATAAAGCTTTTCAAAAAATACTGTAAATACAGAAACAATAATAATTAATAATACATATATAGTCCAGAAAGTAAAATTATAAAATTCATGTAAATTACCAATCAACCTAACATCAAATGCCATTGCATATAATAGTTCTCCGTTAACATATAACGGTTCAACATCAGCACCTTCAATTAATCTTAAAGCAACACAGTTGCCGGTTTCTGAATCTGGTGCATGAAGTTCCAAGTCGTATATCTCCCCGGGTACAAGAGATAGAGTTGATTCAAATGTGATGTTTAAACGCAAATTATCATGGATATCACTAATATTAATAATACTTTTGCTAATAATTTCATCTTTTTTACTTAGTGTAGCATTAATATAACCTGTGTTCTCTCTATTGTTTGTTTCTACAAATATACCTATATTCACAAGTCTTGACACAGGTGAAGCAAAGCTTTGTTTATACACTTTATCACTTGTTAGTTCAAGAGCTGAGGCATTTATTGTGTACACTCCATTAGTATTTAAATAGTATGATATTGCAGGTCTGGTGTTAGAAAAAATGATAACAGGTAGTATAACAATAATAGTAACGATTAAAATCATTATACTCAATATTACTAATCTTTTTTTACTAATCATTCAAATATCACCTCTAAACTTTAATCATCTGCTTTGGTTAATGTTTTCAGATATTTGTTTATTTGTAACATCATTATTTTGTTCTAGCTCATTTATAGCAATATATTGTGTTAATTTCCGAAGCTTATCTGATAAGCTGGATACTACTAATGTTAAACTAATGCAAATACAAGTTAAGAAAGCAATACAAACTATAAACAGAGCATTTACTGGCACATCAATACCAAGTAATGTTGAAAGATTATGTAGCAATGTTGGGAAAATGCAAAACACTGCAACTCCAACAATAGCAATTAACCAAACAAGGCAATACTTTAACTCAAGTTTTTGTCGTCGCAGTAATATTACAAAGAATACAAACATTATAGCTAAAATCGCTAACATTAACATACGTAATTCAAAAAACATAAAACTAATCTCCTTTATCAAAATCTATCCTTGGTTTAATTGTGCTGATTAAAATTCCTATAGATACTTTAAACATATAATAAATTGATTTCAGTGGTGAAATTGAGGACACTCCGCCTTGTCTTTCTCGCATTGACACAGGTATTTCAACCACTCGTAATTTGTTTCTCAGAGCCAGCATATTACTTTCAGGTTCGGGGAAATCCTTAGCATAATAACTGGTAAACAATTTTAATGTTTTTTTGTTTATTGCACGAAATCCGCTTGTAGCATCTGTGATTCTTTTTCCGCTTAAACAGTATATAAGCATCTTAAAGAATTGAATCCCAACTCTGCGCAAGGTAGATGATTGAAAACCTTCATTGTCGATGAACCTTGAGCCAATAACAAGATCAGCTTCTGCCAGATCTATAGGTTTAACAATTGCTTCAATCCAAGATGGATCATGCTGTCCATCTCCATCCACCTGCACAGCAACATCATAATTATTTCGTAATGCATAGATATAACCGGTCTGAACAGCACCTCCGATTCCGAGATTCATAGGTAAATCTAAAAATGGTATGTTCTTACTTTGTAATAACTCTTTACACCCATCTGTACTACAGTCATTTACAATAATCACATCATAGGTCGTTTTCTCACGTATCTCATGATAAAGAGTTTCAATATTTTCCAATTCATTATAACATGGAACGACAATAAGCACTTTCAATGCAGAGTCCACCTGTAATCAATTACTTAAAAGTTTCTATTAAACTTACACTTCGTTTTCAAGTAAAATTACTCATATATATGGATTATTTTACTTTGTAATGGTTATATAAATCTTTATGTTTCCTGACCCAGTCTCTCATATCATTTATCTGTTCTTTATAAGGCTTTACAATAAAATCAAAGTCATCTCTGGTGTTTAACAATGTTTTATCAATAACATAATCATCGTATGGCTCAACTAGCACATCTGTTTTATTAAATATATCTTGAAGTAATAAAAGAAGATTGTGTTTATCTATATATTCATTTGGCACAAGGTGATACAAGCCTGACAAATCTTGAATAATCGCAGCATGAACAGCTCTTGCAAGCTCAATAGTTGTTACGCCATTCCACATTGCTCTTGTAAAACCATTTATTTTGTTTTTTTGATTCATAAACCAATTAAAAAGACCTGCTGAGTTCTTTTTAAGATCAGGTCCAATAATTGACATGCGCAATGTTAAATCTTTATTATTATTTATTTCACCTAAAAACTTTGTACGTTCATATACTGTTTCACCGTCTGGAATATCAGACTCTATGTAGCTTCCTTTTTTTCCTGAAAATACACAATCAGTAGATAAATGAATTATTTTAACTGATTTATCTATATATTTTCTTTCAAGAAACTTCGGAAGATAAGAGTTTAACAGTATTGCTCTATCCGGTCTTTCGTTAGATTCACCAATCAGAATCCCAATACAATTTATTATCACATCCGGTTTAGCTAAATCCAAAGAGTTTGATAAACTTAATATATCTTCTGCATCAATTGATATCATTTTTCCATTTTTTTCTACACTTCGCGACATAGAAATCACATCATAACTACATTCATTTAAATAAGTAGCAAGCACATGACCTGCCATTCCTGTTCCACCCAATACAATTATTCGCTTCATGTTTACTTCATCCTTAATGAAAAATCTCTTTGTTATAGAACTTTTTTGTTATATTATACCATCTAATCAATCCAATTAGTAGTATTATAGCAAAAACACTCGCAATAATTAACCTAATCAACATCATATCCATTATTATAATTGACACAAATGTTACGCTGATAATAATTGCAGCAGGTATAAACAACTGATGTAATTTAATTGGAAAGTTTTTAACTACAAATTTAGAAAAAATAAAATGTACTAAAAGTAAACAAAAATACGATGCAACCGAAGATACTGCAGCTCCATAAGCTCCATAATGTGGGATAAAAATAAAATTCAATCCTACATTAACACTTGCAGCTATAATAGTAGCAAGTGGTATATAAATAGTTTTTTTTGCGTATACTTCATGTGTTGCACAAATTGTATAAAGAAATGTAAAAAAGCCTCCACTCATAACAAGAACCGAGTATGTGATGCCTGAATGATATTCCGGCACAGCAATAATTCTTATAACATCCGGTAATATTAATAATATTAAAATATAAACACAAAGTATTAACCTTATATAAGTATTAGTTACATCACAAATAGCTTTAGTTTCATTATTCTTTAGTCTATCAAAATACATAACTGTCCATGAATTATTTATCGCTACCCATAAACCTGTTGGTATTAATGATATACTAAATATATAACTATATACTCCCATTTCACCTTCACCAAGCATTTGAAACAGCATATACTTATCAGTTCCAGCTATTAAAATACTAGATATAGAATGAAAAATAATTGGTATAGATATTGGTAAAAAATATTTAATGTATTTTATGTTAAATCTACCTTTTGATTCTACTGTTGTTATGACAACGGCGATAGTTCCAATTATTATTGCTGACATAAAGAATCCATAAATATCACCAAGATAATTTTTAAAAACAAAAATAGTTAAGAGTAATGAAAGTATTAATCTTAACAATGGTATTGACGAACTCCAAAAAACAGCAGATACAGCTTTTTTTAACACACGGTTTTTTTCAAGTCTTATCACAGAAAACTGTGACATTGCTGTTTGTAATAGAAATAATGCGGCTATGAATACAGGAAACCCAATAATATTTTCAAGTAAATTATAAGTTATTAAAACAATGCTCAATATTACCGTAGAAAATAATAAACTCACTATCGATAATGTAAATGAATATGATTTCATTTCCTTTTCATTATACTCATTTAAAGCATTATTCATTGAGCTTGCACCTTGCAATCCCATAAATGACAAACATACATTAACCCACAATGAGTATAATGCCATCAGTTCATAGTCATCAGGAGATAATATCCTTGCAAGAATTATTATTAGTAAAAAATTTGAACCTTGGTTTAATGCAACACCAACGGTATATATAAAAGAATTTTTTAAATAAATATTTTTTTTAAGCATATTTAGCATATGTTTCAACCTTCTTCTCGAAACATAAAGTTTATCAGTTTTTTCAATTGTTCGTTGCGTTCGAAATGCTCATAATAGTATTTTTTCGCTCTCTCTCCCATAGCTATTCGCTCATCTTCTGTCAACATATAAATATCACGTATATTTTTACTTAATGTTTCAATACTATCTGAAGGTCCGCATAGACCAACATGATTATCATTTATCATCATTGCAGCATCTCCGTCCATCGCGCCTATGATTGGCTTTCCTGCTGCAAAGTATGATTGGATTTTTGCAGGGATTCCAAAACTACCTAACTCAGATTTTTTTAATGCAACAATAAATGCATCAGCAATTGCATAATACTTTGGCATATCTGTAACCGGATGATAACCCTCAAAGTGGAAGTTATTTTTTAACCCATTTTTCTCAACCATCTCTTCAACATCATTTCGGCTCATACCATCACCAACTATAACCCAGTGTATGTTAGTTAGTCCTTCATTAAAACAAATCTTTGCCGCTTGTATCACAATATCAAACGACTGTGCGGGATTTATACTGCCTGTAAATACAATACAAAACTTATTCTTGTATTTTTCTTGAATACTCTCGTCAAATAGTTTTTCCTCATGTAGTTTTTCACATGCTTGTGGTATATAAATTATCTTCGAAGAATCTATTTTGACATCATTAATTAACATACTTAGCATACCTTCAAATACAGCTATAATACCATCAGCTTTTCTATAATGCCATCTTGATAATTTTGTTATCATATGCTTAACAAAATTGCTTTTTATATTCATTACCGCAAACACACTAAATGGCCAATAATCCAGTATATATATTGTCAAAGGTATTTTTGTAAACGCTCTATAAACTATAGCAGGAAAACTCATAATAACAGGAGATAGTTGGTACATAAGAACTCTGTCATACTTTTTTCCTATAAATGGGAGATAAAACATACAAAAAAATGGCCAGGATACAAAGTTTAGCAATATCCTAAACATACTGTTTTTTTTGCCACGTGGGATTTCCCAAACTCTACGTATGTTTATACCATTCCAATTTTCTTTTGTTCGCTTAAAAAAACCCCAGCTTTTATATACCTTACCATCAGGATAATTAGGAATACCGCAAATAACATCTACATCATATCCTTGCTCAACAAGTCCTCTACATACATCATTAACCCTAAACTCCTCAGGCCAAAAATGCTGAGAAAATACCAATATATGTTTTTTTTCTTTTTTTCTAAATTCCATATTTATTTATATACTCATATCCGACCATTATATTCTCTTTAACATCACTAAATGAATTATTTGCAGTTGAGTCTATGCTAACTAACTTCCTAATCTTTAATTTAGGATTAAATGTGAGAATTTCTACAGAAAAATATGATGGTAAAATAACTATATTACTATATTCTGATAATAATATGGAATAATCTATTTTGTCTAACGGATGAGGTTTTAGTATAATCATTTCAGCATCATATAGATAATCCTTAATTATTTGTTTGCTTAATTGGAAATAAGAATATTCGTTATTCCTACCATGAATTGTTGTTGTTAAGAACATATCAAAAACAACATCATCATAAAACTTTAAATTATATGCGGTTGCATAGATACTGAAAATTTGTTCTCTTTGTTCATGACTTAGATTATTAACCAGATTATCAACCGGAATTACTCTTATTTCTTTTCCTTTTGTCTCAACTACAAGGTCTTTATCACTACTTACTTCTATAGCTCTTATATAACGACATGATCCACGAATACCATATATTATGCGCATCTTTACAAGAACATTTAATAAATTTGTTATTTTGGGATACTTACCACTTAATGCATTTTTTGCATGTTCAACATAAACAAGATTATTCAGTTTTTTTCTATATAAATAGAAATTAACTATTGATGTACAATCAGTTATATAAATCTCATCATAATCACACAGGTTTATACCTTTAGGTAATTTCACATATTTTGCTCGGTACTGTGATTTAATATACGTTATAAACCCTTTTACCATCTTATAAATACTTACTATAGTTAATCCAATATCAGATACTTTCTTTATCGAAAATGTACCTTGAGTCTTTAATACATGAGTAAAAGTGTCATGTTTTTGCTCATCGTAATAATATGAGTTCCGAAATATACCACTTTTTGATATTTCCTCAAACATTTCTTTCATACCTTCAGAATTGTTAGTAAGTAATATATCATTCTCATCATTAGAGTTTATAACTTTTAGTATTGTTCTATATAAATTATATGGTTTCTCACATATATGCAAATATCTCATATTTATCTCTTGTTTCTTATTATCTGCCTTTAAAGCGGCCAAAACATACCTTTTGACACCCACTTTTGGCCCACTATATAGCTTTACCCATCACTTAACTGCTTCTATTACACATTCTATCACATACTCTACTTCATTGTCAGTCATCGACTGGTGCAGTGGTATTGTTATCATCTTATCATACGCATCTTCAGCTATCGGACATATACCACTCTTGTAACCTATTTTTTTATAATACGGCATTAAATAAACCGGTATATAATGTAAGTTCACGCCAATATTCTTATCTGTAAGTGTCTTAAATACACCGTCTCGTTTTGATTTATCATTAACACGGATTGTATATAAATGACGCACAGGGTCACTCCACTGTGGACTTTTTTGAACCTTTATTGGTAAACCTTCAAATGCAGTGTTATATTGCTCAACTATTTCATGTCTGCGTTTCGCAAATCTATCCAGTTTTTTTAATTGACTTACACCTAAAGCACATTGAAAATCAGTAAGACGGTAATTATACCCCAAGTCCAACATTTCATAATACCATGTGCTGTATTCAAGTTCTTCGCTGTTCTTATAAGGGTATGAATATTGTGTTTTATCTCGTGTTATACCATGTGTTCTGAAACGTAAGAGGGATTTATACATTTCTTCATCGTTTGTTGTAATCGCTCCACCTTCACCTGTCGTGATTGTTTTTACAGGGTGAAACGACCAAATTTGTTGCCCTTGATACTCGCCGGCATACTTACCATTTATCTTACTTCCAAGACTATGAGCGCAATCATGTATTATCTCAAGTCCGTGAAAATCAGCAAGTTTAGATAGCTCGTCCATATTACATATTTCACCACCGTAATCAACAGGGATGATTGCACGAGTTTTCTTTGTTATGGCTTTTTTTATGATATCTATATCAATCAGCATTGTATCTTCATCAATATCAACAAATACAGGTTTTCCACCGCAATATAATACACAGTTAGCAGAAGCTGCAAATGTAATCGGTGTTGTAATAACTTCATCATCCGGTTTTAGGTTTAAATTCATGGTTGCTATATGAAGTGCGGCTGTTCCGTTAGCAACAGCAACAGCATATTTAGAACCGGTTACTTTTTTTAGTTCATCTTCAAACTCCAAGACCTTAGGTCCTGTTGTAAGATAACCGCTCTTTAGTGTTTCAACAACAGCGGTTATATCATCCTCTTCAATACATTGTGTTCCATATGGTATGTAGTTCATTTATTTAACCGCTCCAAAAATCAAATTGTCTTGCCATTTATCATTTTCATTGATGCGTAGTTGTTTTCTTTGTCTACCTTCAAGTATAAACCCTGCTTTTTCCAAAGCCTTTTTACTGCCAACATTCTCTTCAAATAAACCCGCTTGAACACGGTGAAGTCCTAATACATCAAATGCATAATCTTTTACCAATTTAATAGCTTCTGTAGCTATTCCTTTACCCCAATAGTTGCAATCACCTATGAAATAACTAACATCAGCGTAATTGTAGTGCGGATGAATAGGTCCAAGTTTTATATTTCCAATATGCGTGTTATTATCGCAATAAATAATCGCAAATAAAATTGAATGATCACTTTTATGTATCTCACTTACAAAACTGATTATTTTCTCGAGTGTTTGCTCTGTCCAACGTGTTTCTAAGTATTTATTTACGTTTGGGTCATTTAACCATGATAAATATATAGTATTACAATCGTTTTCTCTGCATTCACGTAAAATAACTGTCTCCCCCTCAAGAACCACATTTTTATCAATCACATTTAACCTCACATCAAACTACTGTGTCCCACAACTTCATATCAGGTAATTCTTCACCTGTTTTTATATCTTTTCTATCAAATCCCCAATTTATAACAGCTGTATCAAGTAGCATATTCTCAAACTCATCTTCAGTGATATCGAAAGTTCTTAAAAATCCATCTAATGAAGTAGGACGTTTACCATCATATTTCTCAACCATACGAAGACCAACTTCACGATCCAGTTCACCATTACGTATATCAATACATACCAAATGATTTGTTCGTCCATGTCCTCGTTTTATATATTTACAATAATCACGTACTCCCTGCCACCTGCATTCTATTTTTTCATAATCATATTCAGGCGGAATACCTTCAACTTGAATACCTTCCCAGTTTAGTTCACGTTTAATTGTCTCTACATTCTTTTTTGTGTGCCATTTAATATAGTTACCAAGATAAATAGCTCGCACACCAACACGTTGTAGTTCCTCTTTGCTTGGAAACTCAAATGTTTCTAAATCTCGTCTGCTGACTTCTCCCTTTAAAAGTTCAAACATCTTATCTGCATTTATACCAAGATTTACAGCCTGATTAAAGATACTCTCATCAAACTCTTCTACTTCTTCAGCAGTGCGATACGACCTATACTCAGATGATGATTCTCCCCAAATAACTAATGGAATATCATGTATTACAGCAATTTGCATTGTATGTGCAAAAACACCCGTATGGCAATGCCAGCAAAAATCCCCTGTGTTTTGAAGTGATGCTAACATTAACATTTTAACTACTTTCCAGCTGGATCTAAACTCAAGTACATCTACACCTAATTTCTTAAAAACCTTATTGTTATTTTTTTCTACTATTGGTCTGTACCCCCAGTGGTTATAACGTACAACCAATGGTTTTAAACCCAATTCTTTTATTATAAACCATAGCTGATATACGCTGTCTTTTCCTCCGCTATAAGGTACAATACAATCATACTGTCCTTTGTCACGGTAAAATGAAACTATATTGTCCAGGGTTTTGCGTCGTTCATTCCAATCAATTCTTTCATGTTTTACTTCAGATTGTTTGCAAATGTTACAAACTCCGTCTTCATCAAACACAATAGATTCATGACTTTCAGGCAAAACACATTTTTTACAATATTTCATTTTTCTATATTCCTCTATTTTTTATCACCATCTAGTTTAACCGAGCAAATCCTGAATGACAAACTTCACCCTCTAAATACTCAGTTATATCTATATCACAGTTAACAATATCAGCAATTTTCTTAAACACTTTTTCACAAGCAATCGAATACTTATCAAGAACATCAAATGTATGAGCATAACTGGCATAAAACCCGGTACCTGCTAGAAAACCTTCTTTGAGCATCTCTTGTGTGAAATATGTTTTATACGCCAATGGATTATCATAAGAAAAAATAAAGTGACTTAGTGGATGAATTCCACCAACATGAATATCAAGATTTTCTTTTTTTGCTGTGTTTACCCATATTTCCTGCACTTTTTTTCCTATTTTATCTAAATGCTCACTTACATTATTTTCAATAAAAAACTTTATTGATGCAATAGTTGCTGCCAGTGCAACTCTTTCAGTCCAATACGTACTACTGATAAAGGTCTCCTGTGTAGCAGACATAACATCTTTTGTGCCGATAATTGCTGCAAGCGGATAGCCATTTGACATACCTTTTGCAAATACTGCAATATCCGGAATGATGTCAAACTTTAAGTGGCTACCACCATTACAAATCCTAAATGCTGCTGTAATCTCATCATATATTAGTAGAATATTATTTTCTTTTGTAACTTTTCGAATTTTCTCTAAAAATCCATCTTTTGGCATATCGCTTCGAATCGGTTCCATAATAACAGCAGCTATATTACCATCGTTTTCTAAAACTAATTTTTCAAAGGCTTCATAATTATTATAACTAAAAATTAAATTTGTCCCTGCTAGACCGGTCGGTACACCTGCCGGTTCCAACCCTTTGAGGTGTACATCAGCTAGTGCATCACCTTTTGTTAGATTTGCAGCTAAATACCAATCATGCCATCCGTGATAACCACAGACTAAAACAATATCCTTCTTTGTATATGCTCGTGCAATTCTGGTTGCGATAGCCATTGCTTCTCCGCCGGTTTTTGAATACCGTACCATATCTGCCCATTTATGAATATCAAGTAAAAGCTCAGCAAGTTCTACCTCCTCCGGAGCATTTAACGAACTCATACCACCATTGTCTATAGCTTTTTTTGCAGCATTATCTACTTCATCAACTGCATAACCTATCACATTAGCACCAACGCCCATTAATGTCATATCGTAATAATGGTTATCATCTAAATCCCACACTTCACAGCCTTTTGCTTTACTATAGTATGCAGGCCAAATATCAGGTAGCCACATCTCCGGTCGTTTACTAAGGAGCTGTGTACCACCCGGTATTATTTTTTTTGCTTCTATGTATAAATCTTGCCCTCTACCCATCACTTTGACCTTTTCATTTATATTGTTAAATCATAATTTTATCTTCTTTAAGAGATTTTTGCAATCCCATATTTCTTGAGTACATAGAGTTTATTTGCATAACCTCTGGATTTCTTTCAAGGTATGTTAAAATATCTTCCGTTACAAAGTTTTCTTTATCAATTGAGTTAAAAAAAACATAAATATTTTTTATAAGCTCATAGTCTTCTTTTTCATCAAATGTCCATCTATGATGTGAAATATCTTTTATTGGACATGGATAATTGTATATATTGTAGTTATTTTTATTGTTTTTTATATACATTGTGACATGTTCACGTTCTGATGATAATTTAGCTTTTTCCCACATTTCAGCAAGCTTCGAGAACTTTATTATCTCAATATCTAAACCGTCAGGAAATGTTTCGTCTAAATCAGATAAATAATCTATGCCGGGGTTATTTCTAACAATCTTTACAGCTTCATCAAGATATCTCCAATCCAGAACAGGACAATCAGCTGTTATACGTACAATATAGTCAGTTTTTAACAGTTTTGCACATTGATAATATCTATCCAAAACGTCATTTTCTGATCCAACAAAAACACGTATTGAGTTTTCTGCACATATTTTTACAATAGAAAGATTACTCTTCTCAATTGAAGTAACAACAACAATATCATCAATACATTTGCTTTTTTGCACCCTGTTTATCACGCGAATTATTTCAGGCTTTCCTTCAATATCAGTAATAACTTTATTTGGAAAACGTGTTGAGTCATATCTTGCTTGAATTAGTGCAATTATGTTCATTATTTACTCCACTCTCTTGGATCAATCAGCTTCATATTTATATCTGACATACTAGTAATTATATCCTCAATGTCTTGATACTTAATATGTATTTGGTTGTTAATTGTATCAATATTGTTTTTAAGCTGCTCCACTGTGTCACAACCAAACAGAATTCCTGTTAATTGCGAAAAGCATTTGCAGAAACTAAAAGCAAGATTTTCTATTGTGGTGTTATACTTTTTACATAGTTCTTGAACATATTCTATATGCCTGCTTGCATTATATGTGACGATAAAGTCATCATTTTGTTTCATAAACAAAACACCTTGCAGAAAAATGCTCCTGCAAAAGACTTCAATACCACTTTCCTGTGCCAATTTTGTAATATTAATCCATCTTGTACAGTCAAAAATACTAAAAGGTATTTGAACCACGTCGATTACATCTGACATATTCTCAATAATAAACCTTAGTTCATCGGGAGTATATATAGATATTCCGATTTTCTCTATTACCCCTTTTTTCTTACATTCTCTCAACTCGCTTAATATAGCTTCATTTTTACAATCATCGTATTTATGTAGATAATAAAGATAAACCCGTTCAATATTTAATTTGCTTAATGAGTTTTCCAGTTCAAGAAGTAAGTTGCCTTTTCCTGAGTACTTAGTGCATATATCAAATCTCTTTCCTGTTTCTTTTGTGAATTTTCCGATGATTTCCTCACTTACACCGTATCCGCTAGCTGTATCAAGACATTTGATATTACAATCATATGCATAAGATAACATAGAAAACACTTGCTCTTGTGTTGGCATCTCGGTTTCATTGTTTATTCCATATTTTAGACCAAACTGAACTGTACCCAGTATATATTTTAGTATATTCGCATCTTTTTCTTTGAGGATCTGATACTTTATCTCAGCTTCTCTCCAATCTTCATACGTATCTATATCCTGCACATCACTTTTAGACAATATTACCGGTAGCGATTTCTTGCAGAACAACTTTTTTTGTGAGTATAATGATTTAACTTTAATACAGTAAAATTGTCCCGCATCATGATATATTGATTCTAAATCTTGTGATCTAACATCATAGTTTTCCGGTTGCATCATAAATGCTTCATCATTTTGTATTACTAATCCTCGTTGTGGTGGATATGAATATTTAACTACCGGTATTACACTATCCGTATTTGACTCTTCAAGTAATACCATGCTTTTTATAAGTCGTTCTTTTGTTAAAAATGGTGCACAAGGATAAATACAACAAACGTAATCATAAGTTGAACCAAGTTTTTTATATTCATCGAGAACATTAATTAAAACTGAAGCTGTTGTAGCTATATCATTGGATAGCTCTGTATTACGCAAAAATGGTACTGTAGCACCATAACTTTTCGCAATTTCTGCAATCTCAACATCATCAGTTGATACCATAACTTCATCAAATAAGCCAGTTTTAATAGCTGTTTCAATAGAATATGCAATAATCGGTTTTCCATGGAACTCTTTTATATTCTTACGAGGAATCCGTTTGCTTCCTCCTCGGGCCGGGATTATTGCAATTTTTTTACTCAACTATACTTTCTCCATTTTTCCTTTATAATCCTCTACCCAGTCACGTAATGTCGGTATTTCCATCCATTCAGTATTGCTGTCAGATGTATATGAAAACGAAGGTTCTACATGTTTTCCATTTTTGATTCTATTAACATCATCACACCAGCCATGAATCTGTGGCAGGATTTTATAATATGAATCATACTCATATGTATATACTGCATCCTCAATACCAATCATTTGTTCATGGAGTTTCTCTCCCGGGCGTATGCCGATAATCGTTTGTTTTGTTACTTCTGATACTGCTTTTGCTATATCTGAAACTGTCATTGAAGGTATCTTTTTGACATATATCTCTCCACCAACCATATCTTCAAAAGCGTGCCACACAAGCTCTACACCTTGCTCTAATGTAATCATAAACCTTGTCATACTTCCATCTGTAATTGTTATATTTCCTGATTTTGCTTGCTCTAAAAACAATGGTATAACAGAACCTCTTGAACACATAACATTTCCATAACGTACAACAGCAAATTTTGTGCCTGTAAATCCTGAATACGCATTACCTGCAATAAACAATTTGTCGCTGCATAACTTAGTTGCACCATATAGATTGATTGGTGAGCTTGCTTTGTCTGTACTTAATGCAACACATCTTTTTACCCCGGTATCAAGACACGCATCTATAACATTCATAGCACCATTTATATTAGTTTTAACACATTCAAATGGGTTATATTCAGCAGTTGGTACAATTTTTGTTGCTGCAGCATGAACTACATAATCAACATCAGTCATTGCTCTGCGTAAACGTTCTTTATCACGTACATCACCGATAAAGAATCGAACTCGTTCTTCTTCATGTACAAACTTCTTCGCCATTTCCCACTGCTTCATTTCATCACGTGAGTAAATGATAATTTTCTTAATGTTATATTTTTCCAGAACCATTGGTACAAAAGCATTTCCAAAAGACCCCGTACCTCCGGTAACTAAAATTGTTGAACCTTCAAACATAATAAAGTCCATTCTAAAAAAAGCTTATCCTATTACTAAGATACCGCATGATTATATATAAATAGCACTGTATAATCAAGTAATATATTGTAAAAACTCACCATTTTGTGATTTAAACAAGAATCCGAGTTTTTCAATCATTTTTATAGATGCTGTGTTGTTAATATGTATTTCAGCACGAAAGGTTGTTATACCTTCTACATTCATTTTTTTCATCATAGCAATAACAGCTTCACTGGCAAAACCTTTTCTTTGAAAATCATTTTCTGCAATCATATATGATATTTCACATGAATGGTCTGAATAATCTATATCTTTTATACTAACTGTTCCAATTTTACTATTTGTAATTTTTTCAGTTATAATAAAATCATATCTTGTGTCATCAGGTAAGTAGAAGTCATTAAACCACACAGTATGACTTTGAACTGTAATCGGTTCATTATTTTTAAAAAAACGAATTACATCAACATCAGATCTCCATTTTACTAAAATAGATGTATCATCATCAGTGATGCCGGTGTAAGTTAATCTATCAGATGTAAAGCTATCGTTTTTTACTATATTACAACTCATTATTTGATATTGGTTCTCCTGTTTTGTAGTTATGCTTCGATTGTTTTTCCATAAGCTCTTTGTAATGCTTTGGACTAATACCATTTGCCGGTCTTATGCTACGAATATTGTCTGATGTAAATGCTTCACCTTTTTTAATGTCTTTTACTGCAAATATTGAACGGCGAAAGATTGTTGATGCTTTCTCTTTTTCAGTTAAATCATAGCTAATGTCTCCTCTTATCTCTGCTGCAACACGACAATCTTCAACCATTTGCATGTACTCATGAGGTTCCATAGAAAACTCGCTGTCCGGATTTTTTATATTTCTCGAAATACAAATATGCTTTTCAATCACTGTAGCACCAAGAGATACGGCAACTACAGCGGCAGTTGACCCCATAGAATGGTCAGATAACCCCATCGGTATTTTGTAGCGTTTTTGCATATCTGTTATCGTTTTTAAGTTCATATGCGAGTATTCTGCCGGATACTCGCTACAGCATTTTAATAAAATAACCTGGTCATTATTTTGTCTCTTACATGCATCAACAGCATCTTGAATCTCTTCAATCGATGCCATCCCACAGGACATAATCATAGGTTTTCCTTTGCTTGCGGTATATTCTATAAGCGGTATATCAACAAGTTCAAAGGAAGCAATCTTATAAAACAACACACCCATATCTTCGAGGAAGTCAACAGAAGAAAAATCAAATGGTGTGGATAAGAAATCTAATCCTATTTTCTCACACTCTTCTTTGATAATAGGTTGCCACTCCCAAGGGGTATATGCTTCCTTGTATAAATCGTATAGCTTATACCCATCCCATAAACCACCTTTTATAAGAAACGGTTCATCGTTGCAGTCTACCGTAATTGTATCTGCTGTATATGTTTGTATCTTTAAACAATCCGCTTTAGCTTCTTTTGCTTTATGTACTATTGTTAACGCATTCTCTAAACTACCTGCGTGGTTTGCAGACATTTCAGCGATAAAATATGTACCGGTGGTTAACTTTTCATAAAGAGTCATATATTATCTCCGTATCCAATGATTTATACATATTTGACCAAACTCCGGAGAGTTGGCAAAACCATAAAAAACTTGCTCACGTGTCATACCGTTAACCAGTCTTGAAACCCATGCAGTTCTACCATAATCATCATACTTACGTCCAAGTAAGGTTTGGTATAACATCTCCACAAAAGCTTCATTAGAGAGGTTTTTGTTGTTCATTTCAACACTAAACACAAATCCATGTGCAACTGTGGTACCTGACATGCCATTAATTAACCTGTCAATCCAACTCTCAAGACCATAACTATCCGGATTTCTTCCCAATGCTTGTGTGTATAAACGTGTCACAAATGGTTCAACATCTGCACGTGTTGCACGATAAAAAGTATTGGCATTAGATGGTGCAGTATACGAACCTGCTATTATTCCATATTGAGTACACAAACTGTTAAACTCCGGTGAGTTAGCAAATCCTTGGAAAACAATCTCACGTGGTACCCACGAATTCAATTGTGATAACCAATGTGCTCTACCAATTGCATCCGGACTACGATTTAACATAACAGAATATAGAGTATCTACAAATGCATCATTTGTTAGATTCCTATTTATAAACTCTGTACTAAAGAAGAAACCACCGGCAACACTAGCTCCTGTATTTCTACCGGTCATAAGTGAGTTTGTCCAAGTGATAAAACCATTAGTATCGGGACTACGTCCAAGTGCAGTAGTATATAAACGTGTAACAAATTGACCTGTTGGAGTTGCAGAAAAAACACTTTGTACTGCTGCAGAAGCATTTAATATACCACCTGATGAAACCACTCCATTTAAAGAGTTTACTCGTCGAGCTGTGGTAAGTATGTTGCTCCTTAGTGCAGTCGCATTTAATGTTGGATTAATGGACAACATCAATGCTGCAACTCCTGCAACATACGGTGTTGCCATAGATGTACCGTTTAAGTTACGATATTGTGAGTTTGCATACGTGCTTAAGATATTTTGACCCGGAGCTGCTATATGTACTGATGTTGCACCGAAGTTTGAGAATCCTGCACGTACATTTGCATTTGTTGTTGCAGCGACAGTTATGATATTTGGTAAATTAAAACTAGCAGGATATATATGAGGATTTGTTGTGTCATTGTTCTGTCCAACATTTACACCACTTATTACAATTCCATTTCCGGCTGCAGTCACAAATAGACCGGGATATGCTTGTATTGTTTGATATAAAGCAGCTGAATCTCCGGTTCCACCCCAACTGGCGTTTAGTATCGGTATTTTATGCAAAGTGGCATAATTAATTGCATCTATTATAGCTGATCCACTTAACGAATCACCTGATGCATCTACACCAAGCCACACTAAACTGACATTCCAGTTAATCCCTGTAACACCAATTCCATTATTACCCTGTGCTCCAATAATACCCGCAACATGAGTTCCATGACCATCTAAGTCTGTGGGAGTGCCACCGACCGGAACTGAATTATTTCCGTAACCGGAAAAATTAAATCCATGTATGTCATTAACACGATTGCAACAGTTTGCAACATTTGGGTTTCTCCAAATATTGTTAACAAGATCCGGATGTGTGCCATCAATACCGGTATCTATAACGCCAACTAAAACACTTCTGTTACCGGTAGTAATATCCCATGCTTGTGGAGCGTTGATATTTTGTAATGCCCATTGGTTTATATACTGTGGATCATTTGGTTGTCTAAAAAGAGTATAATAATAATCAGGTTCAGCATGAGCAACTAAAGGATTATCATTAAGTTTTGCAACCGTATCTAATACAACATCATAACCTGTTTCTTTAAGCGTTAAAACATAGAGGTTGTTAAAACCCGAATCAATCGTTGTCGAGAAAGGGCTGAAAATATTGTTGTTTTCAATTACAACATCAGTGTTTGAAGATGGATTTAACAATCTGCTTTCAGTAAATGCTATACCTAAATCTGGTATACCGGAGCTGCTAATCGAAAACGAAGCAGCAGAAAACATCTGTATACCTGTTCCACCTGCTAGTCTCACCACAACACGATCGGGAGCAAAGTTATATTCTACATCACCACTATCATCGCCTGTTGCAAACACAGGAATACCAAGACTGATAATCAGTAATACTATAATAAATAATGAAATTAATTTACGAAAAATTGAGTTTAACATTTTATAACACCTCTCTAGCGACTTAAATGTTGTTGTAATTATACTATATTTATCAAGATTTTTCAAGAAAAATTGCTTCTAATACCTAATTAATGGTATACTCGCAAAATGAGATATATCAATAAACTCCTCACAAATCCAAATATCATCCAAGTGATAAAGTTCTGCATAGTTGGCGTATTAAATACAGTAGTTTTCTATGCTGTTTATTATCTTTTATTACAACTTGGATTTAACTATATAGTTTCTGCTACAGTTGGGACAATAGCAGGAATTGTAAATAGTTATGTATTTAACAAGTTTTTTACATTTAAATCTAAAAGAAAATCCATTGACGAAATTATTAAGTTTTGTATTGTATGTGCTGTACAGTTTTTTAGTAATCTTGGTGTTATATATGTATGCGTAAACTTTATCGGATTATCTGAAGAACTAGCAGGTATTCCACCAATTTTCACAGGGATGTTCATAAGCTTTTTAGGGCATAAATTCTGGAGCTTTAAGAAGCAATAAGTACTAATTATGATTTCTTAAAAATGTCTGGAAAATATTTTCAGCATTATTTCTGCGTACAGAGAGTCTGCTAAATGAAATCCTTCCAAGATTGCTTCCAATATTGTATGGAGATGATAACCTTGCTTCAATAACTCCTTCGTCTTGAATATCATTTATCTCACCAACACCGGATGAAGGACGTAAAGATATAGCACAAAACAGCTCTGCGTACGCTCTGGCACCGGCTATACCGGTTTGATTTGTCGGGTGGTTAATATAATTCATATAACTACGCTCCGATGTGTTACGCAATTCATGAAACATGAAGTCAATTTGAACTTGAATAACATGATCCAAGAAATCTATTGGATGTACGTGTCTGGGATTAGTACAAATACCATTAAGATGTTTATTCATTTCTGCTTCAAAAGCTTCTTGAGAAATACCATTTGCCCACATATAATTTTCAACACTTGTACGACGTCCCCATGACCACTGCATAAGACCAATACCAACTTTTGCTACAACCTCTTGCTGGAATGGGCATAATGTATTACCTGCTTCTGCTTGTAAGTTGCCTATTATACCTGCTATGTGCTCCGGTCTATCAGATATACCAATAAAGTTTGCACGTACAATATGATTCCACACTCTGGCTATCATTGTCTCTCCAGCCATTAAGTTAGCTGCTTGTGGTGCTGTGCCTAAAGGTATACCATACTCAGTGCAAAGTCTGGCATACTCAGGAGAAGTGACAAATCCGACAAACACGTCATATCTTGACATTGAACCTTGCAAACGACTTATCCATGCATCTCTACCATAAGCGTCAGGAGCACGACCTAAAAGTGCGTTATACAAAATATCAACAAACTGTGAGTCAGTTAAATTACGATTATGCATCTCAGGACTAAATATAAAATTGTAAGCAATTGATGACCCGGTTGATGTGCCATCTCTAAGTCTGGAATGCCAACTATTTAAACCATTTTCATCCGCCGCTCTATTTAGAGTAGTTCTGTATAAACGAGTGACAAACACACGTGCCATACCGGCAGCCGGAGGTGTGTAACCACCATGTACAACACCGTGCTCGGCAGATATTCTAATATACTCAGCAGAATTAACAAAACTTGCGAAAACATCTTCTCGTGGTAAATTATTATTAAGTAAGTTTATCCAATTTGCTCTTTGGTTATCCGGTGCACGTCTTAATAACGATCTGTATAACATATCTACAAATGCCTCATTACTAGTGTTTAATCTTTGATACTCAACACTAAATATAAAAGCATGAGCTATACCTGCACCTGTAGCATTACCATTAGTTAACAAAGTATGCCAATGATTTAGACCACTTGTATCCGGTGTTCTATTAAATATGTTCCTATATTTACTAATTACTAAAACTCGCGCCCAACCTCCGGGTGGTGGAGAGTGGTTGCCGCGAATTATACCTAAACTCTCACAAATTCTAGTAAACTCCGGAGAGTTTACAAATCCGGAAAAAACATCTTCTCTAGGTAAACCGGAGTTCAAGCAATTTAACCAATGAGTCCTTCCTATACTATCAGGCTCACGCCCCATTAAAGCTTTATATAAAGTTTCTACAAATACTTCATCACTAAGGTTTTTACTTGTAAACTCTGTGCTAAAAAAGAAACCATGTGCAGTACTTGCTCCATCAACTGTTCCATTTCTAAGTCTATTAGTCCACTCTTGAAATCCACTGGCTTCAGGATCACGTCCTAATACTGTTAAATATAAACGTTCGACAAAAACACTTATACCATCAGGTTCATCATTTGTTGCCAGTGTATTAATATTGTTTGTAGCAAAACTATCTGTGTTTTTTTCTACCTCAGCAATACCATCATTTTCTTCACTTGTTGCAAGCACTTCAAAACTGCCAATCGCAAACGAAAACACTATTGAAAGAAAGAGTATTGTTGATATTAATCTTTTCATAACATATCTCCTCTCGTTGTCAACAACCTATACATTTGGTTTTTTCATATAATCTACTATCATAAATATGCTATTTATTATCTGTGTGAGTACAAAATAGTACCATAAGTTACAATAAATGTCAAGTGTTTACAATAATTTAACAAATTAACAAACTACAACTTAGCATGTAGAAAACGTTTATAAACGAGTGTAAAACTGTAACTCTTTTGTAGAAATAAGATAGTATTTTCAACATTTTGTAACCATTATGTAGATGAGAAACGTGTATGGACAAGATGGTTTTTAAACTGTATTCTTTTGTTATCACCTGAGAGGAGTAATTGTTACTATGAGAACTAAAACATCAATTGTATTATTAACACTTATACCTTTATTACTTTCTGCAACATTCAGCTATAGTAATATAACTGAAGATGAGGATATCATTTTTTATACAACATCAATAATTACTAATACTTCTGCACCGTTAAATCGTGTAGTTTTTTCACCAACAACAAATATCAATACTCTAAGATATGACGGAATAGCTACATTTGAAGACCAATTACTGGATTTATCCAATGAAAACAAACCAACAATTGAGATTAGTAACACAACACACAGACTTTGGGAGCTAAGTTTTAGCTATACAACTTTTATAGTAAATAATCGTGAAGATAATCATATACAATTTGCATTATTAAATAATAATGGTAGTGTTGCAGATTCGTATGGAAATAACTATATATTAATAGCACCAAATGAAGTAGTATTAGTACACAAATCTACAGAAAACAATATTTTATACACAGTACCTTGGGGTTATGCCGGTGAAGATCTTCTAAAGCTCTTATTACCGGCATATAGACACGATTTAAATGGTAAAGATATCTCAAGTGTAATAACATGGAATATTGAATTAACCCCAAGCTCTGAAGCTTTAGTGCATATATGGGATGGTTGGAATAACCATTCTCGTAGTTGCACCACTTGCGGTCATGTTGATTCTCATACTGCTAATTGGGGTGCTTGGAATAATCACTCTCGTAGCTGCACAATTTGCGGGTTAGTCAACTCACATACCGCTACTTGGGGTGCTTGGAGCAACCACTCTCGTAGTTGCACAACATGCGGTCTTGTCAACTCACATACTGCTAATTGGGGTACTTGGAGCAACCACTCTCGTAGCTGCATCACTTGCGGACTTATTAACTCACATACTGCTAATTGGGGTGCTTGGAGCAACCACTCTCGTAGCTGCACCATTTGCGGTCATGCTGATTCACACACGCCTTCTTGGGGTGCTTGGAGTAATCACTCTCGTAGTTGCGCCACTTGCAGCCATGTTGATTCACATACCGCTTCTTGGGGTAGTTGGACATCAATTAACTCATCTCAACATAGACGAAATTGTAATCATTGCACAGCCAGTGAAACAGGCACTCATAATGATTTACACAGGGTGCCGTTTAATCCTATTTTTAGTACAATGTGGAACGCTTTTATGCATTCACGTAATTGGCTTTGTAGTATATGTAATGTCCATATTACTTCAGATCTTGGTTATTGTGCTTTCAGTGGTAGTGGTTTAAATGGGATATGTGTAGGTACTGCTCTCGCTGAAAACTGGACTATACTTGCTGATTATACTGGTTGTGGTCAGCCAAGAACTCAGTATGGTAATAACATTGTTGGAGTTGTAAGACCATAGAAATACAATCAAGTTTCAATTGTAGCACTACTCTTTATCATTCTCTCCAGTGCATCCTGCCATGTTGGTAATCTTTTAAACCCTGCAATATTAAGACTTGATTTTGAGAGTCTAGAGTTCTTGGGACGAACCGCTTTTGTTGGGAACTCTTCAGTTGTTATTGGGTTAATCTTACATCTTGCACTTGCATTACTTACACGCATTATCTCAGTTGCAAACTCTGCCCATGAGCAATAACCCTCATTAGTAGCATGATAAACACCATACTTTTCTGACAAAACAATATCACATAATAGTTTTGCTAAATCTATAGTATATGTTGGACTACCGATTTGATCAGCTACAACATTTATCTCATCTTTAGTTTCAGAAAGTTTTAACATTGTTTTTACGAAATTATTGCCTGTATTTCCAAAAACCCACGATATTCTTACTATGTAATATTTCTCCAGACTTTTTATAACAACTTCTTCACCGACAAGCTTACTTTTTCCGTACACAGACATAGGTTCCTTAGTTGAATCAACCTCATAAGGTACATCACCTTTTCCATCAAAAACATAATCAGTGCTTATGTATATCATCTCAGCACCAATATCTTGACATATCATTACAATATTTTCTGTACCAACAACATTAACTTTATAACATAACTCCGGCTCATCCTCTGCTTTGTCTACAGCAGTATATGCTGCACAATGGATTACAGCTTGTACATCAAACTTATCATTAATTTCCATTAAATAGTTTCTAATTTTTGCTTCATCTGTAATATCAACATCAGCAATATCAATACCGATATGTGGTATATTTCTTTTCTCTAACTCATTTATAACATCTGTTCCTAATTGTCCTGCAGCTCCTGTTACAACAATCATCTGTTTTTATACATCTTTTCATAATATTTTTGATATTCACCGTCAAGTATATTCTGCCACCAACTTTTATTATCAATATACCATTTTATTGTTTCTTTAAGTCCATCTTCAAACTTAGTTTCCGGTAACCATCCAAGTTCATTACTTATTTTTGTCGGGTCTATGGCATAACGCATATCGTGACCCGGGCGGTCAGTGACATAGTTAATAAGAGATTCAGGTTTTCCAAGCTCGTGTAATATAGCTTTTACCACTTCAAGATTTGTTCTCTCGTTATGTCCGCCAATGTTATACACTTCACCAACTGTTCCATTACGCACAATCAAATCCACAGCTCGACAATGATCTACAACATATAACCAGTCACGTACATTTTCACCCTTTCCATAAACTGGTAATGGTTTATCATACATAGCATTTATAATCATTAATGGTATAAGCTTTTCCGGAAAATGATAAGGGCCATAATTATTGCTGCAACGTGATATTGTAATTGGCATTTTATATGTGCGAGCATAAGCACCACATAATAAATCTGCTCCTGCTTTTGAAGCTGAGTACGGACTTGATGTATGTATCGGTGTTAGCTCAGTAAATAACAAGTCCGGTCTATCTAGTGGCAAATCACCATAAACCTCATCGGTTGATACTTGATGATATCTACTCACACCAAACTCTCTTGAAGCATCAAGCAAAACTTGTGTTCCGATGATATTTGTTGTTAGAAAAACACCGGGATT
>JAITFR010000018.1 GCA_031281255.1 Oscillospiraceae bacterium
ATATTTAGGTGGTGTAAAATCACCTGAGGGCACATCGTCAAAGCCATCGTCAAAACCATTGTCAATTTCTTGCTTACAACTGCTCATTATTAATGTAATTAATAGAGCAGTTACTAATACCATATTTTTTCGGAAAATCTTGTTCATAAAATATGTACTACTTTCAAAAAGTTTATTTTGTGTTACAGTTTAAATGTAATTATACCATAAGTATACACATTGGGATATAATTTACATAAACACAAGAGAACTTTCTGCTTGTACTTATATGTGAGATCTCTGTAACTTATGGGTTGTCTGCGAAGGGGTCGGGCGTGCCCGGTTCGGGAACGGTTGGTCTGTTTGGTTGACCTGCGTGGAGGTCTTCGTCAAATGTGATAGTTAGCTCGACATAATCGCCGTCTCGCCAGACGGTAATGATTGTGGTGTCACCAGCGTTATGATTTTGTAGTGCAAAACGTAGCAATTCCAACGACTCAACGTCTACATCAGCAATTTTTGTTATTATATCGCCTGCTTGAA
Source organism: Oscillospiraceae bacterium (assembly GCA_031281255.1). Lineage (GTDB taxonomy): Bacteria > Bacillota > Clostridia > Oscillospirales > Oscillospiraceae > WRMH01. The sequence goes on from JAITFR010000018.1 coordinate 523, forward strand.
TACCTGCTCTGTCAGCGGCAGAACCCTCATGTACGCTTCTGACATAAGTTCCAACCACCCAGTCATAAAACTCCGCATTTGCACGAGAAACTGTCTGAACCGTAATACCAAGAAGTGGTCTGCCTGTAATATAACCATGTTCAATTAATGCCTTTGCAATATCGATTGCATCATTTATCGGTATAGCAAACCCTATGCCTTCTACATTTCTGCGAATCTCTTTCGCTGTGACAATTCCGATAACCTCGCCGCGCGAATTGTAAATCGGACCGCCCGAGTTACCGGAGTTTACGGCTGCACTAAATTGAAACATATTGATTGTAATACCCTCGACCGAAACAACTCTGTCTAAAGCAGAGACTATACCGTCCGTCATTGTATAGACAAGGTCTCCAAATGGATTGCCAATAGCATACACTCTTTGACCAACACGTATGTCAAAGCTGTTGCCAATCATTGCAGGGTTAAGGTCGGTTGCATCAATCTTTAAAACTGCTACATCGTTGCTTGCTTCAAAACCTACAACTGTGGCATCATAAGACGTACCATCGTTAAGAACTACATTTATAGTATACTTGTTTACATGCGCGGTTTCAATAACATGATAGTTTGTTAAAATATATCCGTCTGTTGAGATTATAAAACCTGAACCCGTTACAGTGACTCTATCATTATCCGGACCGGCACCATCATAAGATATCGGCATGTGTGTGTTTACAGCAACAACTTGTAAACGTGCCATGTCATAGATGTCTTGTGCATCCATTTCATCACCGGGAATAACGAGTGGCGTAATGCCCGGATTACCTTGATTTTGAGAATCTCTATCGCTACCTAAAATCACCTGCGGTTGCTGTGTGAAATCACCTCTATTGTAACGAAAATCTATCACCGCATACGAAGCGGCGGCACTAGCAAGTGTACAAACTAATACAAGACAAGCAGCACGGATAAAACCACCAACACTACCTTTTCGCTTCTGTTTTTGTTTTGGCGGAGGAGGTGGAGGTGCGTTATAGTTAGCATAAGGGCTAGGGCTTGGCTGATTTACGCAAATACCGGGAGAGTACATAGTTGAAACTGTATGCTGTTGCGGATATTCTTGCGGAAGCTGTTGCACAACTGTTTCTTGTGAAACTATCTGTGAGGTTGTGTGAGTTTCTGCTTGTGGTGGTGCTTGCAACACATCAGAGGCAAACTCATGAGAAGTTGTAGCATAAGGGATAGATTCAGGAGTTGATAGTGTAGCACTTTCTTCAGGAAAAGCACTCGGTAATTCTATTACTTGGTTTTCTTGAATGTTTTGTTGCGTGTTATCTTGTGTGTTGCTTTGGTTTTTTGGCTCAGTACTCATAGTTCTACCCCTTGTAAAGTGTTAATGTTTTATGCGAATGTCCGGAAAAATTGAATGTAGAACCTATAATAATTCACCAATGTGTACAATACGTGAACAAAGTAAAAAAGTTTTAAGAATTTATCAAAAATTATTTGTATTACACACGGGCGGATTGCAAACACTTAAGACTCAAATCACCCGCCCTCTGCGGACTCCCCGTCGCACGGATTGGGCACCCTCTTTGCTAATGAGGGCTTCCAAGAGTCCTAGTCCCTAATCTCTCGTCATTATTAATCATTAATTATTAATATTCCCTACTCCTTATTCCCTAATCTCTCGTCGTTATGCATTTTCCTTGACACATGAAACACACAGCAGTACAATACTAAATACATGATATTTAGAGAAAAAGAGGGGAGCACAACGATATGGCTTATTTTTTTGAAAAACCATCACACACATTTAGCGAGTACCTGCTTGTGCCGGGATATACTGATGTTGACTGTATGCCGGAGAGTATTTGTCTAAAAACGCCATTAGTTAAGTACAAACAAGGAGAAGAAGCAGAGCTAAAAATCAACATACCGCTTACCTCTGCTATAATGCAGTCGGTATCGAATGATAATATGGCAGTTGCACTGGCTAAAGAGGGTGGAGTTTCTTTCATATATTGCTCGCAACCGATTGAACAGCAAGCGGCGATGGTTGCAAAAGCAAAGTCGTATAAAGCAGGGTTTGTCACAAGTGTGTCAAACATTAGCCCTGAATCTACACTAAAAGATATACTCGCACTCAAAGAAAAAAACAAACACTCTACCGTTGCAGTTACATCGGACGGAACACACAATGGCAAGCTAGTTGGAATGGTTACCAGTCGGGACTATCGTATCAGCCGAATGGATGGAACAGAGCTTGTAAAAGATTTTATGACTCCGCTTGAAAAACTAGTAACAGCACCATCAAAAACAACACTTAAAGAAGCAAATGATATAATATGGGAAAACAAAATCAACTGCCTCCCTGTTATTGATGATTATGGAAAGTTAATGTACATGGTATTTCGCAAGGACTACGAATCGCATAAAGCAAATCCGCTGGAATTACTTGATAAAGAAAAAAAATACATAGTTGGTGCAGGCGTAAACTCACGAGATTACGAGGAGCGTATACCGGCACTAATAGAAGCAGGAGCGGATGTGCTGTGCATAGATTCATCAGAGGGGTATAGCGAGTGGCAGAGAAAAACGCTTTCGTGGGTGCGTGAAAAATATGGAAATACTGTAAAAATCGGAGCCGGAAACGTAGTTGACGGCGAAGGTTTTAGGTTTCTTGCCGACAGTGGAGCGGATTTTATCAAGGTCGGTATCGGCGGAGGTTCAATATGTATAACTCGTGAGCAAAAGGGTATAGGTCGTGGTCAAGCAACATCAGTAATTGATGTTTCAAAAGCACGAAATGAATATTTTGAGAAAACAGGTGTATATATACCGATTTGCTCTGACGGCGGAATTGTGTATGACTATCACTTTACCCTTGCTCTTGCAATGGGTGCAGACTTTTTAATGCTGGGCAGATATTTTGCACGTTTTGACGAAAGTCCAACCGCTCGTGTCAGTATTGGCGGTAGTTATATGAAGGAATATTGGGGCGAAGGTTCGGCTCGTGCTCGTAACTGGCAACGCTACGACACTGGTAGTGCAGGTATGCAAGACCTTGCCTTTGAAGAAGGCGTGGACTCTTATGTGCCGTATGCAGGAAATCTCAAAGATAATGTTTCTCTCACACTTGGAAAAATACGCTCAACAATGAGTAATTGCGGAGCAAACAATATAGCTGAACTACAGAAAAAAGCAAAGCTTACGCTTGTTTCTGCGACATCAATCATTGAGGGCGGAGCACATGATGTATTACTCAAAGAAAACGTAACACAAAAAGGTTACCAACAAACTTAAGCTGTTTCGTCATTGGGGCTGTTGCAAAACAGCTCTTAACGATACATGAATAAGATTCTTCGGTCACAACGCCACGCTAGCGTGGCATTACTCCCTCAGAATGACAAATAAAAATATTGTTAGCAACTAAAAACTCTCCAGTAACTCCAGTATAAATGGTAAACCGTCGCCCGGGTCAAGATATGAGTAACAGCCGCTTGCATCACCATAAAAGCCTTTTTGCACTTCTTTCATACCAAAGTCTTCACAGGCTTTTACTACATTGTCCATACCTTTTACGCCAAAGGCAATGTGGTGTATTCCTTCGCCTTTTTCGTTTAAGAAATCACGCCAAACACTAGAGACTTCGTTTGGTTCAATAAGCTCTAACTGTACATTTTCGCCAACAGAAAAGAACGCCATACGGCATCTTGCATCAGGTGTGAGCTTGCCGTGAACGTGTGTTTTTGTGATTGTAGGGTCTCCTGCTTCAATTGTTGGCGGTGGCTCTATGCCAAAAAGTGCTGCTAAACGGGTTTTAGTTTTCTCGATGTCGTTAACAACGAGTGCAACTTGCGTTAGTGTATTTGTTCCTAAAATGCTCATGTGTTATACCCTCCTAAATGTTTGATTAATAATATAACAGAATGAAAAAAAGTTCAAGGAAACAATAGAGAAACTCTTGCAAATCTTCAAGATTCAAATCACCCGCCGTCTGCGGACGGCACCCTCTTTGCTAAAGAGGGCTTTCAAGAGTTAAATACTCGCTGGTACATCTTTTGCGAGCTAAAGAGAGCATCGCGTTGCAAGCAACGCATTAGGAAAATGTTTCACATTTTCTTAGAGTCCTAAAGATAAACACACCAAAAGACATTCTTCGCGATTTCCATTGTGTGGATTTCGCGAAGAATGATAATCTTGTGTTCTGTTTAATTTCTAGTTATTGCTTTTTTTCTTGCGTGCGTGATAGACGAGAAAGGTAACAATTGCAAGACCACTAAGCGTGATAGCTATTATTAGAATGGCTGTGGTGCGAGCCTCGCCTAATTGCGGAACATCATCCTCTTCTTCGTCTTCTTCATCGTCTTCAACATTTTGATTGCCGGGAACATTTACAATTAATTGTACAGTGGCATACCCATCAAAGAAGATAGCACGATAGTTGTGAGTTCCGTTAGCAAGTGTTTGAAGATAAGCTTGATTTAAGGTGATAATTGTACTGCCGGATTCTGTAGTGTAATTACCTGTTGAAACTGTGTGGTTGTTTAGTAAAAGGTGTGAAAACGCATCATTATCTGCCTCTACAGTACCTTTTGATGTACCACTACCTGTCCATGTGCCGAAGTGCGTAAGCGTATTGTAGATAAATGCATAATCTGTTCTGACGCTTGCTTTTGATGCGGCTTCATGAGCTGTGTAGAATACTGCAAGCTCAGGGTAAAAAGAGGTGTTAGGATATTCAAAGTTACGCTTTCTCCAAATAGTAGTGTCAAAGCCCATAGTTGTACGTGCTGTAAAAGAAACCATATTTCTAGTGGAAAGACCGGTTGTGCCTGTAGAAGACCCCTCGCCAACGCCGCTCATACCTGCCAATTTGGTTGAATCAAAGTAGCTGTTTACTATTGTGCCTTGATCGTTTTCCGTAGCGTCAGGAGATTTATTATAACCAACAATAGCACCAATACCAAGAGGATTACTGGACACGACCGTTAGGTCAGATTTTATTAATCCGGCGTTATATGTATTTTCTATTTTGCCTATATTAAACCCTGCAATGCCACCAATACCGGAAAGAAATGTGTTACTACCAGTAACAGTATAAGATCCTACTGTGATACTGCCTGTATTATAGCTATTTCTTAGTATAACATCCGGACTGTCAATAACCCCTACAAGCCCACCGATTTCAACAGAGACTAATTCGCTATCCGGAATACCCTCTTGTCTATAGAAGGTAATATTTCCGGCGTTAAAAACACGCTCTATTACTGTTAACCCAGTTTCCAAATGGACTGCTTGACCTGCCACTCCACCCACATAACCTGCACCTCTAACGCTGCCTGTATTATAAGAGTTAGATATTTGAGCATCATTAACCCAACCAGCTATACCACCGACGTTAAGATATCCTGTGATACTTCCGGTATTGATACTGGAAGTAATACTACCACCACCTCCATAGCTAGAACCACCAACAATTCCTCCGACCGCTTCACCAGACTGATCAATACCATGTTCATACTCTGCCAGTACAGATCCGCTGTTTGTACATCCGGAAATTTTACTACTATCAAAGTTTTCACCAACTATACCACCAACAAATCCTAATCCTTTAATACTACCACTGTTTCTGGAGTTTTCTATATTGCCATTGTTATCTCCGGCGATACCGCCAATATATAGTTTAGTTCCGGTTACACTTCCTTCATTAATGCTGTTTTTTATAACATCATGGTTATCTCCGGTTATACCGCCAATTTGCATACTGCCTTTAATTTCACCGGTGTTGTCACAAGTGTCTATAGTGCCGTAATTATAGCCTGTAATACCACCAATGTAAGAGCCGCTCTCGCCACCAGAATCACCACTAATTGCTGCAGCGTTAGTGCTGTTTTCAATAGTACCATGGTTTGCACCGGCAATGCCACCCAATTTATCTCTGCCAATAACAACCCCACCTGCTAAATTATGGCAGTTGCTGATTGTGCCATAATTCATTCCGGCTATAGCACCAACATAGTCAACTTGGATATCGTTACTGTTTTTGTTAATATTGGCACCAACGGTTAGATTCTTAACAACACCAGTTTCGCCTATCCGTCCAAAGAGCCCTATTTCTGCGTTATCACCGTATATTTCAATAACTATCCCGGTTATAGAAAAACCTGCACCATCAAAAGAACCAACAAAAGGATCAGGAGCATGACCACCATAACCGATGGGTGAAGTCCAGTTACCCGGGTACTGAGGACCACCATCAGTGGGCGTAGGTGCGCCAAGAACTATATTTGCCGTAAGTTTATAGTGTGCATTTAAATCCCATCCAGAAGGGCTATCTGTGCCTACTTGCTTCAATTCTATTTCATTGCTAATCAAATATGGGTCAGTTGCTGTACCAGAGCCTTCTGCGGCTACTGTAATTGAGAGCAAAGGTATTGCCGATACAAGCAGTACAATTATTATCACCCATGGAATTGTTCTTTTTGAAATACTTCTCTTTTTCATGTTTTGTAACCATCCTTTTAAATCAAGTTTGTTAATAAATAACGCAATAAATCTACGCACTAAAACTGCTGTATTATATCACAGTATCTTTTGTGTGTCTATGAAAATGTTAAATAATCTGTGTTTTGTCAAATCTTTATGAGAATGGCTGTGGGTGCGGCGGTGAGAGTGGCTGTGGGTGCGGGGGTGAGTGGTGGTGGGTGCGGGGGTGGCTGTGGGTGTGGGGGTGACACTCATTATTCGGAGTCTAAACTGTTGGATTTTACTTTCTTTTGTTTAAGTTGGATTATATACTTCTTTGCAAGGAATAATCCTGCAATTGCCGCAACGCCAATCAGCATATCAAGCATATTTGCGTGATATAGCACAGTCTGCCGTGCAATTGCAAACAGCAAAACGTCAATAATCGTTTCGGGCGTGTGCTTATACAGCATTTTTGTAAACTCGACACCAATAACTAATGCAAACGATGCCGAGAGTATAGAGTCAAAGTCAACAGGCAGGATTATCAGCTCGTGCGAAAACATACCTGCGATAAGCTCAATTGTTTTCACAACAATCACACCTAATATTATAAAGGTAAATCCAACCTCAAAATAATAAGTTACCTTATCAAGAACTGTATTAAGCTTACTGTTTTTCATGTGTGGGGTCTCCTTATGGGGGGTGGGGGGGTTAACTTGCAAATAGTATAGGTTTTGGGATTTCCATTCCACATTCAATTAATTCTTCAATCCACATTTCTAAAGCAATATTGATTTCTTTTGTTGCATCCTCTCGTGTTTTTCCATGAGCCATACAACCATTAAGCTCCGGTATACTTGCAATATAAATATTATCATTGCTATCATATTGAATTAATACAGAATACTCAGACATTCTGCTGAATACTGATTTATAAACTTTTGTATTCATAGACAAGACTCCGAGATAAGAGAAAGTATTTTCATTATAACTGAGTTTTGCAAAGATTGCAAAAAGAACTGTGTGGACTTATCAATGTTTAATCTTTCTTTTTTTACTTAAAACCAACGCATAAGAAATTAAAAGCTATAGGTTTCCACTTTTTTTGTATCATCACGCATAAACTTTAAATCTTCACAAAGAACACGATTAATCTATGGTCGTATTCCATGTTTAACACCGTACATTTCAATAAAGGTCTAAGTTAATATAGTTGGAGATCAAACGGAGGGCAAAGGTATCATTTTTGAGTGTTCAAATATGACTTAACTTGTTCTAAGAAGTATTCAGCATTTTCAATTTGCTCGGAGACTTCTTTTTTGCTAACTGTGTAAAAATCTTCGTAGTCGCTTTTGTTCCGTATAAAGAACAAATCCCTTAATATATCAGACATTCTATCATCAAATTGCTTGGTCTTTATATACTCACTTCTAAAGTTTGACATAACCGCAGAATGTTTCTGATAATCCATTCCTTGTAATGCAAAAACACTTTTGATGGCATTAAACACACAATAGTAAGAGCGATTAGCTGATGATTTAAAATCTTCTGAATTAAAAAGGATTTTAGCACTTTTCAAGCATCGCACCGATTCTTCCAAACGATATTGAGATAATTCTTGTTTGTGATTATCCATATAGCACCACACCATCATTAGTGATGTTTTGATAATAAGCCATACTGTCAAACCATTCATTAAAATGCCTAGTATCTTTTAAAAACACAGAAACCATTATGTCATATTCAAAACCAATGTCCCAGCCAATGCTCCAAACTATTTTTTCTAACTCATGCAGTTCCTTTTCATCATTTACATCAGCGAGTACCATAACATCAATATCTGATTCGTTATTATAATTGCCACGAACATAAGAACCATACAAAATAATCTTATGCAGCTTGTCGCCTAAGACATTCCGTACTTTTACAGAGACCTCATCTGTTATGTTATTTATAGATGTTGTATTCATTTTCATAGCTGAACTCCTACAACCTTAGTTTGTGGGAAAATGATAGGTAACACTTCGTCTTCATAATATAACAAGAGAGCTTCATACAGATTATCAGTGGCTTCATCCATTGTTTTACCCTGTGAAGCTACACTGTTTTCAAGGCACTTTGCAACATACCAGTCATCTTCTTTTTGAATTGCAACTGTAAAAGATTTGCTCATGGACTTACCCTCCTGATGGTTATTTTAACCCAATTATATCGCGTTGCTCTAATCTTCTAAGATTGCAGAATAATCACACAGGCAGTTCATCACACTTACTAAACAGGCATACTATACAAGACTTCACCAGTTTTCATAACTTCTTCAACAAAACCACTTGGGTCTTTTGTTTTGTCAAGTAGGATTGGTTCAATGTCTGTGCTTATATTACGTGTTAGTTTCCATAACTGTGCAGATGTTTTCAACCAGTTACCAACAAAACCATCAAAAATAACAGCCACATCAATATCACTATCTTGATGTGCATTTCCATTTGCATAAGAGCCATACATTATTATTGAAAAAGGGTTTAACACATTGCACACTTCATTTGCATAAGCACGGGCATTTTTTATAGCTGTTTCTCTATCCATGTTATTATTTCCTCTGTTCGATTTAATAGAATAATACAGTAATCAGATGTTAAAAGCTCTTGAAGTTGCTGTTTATAGGTTGGATATCTTGCCTCCATTTGCAAAGGGTTTAACAAATATAATAAATCTGTTTGTTCAGAAGTCATGATATCTTCAAGACTTCCTAATTCTGCTAGTTTTATAAGGTTATGACTTTTCAGTGGTGTTAATCCTATTGATTCAATTCTAGCTTTTAAGGCTTTTTCGACAGAAATATGACAGAAAAAACCGCAGTAAAGGTACTTACCGTTGCTATATAATGATTTCGCTACATCAAAATCTTCTTTAGCCAAATCAATCCAGTATTTTACTTTATCAATATTATTCATGCTTTACCACCTTTGCGTTATTATACCATTTTATTATTGTGTATACAACACATAAAACTGGCAAAGTGAAGAACTAACTACACCCTGCTGTATTTTCGTTTAAGTACTCTCGACCTCATCAATTTTAATCGTGCTGTGACTGCTTGTTTTGCCATTAGTGCCGCACATTGACCTTATTTCATAAAAACTTTTACAATACCCCTTGACAACAATTCGTACTGATGGTACAATAATCGTACTGACGGTTTTGCAAGGAGGGTGTTATGAGCAAAAAAGAGCGTTTATCGGCGTTCAATCGAAGTAATATTTTAAGCACGGCAAAGCGGTTATTCTTCGAAAAAGGAATTGCCCAAACAACTATGGACGACATCTCGAAAGAAGCCGATTACAGCAAATCAACGGTTTACATTTATTTCAAAAGCAAGGACGAAATCTTAAACCACATCGTTTTGGAACACTTTAAGATTCTCAAGACTGCTATCAGCGAGGCACTCAAATATGAGCCGGAGTATTCTGATGGATATTTTGCCATCTGCAATGCCTTAGTAGAAGCATACCAGTCTTATCCGTTGTTTTTTGAAAGCATCTTAGACGAAATCAAAGAGCCTGATAACGACGCGGAAACGGTGCTTGTCCAAATCTACAAGGTCGGTGATGAGATAAACGGCATTATCGAAAACTACTTAAACTGCTGTGTCAAAAAAAAGCAAATCAGCCTTGACATCCCGCCGTTGCAAGT
>JAITFR010000040.1 GCA_031281255.1 Oscillospiraceae bacterium
TCAAGCCACGAAAAGCCCATATCCATGGAAACAAATATGGAAGTAACGAACCCCAGAACAATATGGTAAAAAGTATTTTAAGGTAAATACGCAACTTTTTCATTCTGTCATTCCCTTCAACATGAGTAAATGTTCACCATTTGTTATAAATTATCTTAACTATACTGTAAATGATTTTACTTGTACACTATTATTGGTTCTTCTCTGTCGTTTTCTTAAAATGTAGTATTGCTTAACGTTCTACGCCTACATGGTAGGCGTTGTATACGACGTTCTCCGCCTGCCATAGCAGGCGTTGTCACCTTTATGTTATAATCGTCGTAAATATGAGTATTGTAGATAATACTTAGTTTTTGTTATATTAACGAGTAAATAATTGAAATTAGTAGATTAACAAATGATATTATACTCAAAATAAATCCCGCTCTTGAGATACCTGTTTTATACCCTAACTTTTTTGATTTAAGAGATAGTATAAAAGCCAATGTGGAAAACACCAATGAAATCGCTACCAGTATTAAAGCTACAACAGCTCGTTCAGTCAAGCTACCATTAGCTTTTGATTGTGTAAAAGCAGTTATTATTTCTTGCACACAAAAAGCTAAAAAAACAATATTGACTATACCCAATATCATTGAAGCTATACCTAAACTACGACCTTGTTTATTTTGTGTCATAAGAATCTCCCCTTCATCTAATCTCTACGCATTAAAAAGCACTGAAACAAATAATATGCTAGTTGTCATTATAAAGTCAAGTACAAGTGTTAACACAGGAACGTTTGATAATTTACATAATATTTATTATTTTATGCTGATTGCCTAGTTTTCTGATAATTTCTTATTTGCTTGATATTCAATCCATCCCCAATAATTACCTAGAAATATTCCATATAATATAGTTATTGAAAACACTATGGTTCTCCATAATACTATATTTTGACAATAGAACAAATGAATGAAATCATGAAAATATATGAATCCTATCCATTCGGCGACAAAATAAACTCTAATCAGTGGTATTATAATCGCACCTGTGTATCCGATTATAGCAGGTAAAATACTTTTGTTTTTTGGAAACTTATAAAATGTCCAATTAAATTTATCAGGACGTTGATAATATAACATGGAAATATATTGCTTGTAACCATCACATTGTATGATGGGACGCTTATATTGTAAAAACGTGTAATAAAAAATTAGCCATGTGAAAAAGATAAGAAAAATGACATTAGCAGTTATTAAAGCAGTCCAGCCAAGATTGAATATGGACACTAAAGGATTACCCTCAAGAGACAAATCAGGAGTACCAACATAAGTAATTCCTAAATCGGCAACCGTTGATAAGTATAATAAAGACACAAAAATCCAGAACTTCCTTTTCTGATTCGATGCGATATTCATCTCTATCATTTCTTACAACCCACTTAATATGATACTTAACAATACGTTCAAGGATATAAATATCATCAATAAACTATTTATAATGCAAATTGCTGATGTATAATATTTGTCAGCTTTTCACATACTTCCTGCGGGTAATTCACTATTAACATATGATCATTAAGATGAAATGTAATCATCTCTTTATGCGGAGCTTGTAATCGTTCAAACACTTTTTTTACATACGATTTTGTAAAAAGCCCATCGCCACTGTCGGTGATTAGATACAACGGACATCGTATACTTCCGTCTGTCAGACCCGGAAAATGTGTCGTGAACAGGCTCGATAAAAAATAGAGTGAATAATGTCTTAAACAAAGGCTATCTTCTAACGCCATATTCCAAAAAGCTCTATTGGAACAAATTCGTTTGTATTTCAAATAAAATCTTACAGGTATTTGTAAATCTGGAAAAAGCAAAGCAAAAAATTTGAATAAAACTTTCATAGGCCGATGCATACACCACATCCATTTTGGAAAGTGCGATAAACCGGCAGAGTCAGGCAATTCTACCAGAATGACATTATTTGGGAATGTCGCTGCTACCCGTTCATCTTCTGCAGCAATTGCAGCTGCAACAAGTCCTCCCTGACTTGCACCCATAACAATAATCGGCAGAAAGTAGCGTTCTATCGCGAAAGTTACTGCATCGCGCCCGTTTTGTACTATATCCCTTATTGTATAACGCTTTATATCACGCGAGCTTTTGCCGTGACCAATCGGATGAACCCCGATAACAGCGAAGCCACGTTCTGCAAACCCGGACAGCAATGACTCGGTGAACCATTGTTGCAGGAGTAAATACAATGATTAATTTCGGTTCTGTTGGTTCCCAAACAGACAGAACAATATGAGTGCGTGTACTTTTAATTTCATGTTCTGAATATTTGACATCTTTCATTATAGACCTTACAAAATATAAATTATCTTTTGTATAATATCCTTACTCAATTATATTATAGATTCTCAAGAAACTTACCAGATTAACCTAATAATCCAATATTTTTAAGCCTTTGTCAAGTAAACGGTAAAAATATATCAAAAACGCTGATTTGCCATAATTTTATCTCATTTGGTGATTTTCTAGATGGTTCAATTCATAAATATTTCAAATATTTACTCTTTCAAATGATTCAAAAAATATAGCCGATAAAGTGTGTTATCAGTAGTACACCTGATTATCAGCGCGATTGATATATTTCTCTTTTGACAGAATATAGTGTATTTCTATTTTTCCTTTCATTCCATCAGGTAATTGCTTTGTCTTAATTATTTCAAAACCACACTTTTCTAACATTTTGCAACTTCTTTTATTATAATCATAAGGCATGCAATATAAAATATCTACATTCTCATTTTCAAATGCATACTTTATTAGGGTTTCATGATTTTAGTTCCAAATCCTTTATTCCAATAATCTTTTTCGCCTATTGAAATGTCAATTCTTCTAATATCGTTATTTCTATATTCTCTAGTTATTTCACCTATATTCATTTTTTGCAACCAACATTCACCTATCGGAATACCTTCTAGGATTATTTTATGTTTTCTTATACATTCCATTACAACTAATCCTTATGATTTTATAGTTTATTTTTTATTGTTGTCATGCAAGTTTCGCACAATGTAGGGTGTATTGCCGATAACCTTCAAGGTATGCGACGTTCCAGATACCTTACAAAAAACAATATGGCTTTGCATAAGCTCCTGTTCATGTAAAATAACGCTCTTATAATGTGTGTCTATCCATAATATGAAGTCGTACCATTTATTCCATTGAGCGCATCCGGCACCAATATGCAAACCATATAACCTTCATCTCCCATTTTTGTTCTGTTTTCATGATAAATACCATACTTGCATGATGGTTCAAATCCGAATCGTCCATAAACAGCAGGATTTCCACCCAAGAATACTGCTCCATAACCCATTTCTTTTGCTTTGTCAAGCACAACGATTACCATTTCTCTCATAATGCCAAGCATCCTATACTCGGGCAGTACTGCACTTTGTGAAAGAGTTAGTTGTGTATTCTTACCTGATTCGGTAATTATGTTGGTTTCATGTAACGTTACTTGACCAACTATTTTTCCGTTTTCCAGTAATGCGACGAGAGAAAGCTCTGAAATAAAAGTATCTTTTTTTCGTTCAGCCTTAAAATGCTCAACCATTTCTGTACCAGTATCTATGCCATAACTTTCAGAAAAAGCCTTGAATATTAATTCGTTGACTTCTTCGTGTTCATCTTCTATTTCCGATCTTATAAATATATTAAGGTCTGATGTCGTTGTTTTCTTAATCATTTCTCCCCCCGCTACAATATTAATACACCTACACGCCCTTAAAATCAATTATTATGTTAAAATATGGAAACATATAATCAAATTTCGTCCTTCGTTACACATCAATTACATCACACCATCAAGTTTAGGGCTGTATGTTTGATAACGTTTTACGCCTACATGGTAGGCGTTGCATACTACGTTCCGGACACCTTACAAAAAACAACGCGAAGCATTGCAATTCAATCACCGGAATGTGGCAAAGCCCGAAGTCGCCAAAGGCGACGGAGTGTATACCGTGTGTTGTGCGAAGTAGAAACCTACCTTGAAGCGCCCGCCACGGATGGCGGGTGCGGTAATCAGGTTAATATACTAATTTTGTTATAACTTAGCTGCTTGACTTAGATGATACCTTTCAAATGCAACTAATTCATCAGGGTCATGCTCTAGTAGGTCAAAATCAAATTTTTGTTTGCCATTAAGGAGTTCTGCAACATCATCTGCAGTGTAATGAACAGCAATTGAAAACCCGTTTTTTATAATATCATCATAGTATGGATTTTTACGAATCCTTGAAGCGTCCGGTTTTTCTTTAAGTCCAAACTCTATCATAGAAATTCACCTCCATAGATTTCTACCTCATATATATTTGGTTTCCTGGCAGAAATAATCCTAATTACATTTCCATTATCTCGTAAACAGTGACAAACTGTAAGCAGATTATCGTACTTGTTTACACCAATCAAAATAAATCTGTCCTCTTCTTGTGAATGAGTGTCATCATCAATGGTTATGGCGTTGGGGTCAAAAAACGAAGAAGCAGCCATTTTGAATGACACACCATGTTTCTCAATGTTTGTTAGATTTTTCTTTATATCCCAATCGAAATATTTCCCATTAATCTCGACCATTGGTTACTCCTCATACTAACATATCTTGGTACATTGTGATGATGCTTACGATGGTAATATGTTAAATTGTACCACAACTTGTATGCGTTTTCTACCATTTTAAGAATTATTTATATATATGAAATAGATATTTTTTGTGCCGCATGGATGCGGCACTTGTTCCATAAGTTCCATTTCATACAACGCGGGGCAGGTAGACGACGTGGCACGAAGGAGTGTGCTTGCACACGACGCAGTGGCATGTAGTCTACCTGTCAGTTAGGCGAAGTCCGCATAGCGGCGAGCCTAGCTGACAGGCTTGCCTGCCCCGCGTTAAGCAAAATCAGCGAAGCGGATTTTGCTTAAC
>JAITFR010000063.1 GCA_031281255.1 Oscillospiraceae bacterium
ATACCCTTTACACCAAAGCAATTTGTTGCAGCATCACCTGCAAGACTGGTAAATACATCACTGGAGATTGCAATTTCTCCATGCTCATTATTAATCTTTACCATAATCTACCTCCATAACAAAATAACGTTTTCGATATTCTAATACATTTTGAGAAAAACCGCAAGTAGCAAATTGACTAAAGTGTAGATAGTCAATTAATATCAATTATTGGTCAGATCACAGAACAAGATGAATTTATCTGAGACTTTAAGGAAATAATTGAAAACTAACAAATTGAAAACTAACAAAATTGACATGAACTGTAACATAGATTATACTGTTTTTATATCGGATTTTAGATGAAAGGAATAATCATTTACATGAAAGTATTAATATTGTTTCTTTCTTTGTTTATTGCAATGCTATTTATCACAGGTTGTGGAACTTCTAACGTTACCGACACAGACTTTTCACAACCACTCGTTTTCCAAGCCGAAGATTTTATTGATGCTAGAATAGCAGTCATAACAGGATCTGTTTTTGACCAAACTCTTATAAAATACATACCGGGTGCAATACCGATATATTTCAACGCAACTGCAGATTCAATAGAAGCACTCAGAAGCAACAGAGTAGATGCTGCATTAAATGAAGATGCAGTGATTCGTTTATTAATGGCACAGAATCCTAATTTAAAAATGTTGGAACCTTTTGTTACATATGACAACTATGCTGTGATTGTTGCTCAGGGTCAAAATGAATTGCTTAACAAGCTTAACGAATTTATATATCTAATTAAATCTGACGGTACACACGATGAAATGCTTTACAGGTGGTTGGATTCACCTGAGCAGCTTCCAATTCCATACATTCCCGAAGGCAATGGTGAAACACTCCGAGTTGGTACAAGTGGCGTTGTAGATGGTTTTTCATTTTACAGAGATGGGGAGATAACCGGTTTTGATATTGAATTTGTCAAACGTTTTTCTTCTTATGCTGATATGTCTTTAGAAATCTCTGTCATGGATTTCGGTGGACTAATTCCGGCTATTCAATCAGGTAGAATTGATATTGCAGCCAGTATGTTCACTATAACTGAAGAACGCCAACAATCGGTCCGTTTTTCCGACCCATATTATGTAGGAGGTTCAGCACTTGTTATTTACATACCTACCACTGACACAAGTACATCACTCTCGTTTTGGCAAAGTATAAAAACAGGATTTGAACGTAATCTAATTCATGAAAACCGTTGGCAAATGGTTTTGGATGGTTTACTGGTCAGCCTGACTATCACGTTTTTTGCTTTCACCTTGGCAACATTGCTGGGTTTTGGTATTTGTGGTTTGAAAATGAGCAAAAATCCAATATTAAGAGCGATAGGCAGTATTTATATAACGGTTTTACGCGGAACACCAATTGTTGTTTTGTTAATGATAACCTTTTATATTATCTTTGCTAGAAGTTCAATCAGTGGAGTTTGGATAGCTGTTATTGCGTTTGGTGCTAATGGAGCAGCGTTTATTGGAGAAATTATAAGAAGCGCTATACAAACAATAGATAAAGGACAGATTGAAGCGGCTCGTAGTATGGGTTTTGGTACAATAGGAGCGTTTTTTACTGTAACCCTGCCCCAAGCTGCGCGAATTGCGTTCCCTGTCTACATGTCAGAATTTATTTCACTTTTTAAGATGACATCTGTTGTGGGTTATATTGCTATTGTGGATTTGACCAGAGTAGGAGACATCATACGAAGTCGCACTTACGACGCATTCTTCCCATTAATAACAGTAGCGCTCATTTATTTACTGACTGCATCAATTCTAATTTACGTTTTTAATCTGATAAACCGAAAAACTAACAAACGTTTGAGGAAGCAAAAGATATGATTACAGTTTCAAACTTGAAAAAAAGCTATGGAGATTTTGATGTAATAAAAAATATCTCAACCACGATAAATAAGGGTGAGATAATAACCATTATCGGGCCATCCGGCACCGGCAAAAGCACGTTTTTGCGTTGTTTAAATCTATTAGAGCGACCAACCTCGGGAATTGTTGAGTTTGAGGGAAAAAACCTAATGGATAAAAAGACAAACATCAACGAAATTCGCAAAAAAATGGGAATGGTATTTCAAAACTTCAATTTATTTGCACATATGAGCATATTAGATAATCTTTGTGTTGGGCAAACAAAGCTGCTTGGTATATCAAGAGCAGAAGCTGAGAAAACATCATTCGAACTGTTAAAAATGGTCGGACTTGGTGAAAAAGCAAATGCTTATCCGGATGAATTATCAGGAGGACAAAAACAGCGTGTAGCAATAGCCAGATGCCTATCTATGAAACCGGACATTATGCTTTTTGATGAACCGACAAGCGCTCTTGACCCCACAATGGTCGGTGAAGTCACATCAGTCATTAAACGTCTTGCACAAAGCGGTATGACAATGGTTATCGTGACCCATGAAATGAACTTTGCTAAAAATGTTTCAACCAGAATTATATATATGGACGAAGGTGGTATTTACGAAGAAGGACCTCCGGAGCTTATATTTGAAAACCCGGAGCGAGAAAAAACACGTGCATTTATCAAAAGAATTAAAACATTCTTTTATAAAATTACTTCCGGAAACTTCGATTTTATTGAACTTACAAACGAACTTGGAAATTTTTGCTCAGCAAACGCTCTGTCAAAATCGAATATTGATAAAGCACAATTAATAACAGAAGAACTTAGTGTTGTTTTAATACCCAGAGACGATTTGCGAAGCGTAAGTTTCAACTTTCCTGAAGACCAATCGAATTTTATACTAACTGTAGTATATGGAGGTGAAAATAGAGACGTTACACAGAAACCCCAAAGTGATAAACTGTCAAAAAGTATTGTCATAGGCATTGCTAGTGAAATATCACATTCTTATTCTGATAATGAAAATCAATTAATTGTAAAATGGTGAAAAAAGTGACAGAATAATGTTTTTGCTGAAAATCATGAATATTTTATGTAAAAAATAAGTTATAGCATAGTTTATGCAATTGTGATAGAATAATTTAGCTGAGATGCCCCCCTGTTTCTCGGCGTATTGTAAACAGAATACATAAAACAAAGGAGTTATAGTCATGAAAATTAAAAGCTTAGGTTTGAAGGTGTCAATTATTGTGACGTTGGTTATTGCAACTATTGTCATAATTATCACCTACGTTGTATCCACACAAAGCACAGCTATGATGATGGGGCTTTCCGAAAGAGAAGCAGTAGTGGCAAACTCTTCACTGGTCAAGGAAGTGCAAAGGCTTGAGGGAGAGGCATTAGCACGTGCAAGAATCATTGCGTATTCGTTTAACATTATTGAAGCAATGCAAGATAATGATGATGTGGCACTCAAATCAGCGCTACAGTATTATAGCGAAGGTATGGATGTTATCACGTTAACAGATCCAAACGGAAATGTTCTCATGCGTGTGCATAGCGACATGGTGGGCGATAATGTCATGTCACAAAAAGCACTCTCAACAGCGATTAACACATTAACGAGTACCAGCCTCATAGAAAGCGGCAGTGCTACAGGTATGGCGACTCGTGGAGCAGCACCGATTTTTGACTTTGACGGAGAGCTTATCGGAGCGGTTGTATGCGGACACAATCTTTCAAATCCTGAATATGTTGACTATATAAAGGAACTTCTTGGAGCGGAAATAACAATATTTGAAGGAGATATGAGACTTTCTTCAACAATTATCGACGATGCCGGAAATAGAGTTATCGGCACCCAGTTAACGAACCAAGCGGTAATAGATGCAGTTTTAATTAACAGACAGGACTTTTCATTACAAATAACCTTGTTTGGACATGAATATTTTGCGAACTATTCACCAATTATTTCAGACGGCGAAGCTATAGGAATGTTGTTTGCAGGTGTACCCATAGAAGCAACACTTGCCGACCAGCGAACCATGATGAATACAGTTATTATGCTGAGTGTAATTTGCGGTGTTGCAGGTGTTATTATTGTGTTTGTGTTTAACATCTTTTCTGTAAGCAGACCTCTAAAGAAAATTGGCGCATTTGCAGAAAAAATCAAAACAGGTGATCTCGGCTTGTCAAAAGTATCAGAGTCAACAATCGCAGTACGTTCATCAGACGAGGTTGGTATGATGGCACGAACACTAGAAGCAGCGTATTCTGAGTTAAAAGGCTATATCGGTGAAATAAAAGAAAAAATGACAAATCTTGCCAATGGAGATTTAACTAAAGAAACAGAGTTTAATTTCCAAGGTGATTTCGTGTTAATTAAAGATGCTATAAACGAAATAACACGCAACCTGAACCAGACATTAGCAGAGATAAACACAACATCTGCACAGGTTTCTATCGGCGCAAAACAAGTCGCAGACGGTGCGCAGTCACTCGCTCAAGGCTCAACAGAACAAGCCGCCTCTGTGCAGCAGCTATCCAGCTCAATAGCAGAAATAGCAGCAAGTACAAAAGCAAATGCAGCCACTGCTGATAGAACATCGAAACTATCCGCCAATATAAAAAAAAGTGCAGAGCGTGGCAGTCGCCAAATGGACGAAATGATAAGTGCGGTCAAAGACATCAACGATGCCAGCACATCAATCAGCAAAATAATCAAAACAATTGATGATATTGCTTTCCAAACCAACATTCTTGCACTCAACGCGGCCGTAGAAGCAGCACGTGCAGGTCAGCACGGAAAAGGCTTTGCAGTTGTAGCAGAGGAAGTACGAAATCTTGCTTCTAAGAGTGCAGAAGCTGCAAAAGATACCGATGATATGATACAAGATTCGATGAAAAAAGCAGAGTTCGGCTCAAAAATTGCAGGCGAAACAGCAGAAAGCCTCAGTGAAATTGTAAGTGGTATCAACGAATCAAACCAACTCGTAATAGAGATTGCAGAATCCTCCGAGCAGCAATCTATGGGAATATCTCAAATTAACACAGGCATTGATCAAGTGGCACAAGTTGTTCAGCAAAACAGTGCAACAGCACAACAAAGTGCAGCCGCGTCCGAGCAAATGAGCGGACAATCAACAGCACTGCAACAACTCATTTCACAGTTCAAACTCAAAGACAACGGCAAATCCTTCAACTTACCACCAAGTGCTGCTCCTCGTTATGAACCATCCCCGGCTCCACAAAGCTTTGACGCCGGTGACAGCGGAAGCTTCGGCAAGTATTAAATGGTTGTAATCGTAGACGTTTTATAAAAATCGGAGGTTAAACGACATTTTGTCGTTTAACCTCTAAGCATTGCAATCACTAGTTTATTTATAACAATTTTGTCTCAAACCACATTATCGTAAATCAAGAGGTGGTTGGTTTTTGTATGCAAAAATCGCTTTATGCATGTACTCATCGCTACCCATGTATGTACGGACACGAATAGATTTGCAATAATACAACGGGAATATAAAGAACCCGATTATTGAACCGATTAACGACGAAATTGCCGGGGTAATATAATCTTCTCCCATATAATCAATACCAACCATTGTATTTGGAATTAAACGAGCAACTATAAGAAAGAAAATTCCGGCTAGTGCTGAAAGCTGTGCAAAACGCAAAAATGTAGATTTTCTATTAAACACCTGTACAACAAATATAATTGAAAAAACAATAGTCAGAAGACCAACTACCTCACCAATTAGAGCTATCGTAAGAGCATTTTTAAAATTTTCAGGAAGACCAGCAGCAGATAGATTCACTTCACCTAACATAGCAAAGAGTTCTATCGACTCAAGAACATCCGGGATTGAACCAAAAGCATCTACAACGATAGCTATAATATTAATTATTACAAAAAATAAAAGCCATCCGCCAAGCTTGCGGTATTTATGATCAGGTGGAATACCTGACCCTGTTGAGATAAACTCATTTTGTCCGATTGCCTCTGTGGTTGGGGGACTTAGCGGAGTGTTGCAATATTTGCAAAACATCGAGTCATTATCATGCGGACTTCCACAGCCAGTACAAAACATCATAGCACCTACTTTCTAAATTATGTAATGAATATATTATCAAACCATTGGATATTGAGCATTATACTCATTAATTCTCTATATGTAAAGAGAATTATGTATAAAATATTGACAAATATTGAGCCTTTAAGACAAAAACAACAAATATGAGCGAAACATCAAGCGTTTTAAGAAAGCTCACGTTTGTTTTCGAAATAAAATATGTTATACTGCTAATTATAAAAGCAATGAACACCCACGCTTTATTTATGAGAAACACTAACAAACCAACTTAAAACAAATAAGCGAAAAGGAGAAATAAAAATGCGAAGAAGATATGGTTGTTTATCGTTCCTGTTCGATATATTTATGGTAATGATAACAGGTGGTCTATGGCTAATATGGATTTTCGTCAGAGAAATGCGAAGC
>JAITFR010000069.1 GCA_031281255.1 Oscillospiraceae bacterium
CGCAATTTCCGCATTATCAATCTCTTCAAGTGGTGAATAAAGCTTACTTAATGCATAGGGTGGATATGTCTCGGTTGTAATTTTCTCAAGATGCTGAGCTATTTCATTTATATTACTAACTTTTGGTTTAAAATCAAAAGTAGGTAGAATATCATTTAGTGCCGGGTTTTTATCAATAACTGTGCCATTATTATCCATTATCAAAAACGCATCCAACGATTTGTTAAATAAATCCATAGTTGCTGTATTACGGTTATCAAATAATCTTAGATTAATTGAATAAATGGAGAAGGTTATTATCATCAAAACAAATGCAAATGGTGTTATATCTATTCCAAGATGAATTATATCAAATGAAAACAACACATTTATCACAACCGGTAATGTCATAGAAATTGCTATAAATACCAATGAAGGTGTTTTCTTTATGTTTTTAACTATATGACGGATTAGAAAAACATAAGCTACAAGTAGAGAACCGTACCCTATAAGTGCATGTACCGCAAACAATCTGCCGGCAATTGGTATCATATCGTTAAAACCGCTATAAAGCTCACCGTGCCATACATTTGTGAGAATAATAATTATATCTAATGTAGCTAATGCAAATAAAATTACCATAACAACTCGGGATTTAGCAAGCTTTGACCCCACAAAATGCAAGGAATATAGCAGTAAAAGTACAGGTACTATTGTTGTTGTTGTCAGAAACAGAGGATACATCCACTGATAAAGCTCAGTGGTAATAAGCAGAGACATACTGTTAAAAAGTTCCCAAAGTGAAATAGCTATACCTAAAGCAAGAAATATCTTCATATAGGTGCTACGGTCACCACGAAACCACAGTCCCAAAACAAGGTAAATAACTACATAGAATAATATTATAGATACTAGAAAATATGCGACATTTGTTATCATTTTTATGGCCTTCTGATTTAGTAAACGCTAGTATATAATACTATCATTACTAATGTCAATTTAATCATTATTTTATCATTTTGTGTGTCAATTTACATCAATTTTTCTATTTTTATGCCTGTTAGTTTTAAGCCTGCGATTTTACTCACAGAATCGAGAGGTACCGCAGCGGTTAACACATTTGCACCATCTGCCCAATGAAATGGCATAGCAGCAACACCCTTTGCCACTTCGTTTGTTATCACTGCCGGGACTGTTATAGACCCTCGCGGTGATGAAACATTTACAGTTTCACCGTCAGATATTCCAAGCTCTATCGCATTTTCAGGGTTTATTTGAATAAAATTGTTTGGTGACTTTGTATTTACAGATTTTGATTTTGCTGTCATTGTTCTGGTATGAAATTGATATAATAATCTGTTTGTGGTTAACATTATCGGGTATTCGTGGTTTTCAACTTCGGGAGAGGATTCCCACTTTGTTACCTTTAGCTCCGCTTTACCTTTTGCAGGCCCACCAACATGAAGGATAGGTGTACCCGGGTGGTCTTCGGTAGGGCAAGGCCAGCAAAGTCCGTGTTCAACAAGACGGCGATATGTCATTCCAGCATAAGATGGCGTAAGCTTTGCCATTTCATTAAAAATGTCTTCGGGTGTGTCGTAGTGGCAATTATAACCTAAACGGTTTGATAACATCATAATTATCAACCAGTCAGCAAGAGCTTCTCCTTTTGGAGAAACTGCTTTGTTAACAAGCTGTACACGTCGTTCACTGTTTGTAAATGTACCGTCTTTTTCCGCAAAACACGCCGCAGGTAAAACAACATCAGCTAACTCCGCTGTTTCAGTTAAAAATATATCACTTACAACAAGGAAAGCTTTTTTTAACGCTTTGATAGTTTGAGTTGAGTCCGGGTCTGAAACAGCAGGATTTTCGCCCATTATAAAGAGCATTTTTACCTTGTCGTTAAGAACTGACGGTATAGCAAGTGTTTTTGTAAGCCCTGTGGTAGTCGGTAGTGATACATTCCATGCTTTTTCAAACTTTTCTCTGCTAGTTTGGTCAGCTGTCTGCTGATATGCAGTATAAAACTGCGGTAAAGACCCCATATCACAAGCTCCCTGCACATTGTTCTGACCTCGCAGAGGGTTCACTCCGGAGCCGGAGTGTCCGAGATTTCCTGTACAAACAGCAAGGTTTGATAAGCTTATGACATTGTTTGTGCCGTTTATATGCTGTGTTATCCCCATTGCGTATATGATGCTTGCGTTTTTTGCTTTAGCATACATTTTTGCAGCGGATATTATGTCTTCGGCTGGAACACCGCATATTTCTGCTGTGAATCCCAGAGTATATTCATTGACTGATTCTTTAAGTTCGTCAAATCCTGTGGAATATTGTTTTATATAATCAGCATCTTCAAGTCCCTCTGATAGGATTATATTTAGCATACAATTATGTAAAACAAGACTTGTCCCGGGTTTGATTTGTAAGTAAATATCTGCAATTTCTGCAAGAGGTATTCTGACAGGGTCGGCTACAATCAATTTTGTACCATTTAGCTTAGCCTGTCGGATAAAAGCTCCCATAACAGGGTGTGTTTTTGTCGTATTTGAGCCTGTTATAAATATAACATCGGCATTTCGTACATCAGCGATTGGGTTTGTCATTGCTCCACTTCCGAGAGTGGCGGCAAGACCTGCAACCGATGAACTATGACAAAGCCTTGCACAGTGGTCAACATTGTTTGTACCTACAACCGCTCTCATAAGCTTCATAAATAAGTAGTTTTCTTCGTTTGTTGCTTTTGCTCCTGAAAATCCTGCTATTGCATCAGAACAAAATTTTTCCTTTATTTCTTTTATTTTATTGCTTACCACATTTAAAGCATTATCCCATGATGTTGGGTGCAGTTCTCCATCTTCACCTCGAATTAGTGGCTGTGTTAATCTATCCGGGTGGTTGATAAAATCAAACGCAAACTTACCTTTTACGCAAAGTAAACCCTCGTTCACTCTACC
>JAITFR010000058.1 GCA_031281255.1 Oscillospiraceae bacterium
ACAGGTTGCAAAGCTTCACTTATTGTCAACAATAACGCTGCAGCAGTGTTACTAATTCTTACAACAATAGCAAGTGGTGGTAATGTTATAGTGTCACGTGGTGAGCTTGTTGAAATTGGTGGTGGATTTCGTGTGCCGGAGATTATGTCGGCATCCGGTTGTGAGTTGATTGCGGTTGGTACAACAAACAAAACAAGATACAAGGATTATGAAAGAGCTATCAACAAAAATACAAAAGCTTTACTTAAAGTTCACACCAGTAATTTCAAAGTAGTTGGTTTTAGCGAGACAGCATCAATTTCTGAGCTGTCAAAGCTTGCAAAAACGAAGAAAATACCACTCATTGAAGATATTGGGAGCGGTGCTTTAATTGATGTTAGCAAATATGGGATTAATAATGAACCAACAGTAACAAAAAGCTTAAAAAACGGTGCTGATATTGTATGTTTTAGCGGAGATAAACTTCTTGGCGGTCCACAATGCGGTATAATACTCGGCAGTAAAAAATATATTGATAAAATGAAGTCAAGTCCTATGTATAGGGCTCTCAGAGTGGACAAACTAACAATCGCAGTTCTTGAAGCAACCTTACGTGTTTATGCCGACCCAAAAGTCGCCGAGTTGGAGATTCCGATTTTATCAATGCTTGCAAAAACAGAAAGTGAGTTACTGGTTACAGCGAAAAAATTACAAGAAAACATAAAGCAAAAAGGTGGAAATGTTGAGATTGTAAGTTGCACAAGCACTGTAGGGGGTGGTGCTGTTCCCGGCTCAGAGCTAAAATCTTATGCAATTGCTCCAATTACAAATCTAAGTGCAAATAAACTAGATACCAAGCTTCGTAGTTTAACAATTCCAATAATCGGACACATTGTAAACAATAAACTTTTAATTGATGTTCGCACATTATTCGAACGCGATTATGAATATATTGTTGAATGTTTTAGTGAACTAAGTAGTTAGTGGTATATGTGTTTTTTCGGTTTCGGAAGAAACTGCTAAAAAATATATATACTACTAACTACAGATAAGAAATAATGGAGAACAATACTTGAAACATATTATTATCGGAACTGCGGGGCATGTGGATCACGGCAAAACCACATTAGTTAAAGCATTAACAGGGATTGATACTGACAGGCTTGTAGAAGAAAAACGCCGTGGCGTTACTATTGAGCCAGGTTTTGCATACATGGATTTTGAAGATGGAACAAGAGCCGGTATTATTGATGTTCCGGGGCATGAGCGTTTTATACGCAACATGCTTGCAGGTTCAGGCGGAGTCCACCTGTCTATGCTTGTAATTGCAGCCGACGAGGGAGTGATGCCGCAAACTCGTGAGCATTTAGGCATTTTAACACAGCTCGGAATAAAAGATGGATTAGTCGTTATAACAAAAACTGATAAAGTTGAAAATGATTGGTTAGAGCTTGTAGTTGATGATATTAAAGAGCTTGTCAAAAACACTTTCTTAGAGAATAAACCAAATGTGTTTGTGTCGGTAGTTACAAAAGTTGGAATTAATGAGTTAAAAATTGCGTTGATGGAAATGATTAGTAATCTAACAAAACACCCAAGTTCGCAAAAATCACCCTCATTTATACCTTTCCGCTTGCCTGTTGATAGGGTTTTTCCTGTTGATGGTTTTGGTATGGTGGTGACAGGCACAATTATTGATGGCTCTGTTAAATTAGGTGATACTGTTGAGATAAAACCATCCGGAGAAAAAGCAACAGTTCGTAATCTACAGGTTCATAGTGAAAATGTAGAAAACGCTTATGAAGGTCAGAGAACTGCTATCAGTCTTTCAGGAATCAAACGAGGAAGTATCAAACGTGGCGATGTGCTAACCGCAGAAGACTCAATAAACATTACAAATGTTATAGATGTAAAATTAAATGTATTACCTGATTCAAAAAGAACAATAAAAAATGGTACAGAGCTGCATTTTTATCATGGAGTCAGAACCATGCTTGCAAAAGTATTTCTACTTGATAAAACTGAGTTAAATCACGATAAAAGCTGTTATGCTAGATTAAAACTAAAGGAGCAACTACCGTGTAAAAGAGGAGACAGATTTGTTGTAAGATTTTATTCACCGCTTGAAACTATTGGAGGTGGTATTATCCTGGATAGTCTACCGCAGAATAAATTATCCCGAAATAATACAGCTATTCAATCTCTCAAAATACGTGAGTTGGGAAGTAACGAAGATATTATTATTCTCGAAGCAGATAGAATAAATACAGTGTTTACATTAAAAGAAATGATCAAACAAACAGATGTAAATATTGATGAATGTGAAAAAATAATTAACAACCTTACTACAATGGGAAAAATAAAAAAACTACCATCAGGCAAGTACATATCAGAAAAATCATTAGATAGTATCGGACAAAAATGTAAAAAAATACTAATAGAATATCACAAAGAGTTTCCACTTAGAACCGGTATGAATATTGCAGAGCTTCGCCAAAAAATACTACCAAATATAATAGCTTCAGATGGTGGAGAAGTTTTAGAAATGCTAAAAAACATGGGTTTTATATCTATATCGAATAATAATGCTTCAACCCCGGAGTTTTCACCAAATCTTAATGAAGGTCAAAAGAAGATAAAAGAACAAATAATTGCAGAATTGACAAAAACTCGTTATGACACACCATTAAAAGAAGCTTTGGCATCAATGTTTAGGAGAAATGAGCAGAAGGATTTTGAGCAGGTTTTTGAAAGTCTAAAAAACAACGCAGAGATTATTATGCTCTCTACGTTGATATTTTGGCTCAGCGAAAATTACGAAAATGCAATCACATTAATTCAAAATCATTTTAAGGAAAACCAAACCTTAACACTTGCTGAATGTCGTGATATGCTTGGTACAACACGGAAGTATGCATTAGCATTTCTAGAGCATCTTGATGGTAAACGTATAACAAAACTAGTAGGGGATGTTCGAATGTTGAGTTGAAGCAAAATAAATGCAACACTTCCAGGTACATTTAAAGTATTTATGTAAGCATCATAGTTTATAAAGATTCTAGACTTCTATTCTATGAAGTAAGCTTTAAAAGTATAGAAGCATGCGCTCTTAGGGAAACACTGATTTCTTGTTCATAATTTCCTATGCTTTTAGATTCCCATAAATCATAAGCCATTGCTCTATTCATATTAACTTCGCTAAGAGTGCA
>JAITFR010000035.1 GCA_031281255.1 Oscillospiraceae bacterium
TTCATCGAATATTTGAGTCATTCCGACTTTTTTACCGATGATCCCCTTAATCATTATGTATATCCTCCTAAAATGTCATTGGTTGGTATTATTTTTCATAAACCAACATAACTCATGCGGTTTTACAGTTTTATTTCGATTTCTACACCTGCCGGAAGTTCAAGTGACATAAGAGCTTCGACCGTTTTTTGTGTTGGACTGATAATGTCAATAAGTCTCTTGTGCGTAAGTCTTTCAAACTGCTCTCTGGCATCCTTATACTTGTGCACTGCACGAAGTATTGTGATAATTTCTTTTTTTGTAGGTAGCGGTATCGGGCCTGATACTCTTGCGTCTGTACGTTTTGCGGTTTCGATGATTTGCGAGGCTGCCTGGTCTATGAGCTGGTGGTCATAAGCCTTTAGTCTAATTCGTATCATCTTTTTTGCTGCTGCCATTTTTTATTCCTCCAAATAACTGTACACTATGCCGTGTGTGTCGTTTTTGTCGAAAGTTACCAGGTGGTGCCTGCAATCTTCCGATAAATCGCAATTTTCTCTTTACTTGCAAGGGTTTACATAATTCCCCTAAAAATAGTCGCCCTAGTAGAATAGCAAATACAAAAAGTAATGTCAACAAAAATTTTACTTTTTTCTAAAATAAAGTTTATTTTATGACATTTTCTTTGATTTCGCATAAAAATTGATGTGCTTTTTACTAAAGTTTTAGTGAAAAAACCCGATAAAATATGTAACAGGGTAAGAACACCCGAAAAGAAAAAGACAGGGGCAATAGTCCCGACTCTGTAATTTACGGATAGTAGTACCCAAGAAAGATGTATTAGGAAAAGGTATAGCATGACAATAAACACAATACTACCGAACATGAACAACGTCTTGACCAACAATCTCTCGGTATCACACCCGAGTAATGTAATCAACCCCACATCGTTTGCAGATACACTACGTGCAAGAACGATTAGCAGTGGAAGCGTTGACCTCGATGCAATCTTTGACGAAGCAGGACAAAAGTACAACATTTCACCAAACTTACTTAAAGCAGTTGCGAAAGTGGAGTCCAACTTTAGGGTGGACGTCACTTCTCGCGTGGGCGCAATGGGAATCATGCAGCTTATGCCCGGTACTGCAAAATATCTTGGAGTGGACGACCCGTTTGACGCCAAGCAAAGTATTCATGGTGGTGCAAAATATTTAAAAGAACAGTTAGACAGATTTAATGGTGACGTTGAACTTGCTCTGGCAGCATACAACGCAGGCTGGCCTGCAGTTGTAAAACACGGTGGAATCCCACCCTTTAGAGAAACACAAGCTTATGTACCAAAGGTACTAAGTTACATGGGTAACAGCGAGATAACCGCCGGTATGCTCACTTATGACAGCTTTAACATGGCAGGACAAATCAGTGCAACCGCAACAAAAAGTTCAAGTTCATTTAACTTTAATGAAGCTCTTGCACAAATGCTGTTCGTAAAACTCATTGAAATGCAAATGAGTTCCTCATCTTCGGATGATAACAAGCATAAGGTGATTTAGTGATCACTGCTTAGAAACTTGCTGGCTGGCGTCAAGCACTGTACTGACCAATGGTCACTAAACCTTAGTAGATTATAAAATGTTAAGACATTTTTTCATAAGCTCTGTTCATGGCTTCTGCAACAACACTATTAACATCTTTTTCATTCATATACAGAATACCCTGCTCTGTTGCACCACCTTGTGTTGCAACAGATTTTACTATTTCACCAAAATTACCTGTGTCTATTACGTTTTTGAATGTTTTTGATGTTATTTGAGTTGCAATCTCCGGTGTAAAACCCATATTTTCACCTGCAGTTTTATAAGCGTCAACCAAATATGCCGCAAAACCTAAACCACAAGCGGCAAAAGCCATTACTTTTCGCAAATCTTCTTCATCTGTCTCAAATGCAACACCAAATTTGTTAAGTATTTTTGCGATATTATCTGAAACATTGGTATATGCTAAAACTCCATCATTAGTTGCAATTGCAAGCGAAGGCATAGCTCGTGCTATGTTGGTGTCTCCAAGAAGAGATTGAAGTTTTTCGAGTGTTTCTCCTGCCATCAAACTAATAACTTGCTTGTTTATTAGATTTTTTATATTAATTGATTTAACAAACTCATCAAATACATGCCCTTTTATAACTAAAATAATTACATCAACAGCATTAATTAGTTTGTTTATTTCTGATACATTAAAAGTTTCATATCCTTGCTTTTTTGCATCCGAAAGAGCATCGGGAGAAATATCGCACACAAAGATTTCTTCAACCTTAATATCACCGGTGCATACTAATGCTGAAGCAAATGCTTTACCAAGATTTCCGTATCCTATAATTCCAAATTTCATATTGATAATCCATACTTTCTGTTGACAATACCCACAGCTTTAGCCGTGGGTAGCATTTTTTACATGAAAATGATTATTACATGCCAGGATTTATGCACGTACAACCTTGCCGTCACGAAGACAACGAGTGCAAACATGTACACGTCGAGGTGAGCCATCAACTACGGCTGCAACACGTTTAATATTTGGTTTCCACATACGGTTACTACGTCTGTGTGAGTGACTTACTTTTATTCCAAAAGATACACCTTTATCACAATACGAACACTTTGCCATTTCAAACTCCATTCCAATGATTTTACATAAATCAACTCTTGATTTTTTCTGCGATTTTATTAATATCTGATTAGACAGCACCGACCATAATAGCAAAAGATTAATTATAATGCAAGTTATTTTTATGAAATTACGAAAAACATTGCAATTATTGTGCTTTTTATATAAACTTATGTAAGAAAAAGGAAAGGTACGGTTTTTATTTTTATGGAAAAAGAACAAGCATATAGCTATAAACTATCGAAATTAACCGAAGATTTACGTGCCGAAGTTGTTTATAAATCATCTGATTATGATGATGTTCAGATTTACACAGGAGATATTCATCGACCGGGGTTACAACTTGCTGATTTTTATGAGCATTTTGAACCAACACGTATTCAACTAATCGGACAAATGGAATCTGCATATATGGAAGGGCTTTCGCGTGAAGTGCGACTTAAAAAATGGGAAACATTATTAAAACATAAAGTGCCAGCTCTTATAATGTGTCATGGAGCTGATATAACAGGTGCACTTTTAGAATCTGCTGAGAAATACGATGTTACAGTTTTATGCTCAATGGCACACACCACAGAAACAATGTCAAAGGTTATTCGACTTGTCAGGAGAGCCATTGCGCCACGTCTCACACGGCATGGTGTGTTAGTTGAAGTATATGGTGTGGGTTTGCTCTTAGTCGGTGAAAGTGGTGTTGGAAAAAGTGAGACTGCAATTGAACTTTTAAAACGTGGACACCGCTTGATCGCTGATGATGCTGTAGAAATAAAAGCGATTGATGTAAATGTCATTCAAGGCACTGCACCGGAGCTAATACGCCACTATGTTGAGCTTCGTGGTTTAGGTGTTATTGATGTACGACAGATTTTTGGATCGGGTGCGATAAAGGATTATCAAAACATACATTTAGTATGTAATATAGAGCTTTGGAGAGACGATGCAGAATACGAAAGGCTTGGGTTATCAGAAAAAACAGTTGATATTTTAGGTGTAAAAGTGCCAACAGTCACAATTCCGGTAAAACCGGGGCGAAATCTTGCCGTTATCTTAGAAGTTGCAGCTATGAATCAACGTCAGAAGTTTATGGGTCATAATGCGGCAATTGAGTTTACCAAACAAATAGACAGACACATGGATGAAAAAGCACTGGAAGCTGTTGTAGCAGATCAGGATGCAACAATGGTTGCTCTACAAAGGGAGTTTAGTTAGTTTTACTAAACTCATATTGTGATGGAAGATTATATAAAGGAGTGATTATTTAGTTTGAGACAAGTAATAGAAGCTGTCAAAAATACTTTGAAAAACGTAGAAATAAAACTTGATGAACCGATGAGTTTGCATACATCATTTAAAATAGGTGGTAATGTAAATGCGATGTTTTTGCCTAAAGATAATGCATCATTTGTAGAACTTCTATCTATGCTAAACGTACATGAAATTACACCTTTTATCATGGGAAATGGCACAAATCTTCTAGTTCAAGATAACTCTCTTGATATACTTGTCATAAACACAATAAACGTAAAAAACATTGATATTGCAGGCGATACAATCAAAGCAAATGCAGGAGCTTTACTCTCAAAAATAGCAATTTTAGCTTATGAAAATGGTTTAACAGGCTTTGAGTTTGCTCATGGAATACCCGGCACATTAGGTGGTGCTGTTTTAATGAACGCAGGTGCGTATGGAAATGAGATAAAAGATGTTTTATCAAGCTCCACAGCTTATAATTCAACCACCGGAGTTTATGAAATTAATAATTCTGAGCATAACTTCGCGTATAGGCAAAGCTCTTTTTCTACTAATGGTGATGTTATTTTATCATCTACAATAAAACTAAAAAAAGGTAATAAAGAAGAGATAAAACAAAAAATGGACGAACTTTGCAGACTCCGCAAAGAAAGTCAACCGCTTGATATGCCAAGTGCAGGCAGTACATTTAAGCGACCGAAAAAGGGTTATGCGGCAGAATTAATAGATGAAGCAGGGTTAAAAGGTTATACAGTGGGTGGAGCGATGGTTTCAACCAAACATGCAGGGTTTGTAATAAACTGTGGTGGTGCTACATTTGATGATGTGATGGCAGTGATAAATCATGTAAAAGAAACTGTGCTAAGCTTGTTTAACATCAGTTTAGAATTAGAAGTTAAGATTTTACATTAATAACACGAGGAGGCGATTATGGAGATTGTAATTATTTCAGGAATATCGGGAGCCGGAAAAAGCCGTGTAGCAGCAATGTTTGAGGACATGGATTTCTACTGCGTTGACAACATGCCGCTTGAAATGATGCCAAAGTTTGTTGA
>JAITFR010000056.1 GCA_031281255.1 Oscillospiraceae bacterium
AAGGTCAACACTTTTTGGTGTTGGCTTTTTACATTTCCTAATCGGACAACTAGGAAATGAACCGAAAACATGAAAAGGAAAAATGTCCAATGTCATTCACAGCAAATCAATCGCAAACATACAAAGTCGGAAACATCAAATTTATTGTCACTCCTGTGTATAAGACAGACAGGGGTGAACAAATGTACGAACTACTTTTAAAACTCATGAAAGCAGAAATTGATTTCAAAAACTGACCAATCGCAACATTTACAGGAACAGTCAGGCGAGGTATAATTTATATAGATACTACTCGCTTGACTGCCGGAAAGGAGGCTGTTTTGAAACAGTCAAGTGAAAAACAAATCAAAGAAAAAACTGCTGCTTTGCTAGTTCAAATATCTCGTGACGATGGCGAAGATGGTGAGAGCAATAGCATACAAAATCAAAAGGTTTTATTAACTAAAATCGCAAAAGAAAAGGGTTATGCCGATTTACAGGTATTCTCAGACGATGGTATAACCGGCACAACAATGAACCGCCCCGGATTTAAAGCAATGATTAGGGAAATAGAACGAGGTAATATCGGTGCTGTATTTGTAAAAGACCTATCCCGATTAGGCCGTAATTATCGTGAGGTCGGTTATTACACAGAGGATTTCTTTCCCGACCATGATGTGAGGTTTGTATCCGTATCAGACGGTATTGATACCGCAGAGGGTGAAGATGAATTTGCACCGTTCCGAAATATTATGAATGAATGGTACTCAAAGGATATCTCTAAGAAACGCCGAATCAGCAACAAGGTCAGAGGTAGTTTGGGAGAGCCATTATCGCCACCGCCTTATGGATACTTAAAAGACCCTGAGAATCCAAAACGCTGGATAATTGATGAAGATGCCGCTGCCGTTGTCCGTAAGATTTACGAAATGACCCTCAACGGTTATGGGTTGGGTGAAATAATCAGAGCATTGGATAAGGACGGTATAGTAACGCCATCATATTATTGGCGTAGTAAAGGTATCAACCGTGGTGGTCTGAAAGCAGGACAGAGTCCGACACTTTGGCAAATCTCGACAATCCAAAAGACACTATCATTGCAGGAGTATTGCGGTGACATAATCAATTTCAAAACATTTTCTAAATCATACAGGAATAAAAAGCGTATTGAGAATGAGACAGAAAATATGGCAATATTCCTAGATGTACATAAACCCATAATTGACAGGGCAACATGGGAAAAGGTACAGAAAATGCGTGGCACTCGAAAGAAACGACCGAAGGTACAGCAACAGCGGAGTATATTCTCGGGATTTCTCAAATGTGCAGATTGCAGTACAAATCTCTCATATCATTTCAATCAAAGAAATCATAGCATTAAGTATTTCAACTGCTCAAACAATAATAATTCCCGTGGTTGTGAATCTACTCATTATATCAGAGAGGACTTTATAACCGAAATAGTGATTAAAGAAGTTCAAAGGCTGACCTGTTTTGCCAATGAATACGAAGATGATTTTGTCAAAGCTATCATCGGTCACTCAATGAAAATCGCAGAAAGTGAGAGATGTCAGAAACAACGGGAGTTAGACGGTTTGTGTTTGCGTGACAGGGAACTTGATATCTTGTTTGGAAGAATTTACGAAGATAATGTCACGGGGAAGATAAGTGATGAGCGGTTTGCGAAACTGACGATGATGTATGAGAAAGAGCAGGGCGAAATATCGGGCAAGCTGAAAATACTCCGCAGTGAACTTAAAGATGGCAACAGAGAGTTATATACAGCCGACACTTTCCTAGAAATTGTACGAAGATACACCAATATACAAGAATTGTCTCAACGTATGGTGGCAGAACTGATTGACCATATTGACGTTCACCGCATCGAAAAAGCAGGGGAAGAAAGCACCCAAAGAGTCACCATTTATTATTACTGCATTGGTTCTTTCACTGTACCGGATTGGAATAACATACCCGATATCGACATTATTTTGCCAACAAGAAAAGGAGTAGCGGTCAGCTACTCACCAGTTCAAATGGTTTCATAAACAAACGAAGTGTTCTTTAGGGATTCTCAAATCCCACAAGAACACTCCGCATGGTCGGAGTGGTGGGACTTGAACCCACGGCCTCTTGTCCCCCAGACAAGCACGCTAGCCGACTGCGCCACACCCCGGTCGTCGGAGCAAACTTCACTCCATTCCATCAGACGCTTATGCGTCTGATATCCATTCCGTTCCGTTGCTCCTCCTCTCCAATTTCGACCAACTTCGTTGGTTTCGAAATTGGTTTAAGCGAAGGAAGAATGAAAGCCATCTGTGATTATATAATAGTGATAGTAGAATTTCAAGAGGACTTATTGGCAGAAAACTTATTTTCAAAAAATGCCACCACTTCTACACAATCCTTTTGGATTTGTGTTTTTAGTTCTTGGAGGTTGTTGAACTTTTGTTCAGGGCGTAAGTATTTGTGAAACTCTAAGCGTACTTTTTGTCCGTAAATATCATCATGATAATCAATAATATGCGTTTCGACAGTGACGATATTTGAGTCACCAACAGTTGGATTAACTCCAATATTTGAGATACCCAGTTTTCCGCTATCCTGCTGTCCGATGAATACTTTAACTGCATATACTCCATGAATTGGCACTAAAACACCGGTAGCAAACTGCATGTTTATAGTTGGTATATCAAGTGTTCTGCCAAGCTGTTTACCGCTTCGGACAATATCAGTTAACACATGAGGATGACCGAGGAATTCGTTAGCTCTTTCGAGCTTATTATCAATTAAAAGCTCGCGTATGTATGATGAATTGCAAATTGTTCCATCATATAAAACCTCAGAAATAATGTCACAACCCAACCCGGATTCAAGACATTTTTGTTTTAGCAAAGCACTTGTACCATCTCTATTTTTACCAAACCTAAAGTCATATCCAACAATAAAATGACACGCTCCATAATCTCTAACAAGAAGATTGATAAAATCATACCAATTTGTTGAAGCGGTCTCTTTATCAAAACGTAGAGTTACAATATCGTAAATACCAAATAAACGCTGGATTAATCCCATTCTATCTACTATTGAATTTATGAGGGAGACATTTGAGTCTTCAATCGTAGAATGAGGGTGTGTATCAAAAGTTAAAACAGAGGGAGTGAGATTTTTTTCATT
This sequence comes from Oscillospiraceae bacterium, assembly GCA_031281255.1. Taxonomy (GTDB): domain Bacteria; phylum Bacillota; class Clostridia; order Oscillospirales; family Oscillospiraceae; genus WRMH01. The sequence goes on from JAITFR010000056.1 coordinate 3,157, forward strand.
AGCAATCTTTACTACTTGTTTTAATAACTCTGCATGTCCTAGATGCACACCATCAAAATAGCCGAGTGCAATAACACGCTTTTTTAACAAGAACTTTTCTACTCCTTCGTTTTTTATAGCTTCCAATACCTCATCAAGTGTAAAGGAATCTTCTATTTTAAAATCTCCTGAGCGAGTTCTTCGGAGTGACGAAAGTGTACCGCCTGTACCCAGAGCCTGCCCTATATCATGGCATAATGTACGAATATATGTACCTTTTGAACAAGTTATGTGTAGTTCAAACTCATTTTCGCTGTTACTTAATAACTTGATATCATGAATGATTACCTCTCGTGGTTCACGCTCCACTTCGATTCCTTTTCGTGCAAGCTCATAGAGTTTTTTTCCTTTTTTCTTGATAGCGGAGTACATTGGAGGTATTTGCTGTATTTTACCTATGAACTGTGGTAATACTCCTAATAAGTCATTAACCGTAGCGGTCACACTCGATTCACTTAGCACTGTTCCGGTTATATCCTGTGTGTCAGTGACAATGCCAAGTCTTAGAGTTGCAATGTATTCCTTATCTGCATCTGTTGAAGTACCGGATAATTTTGTAGCTTGTCCAATAAAAATTGGCAACACTCCGGTTGCCATTGGGTCTAATGTTCCACCGTGACCAATTCTTTTAATTTTTAATGCACCTCGTAGTTTTGCTACAACATCATGCGAAGTCCAGTCAGTTGGTTTATCAATTATAATAATGCCGTTCATATCATACCATCCAGTATGAGTAACATAGATTCCTTAATTTCATCTATTGTTTTTTGCACAGTAGCTCCGGCAGCAGTTTTGTGACCACCACCACCAAAATTAGAGCAAATCTCATTAGCATCATAAGGTGCACTAGCTCTAACAGATATTTTACAATCATTTGGTGAGGTCATCTCACGAATTGTTATACCAATATATACACCCTCTACAGCTCCGGGTAAAGCTGCGATGTTATCCATATCATCTTCGGTAGCTTTTGTTGATTCTATCATAGCCCTTGTAATGCTTGAAATTGCTACCTTACCGTCAAAATAAAACTCAAGCCCTGTGTTTAACAAACCCTCAAGCTTTATACAACTTCTCGCTTTTGTGCGAAAGAGTTCTTTGTTTAGTGTTTTTATTGGTGCACCGGCATCAACCAGTAAAGAAGCAACTCTTAGAGTGTTTGATGTTGTATTACCAAACATAAAGCAGCCCGTATCAGTAGAAAGTGCCACGTACAAACGCTCTGCTACAATTGGACTGATAGTATAGTCTAATATTTCTGTTAATATATCATAAATGACTTCGCCGCAAGATGCTCGCTCTTGATTTAAGCAAGTGTTAGAAGCAAACATAGTATTTGAACCATGATGGTCTATACAAAGAGAAATATTATCAACGTAAGATTTTGCATTATCAGGAAATAAGTCAACTGATGCTATATCAACAGTGATAATATTGCTCGGGATAAAATCATCAGGAGCAATACAATCATCAATATATTTCGAATATCGAGGTGTTATTTCTTTGTTAAACAAAACGTAAGCAGTTTTCCCATACTCGCGTAGTGCTTGTGTAAGAGCACCTGCAGAACCTAAAGTATCACCATCAGGACGCCTGTGTGTAATAAGCAGGAAAGAATCCCGCTCTTTTAGCCACTGTGCAGTTTCTAAAGCAGTTAAAAGTTTACTCATTAGTTTCTCCATTAACTGTCGTAGAGTTTTCGCCACTATTTGTGTCAAGATCGCTTAACAAAGAGTTTATCTTAGCACCATGTTCTATAGAATCATCAAGATGAAAGATTAATTTCGGTGTATGACGAAGCTTTAATGCTTTACCTAACTCATAACGTAGGTGTCCTGCTGCTGATTTTAAACCCTTGTTAAATTCTTTTTGTGATTTTAATCCATAAACGCTTAAATATACTTTTGACTTGCTTAGATCATTAGTTGTGTTAACAGCAGTAATACTAATCATACCTTGCTTTACACGCGGGTCTTTTACGTTGCGTAACAAAGCTGACAGCTCTCGATGAATATCTTCGTTTATTCTTTGAATTGTTTTAGACATGAGGGATTTCTTCCATTGCAAAACATTCTATTATATCTGCCAGTTTAACATCATCGAATTTTTCTAGAGATATACCACATTCATAGTTCGTAGCTACTTCTCTAACATCATCTTTAAATCGACGAAGAGATGCTATTTCACCTTCGTATACTACAATGCCATCTCTAATTACTCGTGCTGAACCGTTGCGGACAATTTTTCCGGATTGTACATAACAACCACATATAATACCAACAGCGGAAGATTTGTAGATTTCTCGCACTTCTGCTTGTCCATAGATAACCTCTTGATATTTTGGAGCGAGCATACCTTTCATTGCAAGTTCTATTTCGTTGATACAATCATAAATGACACGATACATACGCATATCTACATTTCCACGCAGTGCACTTTCACGAGCAGAGTTATCCGGACGCACATTAAAACCTACAATTATAGCACCACTGGTTGTTGCAAGCATTATGTCAGACTCGCTGATAGCACCAACAGCAGAGTGGATTACACGGACACGTACTTCTTCATTTGTTAGTTTTTCAAGTGATGATTTTATAGCTTCTGCACTACCTTGAACATCTGCTTTTACGATGATATTTAAGTCTTTAAGCTCTCCTTGTTGAATACGAGAGAATAAATCCTCAAGAGAAACTTTGAAATTAGTTGTAAATGCCCCTCTTTTTTCATCTTTGCGTTGCACCGCAAGCTCTCTTGCCATACGTTCGTCTGTAACAACATTAAACATATCACCGGCATTTGGAACTTCGGACATACCTGAAATCTCAACCGGTACTGACGGACCGGCTTCTGTTAAACGTTCACCGGTATCTGTCATCATAACACGCACATTTCCAACTGCTGTGCCTGCTATTATTGTATCACCTTGTTTTAAAGTACCGTTTTGTACGAGAACTGTCATTAAAGGACCACGACCTTTATCAAGCCTGGCTTCTATGACTGTACCACGTGCTAAACGGTTTGGATTTGCTCGTAACTCTGCTATTTCGGCTGTAAGAATTATCATCTCAAGCAGATTATCAATACCTTCACCGGATTTGGCAGAAATCGGGCAAACGATTGTCTCGCCACCCCATTCTTCGGGTACAAGTCCGTATTCGGTGAGTTGTTGTTTTATCTTTTCAGGATTTGCTCCTGATACATCAATCTTATTGATAGCAACAATTATCGGGATATTTGCTGCCTTTGCATGATTAATAGATTCAATAGTTTGTGGCATAATTCCGTCGTCAGCGGCAACTATGAGAATTGCAATATCTGTGATACTTGCACCACGAGCACGCATTGCGGTAAACGCTTCGTGACCCGGTGTGTCAAGAAATGTTATAGGATTACCATGAATTGATGTTTGATATGCACCAATATGTTGCGTTATTCCACCGGCTTCACTACTTGCTACACTTTCTTTTCTGATTCTGTCAAGGAGTGAAGTTTTACCGTGGTCTACATGACCCATAACGACTACAACAGGAGCACGAGGTACTAGCTCTTCATCAGTATCAACACTGTCATCAATGAGACGCTCTTCAATTGTAACAACAACTTCCATTTCAACCTTACAGCCAAGCTCAATAGCAACTAGTGCTGCTGTATCATGGTCTATAATATCAGAAACAGAAGCCATAACACCAAGCTTTATAAGCTGTCGTACAACTTCTGTACCGGTTTTCTTCATACGGATAGCAAGTTCACCAACACTGATTTCATCAGGAATCATAACTTTAAGTGGAGCTTGTTTAGCAACCTCCAGTTGTAAACGTTGCATTCTGTCTCGCTCTTCCTGACGTTTTTTAGCACCGTGAGCAATAGATGGCGTTTGTTGAGCTCTCCCTTTACGGACAATTTTCTCTTTTCCACGACTCATACGTTCAGCACGTTCCGGCACTAAGTTATCTAAGCGATCATCATATTTTGATATATTTATTGTTGCACCCGATGTATCAATAACTCGTTTTTGTGGCACAATGTGCGGCATAAAGGGTTTGTCGATTTTTTTCAGTGGTTTACGAGCTGTTGCTGAATCAGTTGCTGTGGTAGTTGTAGAAGTATCAGCTTGTGCTGTTGTTGATTTTGGAGTGTCAACTGTATCGGTTGTATCAGCTTTTACTTCTTCAACAGGTTTTGCTACTTCGGCAAAAATTTCATCTATACTATCAACTTGATTATTTTGAGTTAAATATTCAAATATAATATTCAACTCTTCTACGGAGAGATCCTGCATATGATTTTTTGGTTCTGTAGCGTATTTTTTTAGTATTTCAAATATATCTTTGCTTTTTAGATTAAAATCTTTTGCTACTTCATGAACTCTATATTTAAACATTGTACTCATATTGCATTACTCTCCTTTCTTGTATTTATGTCTTTTTGTTCAGTTACTTTTTCAAAAAACACATCAGCTAATCCTTTGTCTGAAAATGCTATAACCCCAGGTGTACCTCGTCCTATAATATTTCCTAATTCAAACTTTGTGTAGGGTACTGCGAGATAACGTGACCCTGAAGATTCTGCATTTGCTTTTGCTCTACGTATTGTACCATCTGATGCATCGGTTGCTGTGATTATTAGATGTGCTTTACCTTGTCTAGCTAAAATGGAAGCTGATTCGCTGCCAATTGCGAGAAATCCGGCTTTTTTTGCTAGTCCCAATAGGTTTAAGGTTTTGTCCATAAATTATCTTTAAACTCTAATCTCTTCAAATATTGATTCCGGTATTTTTGTTTTTAATGCCCGGTTAAATGCATTTGATTTTACTGCTTTGGTATAACATTCAGGTTTCTTACAAAGATATGCTCCACGTCCTTGTTTGTTGCCCTTTTCATCCAGAGATACTTCACAATTCTGTGATTTGACCACTCGGGTCAAATCGGTTTTTGCGAGCATTTCACGGCAGCTTATACACATTCGTAAAGGGACTTTTCTCACACTTGGCTCTCCGACTTAATATCAATCTTATATCCTGTGAGGCGTGCGGCAAGACGTACGTTTTGACCTTCTTTACCAATTGCGAGTGAAAGTTGATTATCAGGTACTATTACTCGACATGACTTTCCATCTTCAAGCATTTGCACATCTATAACTTCAGATGGGGCAAGAGCAGAAGCGATATACTCAGTTGGGTCGTCACTATAACGCACAATGTCTATCTTTTCACCACCTAGTTCACTAACGATAGTATTAACTCGACTACCCTTAGAACCTACACATGCACCGATTGGTTCAACATCCGGATCATTGGACTCAACAGCAATTTTTGTGCGATTGCCTGCTTCACGAGCGATGCTTCGTATTTCAACAATACCTTCACCTATTTCCGGCACTTCAAGCTCAAAGAGACGTTTTACAAGACCGGGATGTGTGCGAGATATAAGAATTTGTGGTCCTCGTGTGGATTTTTTGACTTCGATAACATAGACTTTTATTCTGTCACCATCACGAAGATACTCACCGGGGATGCGTTCACTAGCTGTAAGCATTGCTTCTGTATGTTCAGAATTAGCACCAATTTGAATTGATACTCCGCCGGTTCGCGCATCTATACGAGCTACAACGCCTGTTAGGATTTCATGTTCCTTAGACGTAAACTCATCATATACAATGTTGCGTTCAGCTTCACGTATACCCTGAATAATAACTTGTTTAGCAGCTTGTGCAGCTATACGCCCAAACTTTGTAGTATCGACCGGTTCAATAATGAAACCACCTACTTTAATATCTTTATCAATTTTTTTTGCTTCTTTTAATGAATATTGTGTGTTTTCATTTTCGACTGTTTTAACAACTTCTTTTTCCATAAACATGTTTACAGTCTTTGCGACAGGGTCAAGAACAGCACGAGCGCAATCTGATTGTAATGGATAATCTTTTTTTAGAGCAGCAAGAAGTGCTTGCTCAATTTTTTCAATCATATATGATTGAGGTATACCTTTTTCTTTTTCAATATCGGCAATAGCTGAGAAAAAATCGGCGTTCATATTGTGTAACTCCTTGAAATAAGTAGTTTTGCAGAAAAAAGAGTGGGGATTCCCACTCGTCGGAACTTGTGCAGCAAATGAGCTGTCAGCTTTGTAATAATATCATGCTCATATAGCAATTGCAAGCATTATTTAAGTATTTTTATGAAAAGTCTTATTTTAATTGAATTAAAGCTGTAATATTGTTATAATAACTGTCCCTGATATCTAACCAAAAAAACTGAGGAGGCAATATGAATAAGAAGCTGCCAAGATTATTACAACCAAATGTGCGGCTTTTCTTTTTTATACTTATAGCCTTTGCTATTGCTACGTTTTTTATTGGAGAACATAATAGACTTCTTGCAGGAGCTATGTTTACTGTAATTATTCTTGCAGCAGTTTTTTTGCAAATCGCATCAAGAAGCCGCACAGTTAAACTGCTTAATTATCTTGAGTCAATTTCGGGTAATATGGATTTAACAGTTCGTGAAACACCATTACCGGTACTTATTCACAACTCAGAAACCGGTGAGATAATATGGTCAAACGAAAGATTTAATGATATAGCTAATGTAGATGAACCGTTTTTTCAAAGAAACATTGCAGATATTATACCGAATTATACATGGGACTGGTTATTAGACGGTCTTAGTGAGTGTAAAGAGCCGGTGCAGGTTGGTGATAAGCTCTATTCTGTGTATGGAAGCGTTGTATTATCTGAACGTGAGTATATAGCTATGACATATTGGATTGATGTAACTCAATTTAATAAAATACAAAAATCATATAAAGATTCACGGCTTATTATTACTCTTATAACAATTGATAACTATGACGAGTTATTAAAAGGATTGGATGCTAAAGAAAAATCACTAATATTATCAGAAATTGATGAGAACATAAGCACATGGGTAGCAAACAAAGATGGTTATATGTGTAAATACGATAGAGATAGATACTTCTTTTTGTTTGAAGAGCGTCATTTTGAAGAAGTGATTAGTGATAATTTTTCAATTCTTGAGAATGTGAGCAAATGTAGAGGTTCAGGTGGAATACAAGCAACTTTGAGTATAGGTATTGGTAAAGATGGAAGCACTCCTCACGAGAACTATCGTTTTGCAAGTATTAGCATAGAAATGGCACTTAGTCGCGGTGGAAATCAAGCTGTTGTCAGAAATATTTATGGATTTGAGTTTTATGGAGGACGTCCGCAGCAAGTTGAACGACGTACAAAGGTTAAAGCCAGAGTTATGGCAAGTGCATTAGGGGAACTTATAAATGATGCTACGAAAATATATGTTATGGGGCATAAAACTGCAGACTATGATTCACTTGGTTCAGCTTTAGGTGTGTGTTGTATAGCTCGCTCAAAAGGTAAAAAAGCATATATAGTTATTAATGATAGAGGTCCAGTTCAAAATGTAATTTCATCTTTAATGGAATATCAAGAGTATAACGATGTCTTTTTATCAGAGCAGGATGCTATTATTGAAGCTGATAACAAAACACTTCTTGTTGTTGTTGATGTTAGTAGATTTGACAAGGTTGAGTCGTCTTCACTCTTATTGTCATGCACGAGCACTGCTATTATTGATCATCATCGTCGCTCAGCGGATTATATAGATGATGCGATATTTAACTTCCATGAGCCATATGCATCATCAACATCAGAGCTTGTGGCAGACATGATGCAATATCTTGTTGAACGTACTGATATATTAAGAATTGAAGCAGAGGCTTTACTTGCAGGGATAGTGCTTGATACTAAAGGGTTTATAATAAATACCGGTAGTGGTACATTTGATGCTGCTGCATATCTTAAAAGAGTTGGTGCTGATGCTACTTCTGTAAAACGTATGATGCAATCAGATATTAGATTAGCAACATCCAGATATGATTTAATGCGTGAAGCGAGTATCTACAGAGCAGGAATAACCTTAGCGGTCAGCAATAAGCAACACAGCCGTACAAGTATTGCACAAGCCTCTGACGAACTTCTTAGCATAAAAGGAGTACACACATCATTTGCTATTGCAAAAGATGGAGATACAGTGTATGTTTCAGGTCGTAGTATTGGGAATGTAAATGTTCAAGTAATACTAGAAAAACTTGGTGGTGGAGGAAGTCAAGCAACAGCGGGACTACAAGTTGAGGGAGGAAATTCGGAAACTGTTGCAACAGAGCTTAAAAAAGTTATTGACGATTACATAAAGAAAAATAAAACATTACTAATTGAAGATGGTAAAGAAAGAAGAGGATAAAAATGCGTGTTATATTACAGGAAGATGTTAAAGGTAAAGGAAAAAAAGGTGAAATAGTTAATGTTGCAGATGGTTATGCAAGAAACTTTCTGCTGCCAAAAAAGCTTGCGGTTGCTGCTAACGAAGCGAATATGGAAGTAATAAAGCAACAAGAAAAAGCACGAAATAAGAAGATTGAAGAAGATAAAAAAAGAGTTGCTGAAATTGCAACAAAACTTGAGTCAGTTCTTGTTAAAGTTACAGCACGTTCCGGTGGAGACAGCAGTGCCGGTACCGGAAGCAAACTATTTGGTTCAGTTACATCAAAAGAAATTGTCGATGAACTTTTTAAACAACACGGTATAGAGATTGAAAAAAATAAAATTATACAAGATGAACCAATAAAATCGTTCGGAGCATTTGAAGTTAAATGTAAGCTTGGATATGAGATAATAGGTGTAATACATGTGCTGGTTGTTGAAGGATGACAATGTGGAGTGAATTATGGAAGACTTATTAAGAAGGCAAATACCGCATGACATTGGAGCGGAGCAATCTGTCTTAGGTGCTATGCTAATAGATGCACGTACAGTGTCTGAGGTAACAAAGATACTTACCGCTGAGGATTTTTACGCAAATGTAAATAAAGATATTTACAATACAATCTTCTCTATGTTTAGTAATGGTTTACTTGTTGACCCTGTAACTGTTCTCGATCAAATGCGTAAAGATGGTGTCTGGACAGATGAGTCAGATGCATACATACGTGATATTATGATTGTTACCCCAATAGCTAGCAACGCTATAGCATATGCAGAAGTTGTGAAAAATCTGTCACTTCTTCGAGATATAGCAGATGCCGGTAGCGATATTAATACAATGGCGATATCAGGCGAAGGTGGAGCTATGAGTATACTTGAAGCTGCAGAAAAGAAAGTCTACTCTTTGCGTAAAGAAAGAAGCAGAGCATCACTTGAGAGTATTCGCGATATAATGAATGATGTGTATGAACAAGTCAAAAAAACGGCTGCGTCAGGTTCCGGAATGCCGGGTATATCTACAGGGTTTTATGAGCTTGATAAAAAAATCTTGGGTTTAAATGAAGCGGATTTAATCATTATAGCATCAAGACCGGGTATGGGAAAAACTGCTCTTGCATTAAATATTGCTATCAATGTAGCAACAAAAGCTGACAAAACAGTAGCAGTATTTTCACTGGAAATGTCAAGAGATCAGCTTGCTTTGCGATTATTATCGTCAGCAGCGTTGGTGGATGGTAAAAAATTACAAACCGGAAACTTAAGTGATGCTGAATGGGAAAAGATAGCAAATGCAGTACCATATTTACAAAATGCTAACTTACTTATTAATGATGATGCATCACTGACTGTAACAGAAATGAATGCGCAATGCAGACGGATTGACAACTTAGGGCTGGTAATTATCGACTATATGCAACTAATGTCTGCAGCAAGTAATGAAAGAGGGTTTAGAGGAGAAAACAGAGTTGCAATTGTTGGTGAAATAAGCCGTACAATGAAGGTTATGGCAAAAGAACTCGAAGTGCCGGTTATATGCCTTTCTCAGTTAAACAGACAAAGTGATCAGCGAAAAGGTGAAGATAGACGCCCACAACTCAGCGATTTGCGTGAGTCCGGTTCAATAGAACAAGATGCTGATATATTAATGGGATTATACAGAGCAGAGTATTATGACAAAGAAACAGCAGATCCAAATCTTGCCGAGTGTATAATACTAAAAAATCGTCGTGGAGAAACAGGTCCTGTTCCTCTTAGATGGGATCCGCAATATACGAACTTGTCTACTATGGATTGGGGACATTCTGATGAGGATGATTTACCTTGATTAATAAAATCCTTGAGTATATAGATGAATATGATATGTTATTGTCTACCGGAACAGTTTTGGTTTGTGTTTCCGGTGGTGCTGACTCGATGTGCCTTCTTGAAGTTATGAGACATATATCATATGAAAGAGGATTAACAATTGCAGTTGCACACTATAACCATATGTTACGTGGAGATGAATCTGACAGAGATGAAACATTTGTTTTAAATATTTGCGAAGAACACAACTTTATGTTTTTTTCCGGTAGAGGTGACGTTTCAACATATGCAAAAAAGCACGGTAAAGGAATTGAAGAAGCTGCTCGTGATATGAGATACTCATATTTTATTGATACAGCAATTAAAATTGGTGCTGAACGTATAGCAACTGCCCACACTATGAACGATAATACAGAAACAATGCTTCTGAATCTGGTGCGAGGTACCGGCACAAACGGTATGTCCGGGATTCCACCTAAAAGAGATATGATAATTCGACCTTTGTTGTGCATAACAAGAACGGAGGTTATGGAGTTTTTAACAGATCGGAAAATTGATTATGTTGAAGATTCTACTAATAATCTTGATATTTACACTCGTAACAAACTACGAAATAACGTAATTCCATTACTTGAAGAGATTAACCCAAAATTAAATGAAGCAGCATTTTCAGCAGCGGGAATGTTTCGTGCAGATGAAGAATTCGTCGCAGATATTGCAGATTTATTTATAAATGATTGTTGTGCAGGAGCAACCGCAGATGCAGCAGACCTTGCAGTTTTACCATTTTCTGTTTCTTCACGAGTAATAAGAAGACTATGCAATACTACATTATCATATAGAAATGTTAAAGATGTTTTAGCTTTGTGCTTGAGTGATAATCCATCTGCCAGTATTTCACTACCCGGAATGGTTGCATACAGACAATATGATAGAATTATATTTGATGATGAACCGATAAAAGGTGAAGTTGAGTTTGCTCCTGTATATCCATCAATTGGGAATATTTTTGTATTATTGGGATTAGGTCTTAAAATAACTTGCAAGTCCAGTATATATAATGATAATATATCTACGCAAAAAGTTCACACAAGTTTTACATCGTTTGAGTTCAAAAGTGTTGACATTTGTGGTAAAATAACCGTTAGGGCTAGACGTGAAGGTGATTCGATTAAATTACTTGGTCAAAGCGGCACAAAAAAGATAAAAAAACTTTTCATAGATAAAAAGATACCTGTAAGGCAAAGAGCATTAATACCTATAATATGTGATGATGAAGGTGTATTGGGAATATATAAAATTGGAGTTGCAAATAGAGCAGTTCCGAAAAATGGAGATACAGTAACACAAATAATTTTTGAGGAGATGTGAGTATTGAATAAAGATATTAAAGAAATCCTTTTTACTGAGGAAGTTATACAAAAACGTGTAAAAGAGCTTGGTGCTCAGATAACAAAGGAATACGCAGGAAAAAAGATACTGCTTATTGGTGTATTAAAAGGTTGTTTTGTCTTTCTTGCAGATTTATCTAGACAGATTAATCTTGAAAGTGAAATAAGGTTTTTAACTGCATCATCTTATGGGTTTTCATCTGTCACATCTAGTAAAGTAAAAATTGATAAAGATGTTGGTTTTGATGTAAAAGGCAAACATGTTATAATAATTGAGGATATACTTGACACAGGACTCACTCTCACAGCTTTACATGCAATGCTTGTGGGGCAGAAACCTGCTTCGTTAAAAACCTGTGCTCTTCTTGATAAACAAGAAAGACGTGAAGTACCTTTTGAAGCAGATTACACAGGTTTTATTTGTCCAAATGAGTTTGTTGTTGGGTATGGTCTTGACTATGCTGAGAAATATCGTAGCTTACCTTATGTCGCAGTGCTAAAACCGGAAATATATACAACTTAGGGAGAACAGTAATTGAAAGCAAAAAACAAAAGTCCGCGTGAGATTGGTTTTTATATATTTATTGTATTGGCAATTCTCATAGCATTTATGATTATGTACCCATCGGGGGATAACTCTACAACAGCAGTTGAGTATTCAGAGCTTAGACGTTTATTCATGAACGAAAGAGTTGTTTATTTTAAAATAGACAACGGCAAAGTAACAGCGGAGCTTGATGCACCTTATGGAGACAGTGGGCACTTAGTAGTTACACATGATTTACTTGACGTAGGTCTTTTCCACGCAGATTTCAGCAACTATATTGACGATAGTATGCGACGTAATGATTATTTTAACTACAATTTATTACCGGGAATGAGAATACCGTGGTGGGTATCAATTTTACCGTATGTTATTCTCATTGCTGTGTTTGTCTTTATTTGGCACTCAATGATGAGCCGCAGTGGT
>JAITFR010000083.1 GCA_031281255.1 Oscillospiraceae bacterium
ATGAGCGAATTAGGTGAACTGACTGCAACAGCAGGGAAAACAGAGTTTTCACATATTCCTGATTGGTACGAGTGGGAACGTGAAAATGTTATTAAAGAAGTAAAAGCAGGTACTTACTCTTCAACGTCAAGTGTGAGAATTGAGTCACTGCCAAACGAACATTTTCGTGTGTTTAAAGAAGCGGGAGTATTAACGCATAATATGGATGGTTTTAACCTCAAAGGGTCGTATAAAGGTGAGGATTTTGACATAGATTGGCCTGCTCCCACAATGTATTCATGCCATATTGAATATGATTTTAAAGGTCGTGGAGATTGTGTCGACCTTAACACAAGTGATGATACTTTATATTTATACCCAAGTGCAAAAGACTTTGCAATTACAAAGGTTGCTCTTGCCACAGAGGAGTTATATAATGCTATTCAAGAAAGGGTATCGACATGAAAATTGCACTTTTTACAGATGCGTTTTACCCGACAATTAACGGGGTTGCAACCTCAGTTTTAATGTTAAAAGATAATCTTGAAGCAGAAGGGCACGAGGTTTTAGTTGTGACAACAGCAGACCCCGGTGCTCCTTATATAGAAGAAAACATTGTCAGAATACCAAGTATTCCGTTTAAGACACAACGGCTGGGTACTCTCGCAGGACCAAAAATCTATAAGGATGTTAGAAAGTTTTCTCCGGATATAATTCATACTCATACAGAGTTTACATTAGGAAATCTTGGACAGCTTATGGCAAGAAGATTAAAAGTTCCTCATGTTCACACAATGCACACTGTATGGGAGTATTATACAGAATATATAATTCGCATCGAAGCATTAGAGCCGGCTGCACGTGTTGCAGCACGTAAGCTCACAGCTTTGTTTTGCAACTTTGCAACACGTGTGATAGTACCAACTCCTAAGGTTCAGGATTTATTGTATGGTTACGGAGTAAAAAAAGAAATATCTGTAATCCCGTCGGGGATTGATCTGGATAAGTTTTCGGAAAAACATATAACAACAGGGCGACTTGCTGATATTCGAGAAGAACTGGGTATAAAAGCTGATGATAGGATTCTGCTCAGTATTGGTAGAACAGAGCGTGAAAAAAATATTGATGTGCTTATAAACTCGCTAAGCGATTATTTGAAAAAAAATAAACATGTAAAGCTGGTTATTGTTGGTGATGGTACAGCAAGAGTTGAGCTTGAAAAGCTTGCAAAAGAGCTTGGTATAAGTAAACAAGTAATTTTTGCAGGGCAACGTCCTTGGGAAGAAATATGCGTTTATTACAAGCTGGGTGATATTTTTGTAGGTGCTTCGGAAAGTGAATCACAAGGGTTAACTTATGTGGAAGCTATGGCTTCCGGTGTGCCGGTTATTGCAAAAGAGGATCGCTGCCTTGAGGGTACTCTTATTGTTGATGAAAACGGTTATATGTTTAAAGACAAGGATGAGCTTGTTGCGGCTGTTGATAAAATCTTAAGCGACAGTACAAAACATAAACAACTTTCTGAAAAAGCAAAACAAACAGCGGAGGGTTTTTCATCAAAATCCTACGCTGTTAATGTTATTAATTTATACAAAGAACTGGTTTAGAAAATAAAAAAACCCGTCATTGCGGACTTGATCCGCAATCCCCTCAACTAATAGTAAAAAGTTAGGGGATTCCGTGTCAAGCACGGAATGACGAATTCTTATGTGAAATATTCTTAATCAAATAGTTTTGAGATCTTTTTCATGGTGTCAATGATTTCAAGGTCTTGGGGGCATATATCCTCACAAACTCCACAAGCTGTGCAATCCTTTGCTTTACCAAAACCGCTTGTCATCCAATTGTACGAACCTGAGAGGTTTGTTGATGTTTTATGGACTAAGAAGTCATTGTATAGATTGATTAAAAGAGGAATACGGATTTTTTGTGGACAATCCTTACAATAATTACACTCTGTACATTCAATACGTGGAAGTGAGTTTAAGAGTTTAACTGCTTCATCAATAACCTTATGTTCATTTTCAGATAGTGGTTTTAGGTCAGCATATGTTTTGATATTATCCTCCAATTGCTCAAGGTTGCTCATACCACTTAATGTGACAAACACACCTTTTAGCTCAGCTACGTAACGTAACGCCCAAGATGCTAGTGAAACATTGGGGTCAAGCTCTTTGAACATATCTGCAATTGGTGAATCAGAGCTTGCAAGTTTACCACCAAGTAGTGGCTCCATAATAATAATCGGTACATTAAACTCACAAGCTATCTCGTGTAAACGTTTTGCGTTGATTTTTGGACGTGTCCAATCAAAATAGTTGATTTGCAACTGTGCAAACTCCACTTCCGGATGTTTTGTAAAAATATCTTTTAATCCGTCAGGGTGTCCGTGGAATGAAAAGCCTATATGACGGATTTTTCCTTTTGCTTTTAAGTCGGCAACAAAGTCCCAAGCTCCTAGTCTCTCTCCGTGGTCACTGCTATTTATACCGTGCAGTAAATAAAAGTCGATATAATCTGTACCAAGACGCTCCAACGAAGTGTTAAAGAGGTCTTCCATTGTTCTCTCGTCGTTAACCATTCCTAATGGGAGTTTTGATGCAACTTGAAACTTCTCGCGCGGGTATCTTTCAATCACAGATTTACGCAAAGCACCTTCTGCTCCGTCATAAACATACGCAACATCAAAGTATGTTCCTCCGCTTTCCAGGAACATATCAGCCATTTTATTAATCTGCACCTCGTCAAACTCTCCGTTTATACGAGGTAAACGCATGTAGCCAAAACCCAACTTGCCAATTTTGTCAAAATCAATAGACATAAAAAAATCCTCCTGCTTGTCATAATAATAATGATATTATGACAGGCAAGAGGTATATTTGTCAAGTTGAGCTTTTATTTTTAATATTATCACTGGTGAGCTATTTCCTCTAATTTTTTCGCTAGTTTGCTCAATGCTAAGCACCTAAACGAAAAAATCATTGAAAACACCTCACCAGTGTTAATTAAATTTTATTAGTAAATTTATACTATTTACTCACCGGATTTCCAGTCGTCGAAGGCTTTCATTATTGCTGCGTGTGTATCTTTAGTGACACTAGGTAGCTTGTCAAATCCGCCAAACATTCTGGCGACATCATCAAAACCTTTTTGTACTGCTTTTCGCATATTTTCAATCTGTGCATCACCTGCTCCCGAACCTACTAAGGCTTTTGCAAAATCCATGATTCGGTTGGTTGTTTGCTCAACTCCAAAGAAACCTTTGTCACTGACCAGTTCTTGTGCTTGAGCTCTGTCTGCTTCACTCAGCTTGATATTGCTTGCTCTTTTCGCCCAAAAACCTTGTCC
>JAITFR010000174.1 GCA_031281255.1 Oscillospiraceae bacterium
TACATACCACCCGGTTTGATGCATTCATATATTCGCTTGTATAAATCGTTTTTCACTTCATGAGTATAGTGATGTAATGTCATAACCGATAAAGCAACATCATATACTTCTTTCCCAAAATCAAAATCAAGGTAGCTGTTACAATATAATTGTATATTTTTGTCCGAATAATGTTCTTTGAGTATCTGCAACATATTTTCAGAAATATCTAAACCTGTGATTTCAACAAATGGGAAACGTTTAAAAATTCCGTCAAGCTCCAATCCTGTACCAATGCCAAAATCAATAATTTTCTTTGTACCGGCTGGCATGAAAGAAGCCAATATTTGTTTGCCTTCGATTCCTCCAACATGCTCAAGGTGAACTACATCATAGTTCTCTGCACGTTTATTAAAGAAAGCACTCATTTCTTCTAAATTCACTATATTCTCATACGCTTTCTAATGCATTTAATAGTCACTCAGGTACTTATAAACTTGAGAAATATCATCAAGAACAGGAACATTCTAATCCCATATAACGTGTGCAATCTTGCCTTATAACCATTTAGCCGACACCATCCTTGTAATAATAAAAATGATCACAGTATTCATCGCCTAACATTCTTGTTTTTGTTCTCTAAAAACCGATATTAGAATTAAACCCCTCCGCAATATATGGGTTTGCTGTAAAGTTCATGTAATACATATTTCCAATAATCACCTGTAGTATATCATAAATGCTTTAAACTTACTAAATCTCTCCTTGTATTGACATCAGTACTCAGATTGAGTAAATTAGATATAGTTGCTTGTAGAAATCATAAGTGCTCCTAATGCAGGTGTAACAGGTTGGATTTAAGCTAAAAATGTGGTATAATCAAGTAAAACAACAAAGAGGTTGAGCATGAAACGTATAACGGCAATAATACTTACTATCGTTATGCTTACAAGCGTATTTTCTGCTTGTTCAAACAACAACGATACCGATGAACCGCCGGAGTATGTTCTAACACCTACGATGATATCGCTCACGGAATTATCGCGAACTGTGGGCGATATTAACAACATCGTATTAGGAGATGGAATAGTATATTTTAGTGCGACTCAAAAAAATAGCGATTCATTGTTTTTTGAAACTATCCCTTACTCGGCAAACTTCGATGGTAATAGCATAAAAAATCTGACAGAGTTACATGATTACATTCCGTATTATGTTCCCGAAGAAGCAATGGGTGGTGGTGTGATTATTACCGCTATGCATTTAGATGACCATAATAACCTATGGGTAACAGAGCTTAGCGAGTTTTTCGTATTTAACTTACCTGATGGATTTAACATTGACGATGCAAAAGATGATGAAATGTGGGAGTATCACGAAGAGCTTGAACCATATTATGTTTTACGGAAGCTTGATACTACTGGTAATGAAATTCTGTCAGTTGATATAAAAAATCATATAGAAGACCTTGATCGTACCATTTCCTTAATTTCCGATAAAAATGGGTATGTATATATAAGAACCATGTTCACAGCAACTGTTTTTAAAAACAACGGTGAGCTCCACTTTCAACTGGTACAACAAATGGGTTTAATACGTGAGTTTATCCGATTATCAAACGGTTCAATCTCGTTTACAACACTTAATGAAGGGCGTAGAGCACTATGTATAATAGATGTTGAGAATGGTGCGTTTGGTGATTTCATTGAACTACCCGATGACGCACGAGATATTTTTTCAGGGGGTAATAATTATCTTTATTTGTTCAGTGATGGTGAAAGTCTATTTGGCTTTGAAGCGGAGATTGGTTTTGAAGTATGGTTATTAGATTGGATATCGAGTGATATTTCACCGAATAATATAGCAAACATGACGTTGCTTTCAGATGAGCGTATTGTATTTACCGCTGACGTTGTTGGTAACACAGAGATTATATCACTTGTATTAGCACCGCCAATTAATCCGGATGACATAAAATTTCTTTCACTGGGCATAATATATGCTGATCAAAGACCGGTTTTGCGTGATGCTGTGGCTCAGTTTAACAGAACCAGTGTAACACATCGTATTGAGCTTATTGATTATTTTGATTACGCATATCTTAACGATTTTTATGGAGAAATGCAGAGAGCTATAAACAGGCTCCTGTTAGACATAACAACAGGAAAAGCACCGGATATATTGTTTGTTACAGACTTACCCTTTTATGATTTGGCAGAAAAAGAGGTATTCGTTGATCTCTATCCCTTTATTGATGCAGACCCTGATATATCGCGCGATGATTTGATAGAAAGTGTGGTTAAGGCTCATGAAGTAAACGGAGGTTTATATAGCATATTTGATAGTTTCGGACTTTGGACATTCTCAGGGTTAACATCTGTAGTAGGTGATACACCGGGATGGACAATGGATGATTTAAAAACGTTGATTGAAACAAATCCCCAAGCTGATTTACCATTTGGTCGTTTTAAGAGTAAAGCAGCATTCTTACATTTTATGATTAATATGATCTCAGATGATTTTGTTGATTTTGAGAAAGGTACAGCATACTTTGACAGAGGTGACTTTGCAGACCTACTTATTATAGCAGATTCGATAGATACTCCCGGTAGCGAAATGCTCACAACACACGCTTATAACGATACTATTTGGATCGGATTTATTAACTATGAAGATAACATTGAAATAAAATCCTCGAAAAGACAACTTATTCAAGCAGAAGGTGTATTTTCATTTCCTTTTTTCCCAAGTGCAGTTGAGCAATATAGTGGTGAAGACTATACATTTATTGGATTTCCAACAGAGAGTAGAGTTATCAGCAGACTTGCCGTTAATGCACAGAATACTCAAAATTTCATAAGGTGTACTTTAGACTTTGCTATTACATCAACAAGCAATGATAAGGAAGGTGCATGGGATTTTATCCGTATGATCTTGACACCTGAACATCAATACAGACTCAATACCATCGAAGAATCTGGTTCCGGTTTCCCAACTCTACAAATAGTTCTTGATGATGCTATTAATTTAGCAGTTAATCGCAAGAATATTAATCGTTGGGATTGGATATCAACAGAAGATGCCGATAAACTTATTCATTTAATTGAGAACATTGAAAGTATGGTGTTTATAAGCGAAGCGTTGTGGAGCATTATTATAGAAAGCGCTAATGACTATTGGAATGGACAGAAATCTTTGGAAGATACTGTTCGCATTATACATAACAGAGCATCAATATATGCTGCAGAGCGTGGTGGGTGAATAACAAGAATCCTTCAATCACTACCCCAGCATCGGCACCACACCAACAATTTCATCAAAAGCTCCCACATCTTTTATAACACCGTCCTCCATGTAGATTATATTATCATATCGACGCAAGTTTTCTTCTTGGAGATTATGCGTAATTGTGATTAGTGTCAAATCTTTAATACTAAGCAAACTATTCTCAATATCAGTAGCAGTCTGCGCATCAATTGCAGACGTACCCTCATCAAGCACCAATATAGGCTTACCTTGAATAATAGCTCTGGCAACTGCAATCCGCTGTTTCTGCCCTCCGGAGAAGTTAGCTCCGTTTTCCTCCGCTATTGTATTGAGACCATCAGTCATTTTATCTAAAAATCCGGAAACACCACTAATATCAAGAGCAAATTTGAGGTCAGAATCGCTGTAATCCTGATGTAAACAGATATTATCACGTATGCTTTCATTAAAAATATAAACATTTTGATGAATGGTTGCAGACAGCTCCATCATTTTATCATAATCTAGTTTCTTCAACTCAATATCGTCATAGTTGATTTCACCTTTATAGTTAAAATAATGTCCACAAAGCAGCTTAGTTAAAGTTGTTTTACCACAACCATTTTTACCAATAAGGGCGTATTTTACACCTTTTTCTAGGTCAACCGATGTGCCATTTAGTATTTTTCTTTCACCATCATAAGAAAACGAAAGGTTTTTTATAGAAATGTCTTTTTTATGCGTTGGTTTTGTTGTGCCGGAAAAATCTGTGCTTTTGTTGTCTGCTAAATCATTAAGGCGGTTAATTACAGGTTTTGCACCTTTTAATCTCGGCATATTTTGGAATATTACCGTGAGCGGTTGAAATATCATTCCGGTCGCTTGAACCATTCCAACCAAAATGCCTACAGTAACCCGTCCGGTAATAATAAACCATGCTGCCAGAAAAATCACCCCAACCTGTATAAAGACACCTAAAAATAACGATACAGTTTCGTTTGCTGCCATAGCTTTTTCAACATTGTATTGAGCTTTGGTTGTGCTATCGTTGCTTTTACCAAAACGCAAAATTGTATAAGGTTTCATTGCATAAGACTTGATAACTTCAAAACCGGATAAAATATCCTTTAAGTTGATTGTGAAATCTGATAACTTACCTGAGTATTGATCTTGCCTTTTTTGAATTATTGAACCAAATAAGCTTGGAACAACCATCATAAGTGCGATTGCACCTAAAACACAAAACGCAATAATAACATCAAAGTAAAACATAATAGCAACTGATGCAAAAAACATAACCGTGAATTGAATGATTTGCAACAAGGGTGCAAGGAAATTATCCTCAACAATTTTTATGTCATTGGTTAACGCAGATAAATAATCAGCGGTGTTTACCTTATAGAAATCTGAGTAACTTCTATTAATTATACCTGCAAAAGATTTTTTGCGAATAGAGTTTATAACCACACAAACAAATCTTTTACTAAGAAGCGAATAAATGTATGCAAATAATGCAAACCCCGCGAAATAAAGCATGGAGAAAAGTAACATTCCTGCAAAGCTCTCTCTGTTACCTGATACAGCTATATCCAAAATACGTTGGAGAATGACAGCTACAACAACATTGCTCAAAGACACAATGATAGACAGTAATATTGTGATAGAAAATAACGCCTTATGTTTGTTTAAATAGTATTTCATGTTTATTTGTACCTCTTTTTATATAAGTTTTATTTGTGAGTTTGAAAATTATTTTCTAACTTTATCTTTATCATTAATAAAATCTGTAATTCTTTTGATAACGGCTTTGTAACGTGGATGATTATGATGCTCGATAAGGGATGGGAGTGACTCCACAGAATGTAACATATTCTGTTTAATAGCAGCAGCATCAAGTGGTGCTATTGAACCTAACACACTATCATCAAGCCATTTTTTTACTTCTGTGAAGAATGAGTCGCTGTTAATTCCTATTGGGAACTTCATCGCAAGACACAAATCTGTGCATTTTTCCAACCAATCAAATGCGGTTTCAATTTGACCGTGCTTGCAATACAGCTCAACCCCTAACAAATATGCTCTTGCTGCCATATTTGGAGCAAGTTTTTCTACATTATAGATGTCGATTAATTGGATTAATCGGCTATGTGATATTTGGGAAATCTCAAATGTATCAATCGTCATTGTAGTATAAGTCACAGCAGAATCAATTAAATGCCATAAACAATCAAACAATCCGCATTGGGATATTTCTATTGCTTTATCATTATTTCCGGCTAACTCAAAAGCTTGAGAAATCAAATTGCCTTCTGTTATTTCTGATGAACGCAAGGATTCGCCTATTAACTTAAAAACTTCATCAGGCTCTCCCAGTAAAATACAACAGAAGCATTGTAAATTAAGTGCATCTTTAGCTAATAAAGCATCATCGCAATCAGCTACAACACGTTGACTTAACGCTCTTGCTTTTTGTAACAAAGACTTTTTGTTTTCATCTTCAAGATAAACTGCGTGATTTATTAACATCACTGCCAAGTGATATAACAAAGGAAAACATGAGTTGTATTCCTTGGTGACTTCTTTGCATTTTTGTAACATTACATCAATAGGTTTTGTTGTAAACTCTTGCGACAGTCTTAAGCATAATTTTCTAATATCATCACTAGTAAGCTGTGGCGAATAACCCAAAAGTTCATCAACACTGATGTTAAAAAATGTTGCCAACTGTGGCAATAGCACAATATCGGGATAACTTTGTCCTTTCTCCCACTTAGAAACTGCGGCTTTGGAAACACCAATATATTCTGCGAGCTCTTTTTGAGTAATACCTTTTTCGTGTCGTTTTTTAGCTATATTGCTTGATAATTTCATTTCCATTTTTGAATACCTCCATATATCCATTATTATAGCGGAGGTATTAATCGTATTGCAAGAGAGTTTCAGTTGACTTTTGTAGAAATAGTCAACTGCTGGTTGATGGGCTGTTAGTAATTCAGAAATTCATCTTTTAAATACCATGATGGAACAGGATTATTCATATTATTAAACCATTCCAATATACACTGCATTTGCTCTATCGCAGTTTCAATTTCATCATTACCAAATGGAATTGCCCATGGAAGGTGGGCTAACGCATTACTTGCTATGTAAAACGCAAGAAGCTTGAAAAACTCTAATGGTGGCTCTAATCCGCCGTCACACAACGAGGTAGCACCAAAATAACCGTGCAACTGCCCTGATGCGAAACGTGGACTTACACTTGCGCTCCATACAATGCGATTAAACTCTTCCCATGGGTCGCCGAAGTCATATCGGTTGAAATCAATTATACTAAGTGTCGTTATAGAGTTGTTTATTATCATATTTCCCACGTGATAGTCTCCATGTTGAAAACATTGCGGTCTGTCCTCAAGAAGCTTGCGGTTACACTCTATATAATTGATAAAACTATCGCCTCCGCTAACTTTTATAGCACATTCTTTATACATCTTGATATTTTTATCCACTTTGCGATTAAAACGCTCAGCCCAATTCTTTCGGTATGCTAGATAATCAACCTCGTTATGAGGTGTTGAAATAGAATGGATTTTATGAAGTGTCTTACCGGATTCTAAACCAAAAACATATTGCTCTGCCTCAGATAACAAAGGTAAAATAGTTTCTGCATCCTCACCTTCAACCCAAGACAAAAGTTGATACACTTTTTTACCGTTACTACAGATTCCGAACTTAATCGGTTGTGACATTGGAATTCCTAATTCAGCCACACGCCGCATCATTTCAAACTCACATTTTTTATGGTCATGCTGTACTATATCGGCAATACGAATTAACTGCTTTTGCCCATCAGCAGTTTCAACGATGTATTTCTTATCTGTCGACCAACCTTTGTCAAGCAATTTGATACTTATAAAAGAGTCATAACCCAAAACATCGCTTATTTCATGACACTGGTGTTCTTTGATAAAATTGTCAGAAATCTTCATTTATTTTTTCCAATTCTATAATAATAATCCAACCATAATAATGGATTTAATTCATTTTAAACCAACTTTATCGACTGCCAACCCGGAGTTGTCCGATAGATGAAGCAAGTAATGGCTTACTTTATCATGCTACCATTTGTAATGCATGAAGCCTTCTTCACGTTGTGTATGTGCATAATTTCTAAGCCCTTCCATATCTTGATTGTAGCAAAGGTCATCAAGTTGATCA
>JAITFR010000019.1 GCA_031281255.1 Oscillospiraceae bacterium
TCATGCGGTGAAAAAGGTGCTTCACTATCAGGTGGTCAAAAGCAGCGAATAGCTATAGCCCGAGCTTTAATCAAGGGTGCGCCAATTTTAGTTTTTGATGAAGCCACATCGTCACTTGACAGTGATAGTGAACGTAATGTTATGGATACAATTGAATCCCTGCGAAACAACCACACGATCCTAATTACAACACATAATTTAACAACCATAACAACAGTTGATAAAATTGTCGTATTGGATAAAGGCAAAATTGTTGAAGTCGGAACTCATAATGAGCTTATGGCAAAGAAAGGTATATACTATAATCTTTATATCATCAGTGCCGACGGGTGATAAGGACGAGTGGTTAAACAGTTTTATATTACCAATTATTTAAACATAAAAATAATTGGTAATATTTTTGTCAAACTATATTGACAGTCATAGTATTATGTGTTATAGTATACACAATACGTCATAGGAGGTGAAAAAATGGAAGTACGAACATCTGCTGATTTGCTCCGAGGGCATACTGATACTGTTGTGCTTAGCATATTGCAAAAAGGTGATAATTACGGATATGAAATTCACAAAAATATCATTGAAAGGCTTGACGGTGAGTATGAGCTAAAGGAAGCAACATTGTACTCAAGCTATAAGCGTCTTGAAGCCGGTGGTTATATCATTTCGTTTTGGGGTGATGAAACACTCGGAAGCCGTCGAAAATACTACAGCATAACAGACAGTGGCAAGGAACTGTTACGGCAAAATAAAAACGATTGGATCAATACACAAACTATACTAAATAAATTATTAGAGGATTAGAACTTGAAAGGAGTTTATAAATTATGAAAGAAAAAGTATATGTTGACCGCTTATTTGAAGGTTATGAGGATACACCTGAAATCAAAGATTTTAAAGAAGAAATCACAGTTAACTTAACCGAGCGTATCCGAGAGTTAGTTTCAAAAGGTCTTAATGATGAGCAAGCTTTTGATAGAGCAACCGCAGAGCTTGGTGATATAACAGCTATCGCTGATGAAGTCGGTAAGAAAAATCGTCATGCGACAATTGCACAAATGTATATGAACGCAAAGGTACCAATTACAAAAAAAGCAGCAGGAGGGTTTTCTTTTGCATCAGGATTATTATTAATAGCTGTGGGTATAGCACTTTTCTCATTTTTTAGAGAAATCGGAGACACCGCTCCATATTATATCTCGGTTATTCTACTTTCAATAGCTTCCGGGTTGTACACCTATTTTGGTTTGACACAGGAGACTACCGCTCATTATGCCATGAAAAACAAAAGAGCATTTGTTTACAGTATTATTTGTATGATGGGTTTCTTAGGAGCAGGATTTTCAGTTGTGTTTTTTCTATTCACAGATATGGACATTGCTGCTGCTATCGGGATTAAAGCAATCTTTATTATTCCTGCGATTTGTATCTTGATTTTTCTGGTAGCTACAGAACCAAAGCGTCAAAAGCCTTGGTTAAAAGCAATGGAAATAAATGAGTATGAAAATGTTGTAAAGTTTCATACCAGTATGGTTAATCCTACAAATGCTGCAAGATTTGGTTTAATAAGCGGTGGAATATTTTTGCTAACAGTAGCTGTTTTTGTAGCAATTGGTGTACTTGTCGCATGGAAATATGCATGGATTATTCTACCTTTATACTTTGCATTACAAACAGTATTAACTATGACGATTTTTAACAAAACGAAGAAGTAGAGATATGATGAGATTAGTCATTTATCTTAACGTGGTGTAAATTATAAGCAAGCATCAATCAAGCTTCCAGTTTATATATTTTAAATCACTGATATTCTCAAAGTGTTTTGTATTGTTTGTGACTAAAGTGCAATCGTTAATCAAACAATATGCAGCAATAAGTAAGTCTGCATCACTACCTATTGGTTTGCCAATCTTGCGAGTTTGTACATATAGTTCAGCTGCTTTTTGCCATACATTTTTATTAGTATTCAAGAATTTTATTTCTGAGCATAGTGCTTCAAACTCTGCTTGGAGTTTGAATGCATTTCGTTCCATTAACCAGCGTGATACCTCATAATATACTACAGGTATCATCGCAAACTCATTTCCTTGCATGCTTTCATATTGAAAACGAGTGATAACTTTTTCATCACTTCTTAATATATATGATATTATATTAGTGTCGAGTGCAAAGATTGTCATATTGTAACCACTCTTCCAAAATTAGCACGAGTATTCTCCAACTCAATAAAATCCTCGCTTTTTAATGCTTCATCTTTTATAGATTTCACAGCAGATAAAAACTTATTAAAAGCATCTAACTGTCTATTTGCATTAGTTTCTGAGGTTTTAAGTTTCTTGTCTGTAATCATAACATAAACTTCAACATTATCTGGAATCTCTGTCGAATCAACAGAAATGAACTGCCCTCTGTTAAAGTGACCTTGAAGCGTTTTAATCATATCAATCTACCTCCCTAAATAGGATATGTATTATGTCTTTGTGTCAAACTAACTCATTAAATTAAGTAGTGCTATTATACTATATTGCTGACGCTTTGAACATATTATTTTTACACTTCTGCAGTCAATAAGTGTTAATATCATATACTAACAATAAAATACCCAACTTAGTTAATGCTTTTGATTTCTTTCAATGACATTGACGATTCTATTCGGGTTTTTTCTTTGAAATAGTAATTTATTCCATTTATTTGCTATTTTAAATTTCTCTATTACATTTTCTGAGAATAAGGAGCAAATCTTGTTGACAATTTCCTCACGGGTTGCCATGTTATTGATTATTGTCTTAATACATATATTATTACTGTTTTCATTTGGTACAAAAATAACATTTCTACCTGATAAGTAACTAATTTCATCCCCGATACTTTTTTGGCTGATTATCAGATAGTGTTCTCGTAATGCAGGATTCTCATTGTAATAAAAAAGTACTCGTCCAAAAGCGTCCACTTCTATAATAATAACAATAGGTTCAAATGATTCGCA
>JAITFR010000044.1 GCA_031281255.1 Oscillospiraceae bacterium
GGTATTCCCATATTTGCTTCCGCTGTAAAGGCATTATACGGTCTGCCTAATAGTGCGATTACCGGTCTGTCTGCTTTTCTTGATTCTTCAAGTGCTTCCAGTCCAAGCTTTTTTGCGGCTTTAAAAAACTCTTTTTGTTTATCTAATGCTATTAGAAACGCTCTTTTTGCTTCATCAGCAGGAATCTTTAGCTGATCTGCCATTTTTATGAACAGTTCTAATGCTTTTTCTTCACCTAGTTTAAAGCTTACAACTAAAGGCAAAAACTTGCTTTCATCTACATCAGGAAATGCTTTAGTAATATAGTACGGCAAGCTCTGTGTCAGAGGGCAAAAGTTAGCGTGAACATCTGCTTCATAGCTTGGCATATCCTTAAAATGTGGGAGTAAAACATAATCAACGCCTTTGTTTAAGCAGTCCTGCACCGCTCCATGTGCTATTTCCGCAGGAAAACAATACCCTGCTTCAACCCGGGCAATTCCTTCATGCGGAACCTCTGTAGATAAGTATGTTTTGATGCCAAGTTCATGGAAAAACCATGAATACAACGGGTATAATGTATGAACCGACAAAGCCCGAGGTATTCCAACGATAATACCGTCATTGCGGCCTCCGAGCCGCAATCCCCCTGATTGAACGTTCTGTTCAGGGGATTCCGCGTCAAGCACGGAATGACGAAGATCATCTACAGGAGCGGCATACGTCTCAAACAATAGCTTTTGACGCTTTTCTACATAGTCAAAAACCGGAACATCACTGATAGATTTGCGAATATTAGCGTATTTATTACATCTGCCGCCAAACATTATTTTAAAATCTCCAAGCTTTAACACTTGAATCGGGCACAGGTTTTCACATGCATTACAAATAAAGATTTTATCATATTCGATTTCACGATTGATTAACTCATTTAGATCAAAACCATTTCCGCTTTCTATATCCTCAGCCATTTTTTGCTTAGCGAGTAATGCAACACCAAAAGAACCCATTAACTCAGGTGATGGTGGAACTAAAATCTCTTTATCAAGCATCATTGCAAACGCAGCCGGTACAGCAGGGTTTTTCGCTACTCCACCTTGTAAAAAAACCTTACCGCCTATGGTGCGGTTTCCGACAACACGGTTTAAATAGTTCGCAACAATTGAGCAAACAATTCCTGCAACTATATCCTCCCGACTTGCTCCCTGCCCTATGGCTTTTCTGATGTCACTGTTTATAAACGCAGAGCAATGCTCACCAAACTTGAGCGGTGCTTCGGCTTTTAACGCAATCGGTCCAATATCCTTATCGCTGTAAATTGATAAATCACCTGCCGCACTTTCCTCCAAAAATGATCCTGTGCCTGCACTGCAAGCTTCGTTCATAGCATAATCTATCGGCACACCGTTTTTAAGCAGTACATATTTTGCATCCTGTCCGCCAATTTCAAATATAGTTTCCACGTCTGCATCAAAGTATGACGTACCAACAGAATGTGCAATTATCTCATTATATACACCTCTTGTTTGCAGAAAAACACCGAGAATTTCACGGCTTGAACCGGTTGTTGCAGCAAGTCTGATATTAACGGTTTCCTTGCCGGTGTCTAACATTATTTTTTCTTGAATAGCTTTTAAGCATTGTTTTAGAGCCTTAACAGGGTCGCCATGTGTTCTGCCGTAATAGCTTGCAACAACTTCATCTGTTTCTATGTCAATAAGGCAAACCTTTGTTGTTGTAGAACCACCGTCTACTCCAAGAATATACTTGCCGTCTACTTTAACCTTACCTTCTTTTTTATCAAAAACCTTAACCTTTGATTGCCAATCCTTTAAAGCTCCTAAGGTTTCAAACTGAACCTCCCCCGGTAGCATTAACTTATCTAACTCAGGTAATGGACTGCCGTATTCTGCTGCTAAAGCAGCTGCTCCAAGAGCTTCAAACACATGAGCGGTTTCGGGTACAATGAACTCAATCTGCGGAGCAAGCTCCTTAACAAATCGTATAATATGCTTATTTAAGGTTAAACCGCCAACTAAAACCACTCGCCCCGACTTGATATTGGCACGCTTGAGAAAATCAATGACTTTTATTGCCATAACATGAGAAAGTGAGAAAACAATATCTTCCTTTGACGCTTCTCGTTTGTTTAATTTATGCGTACAGTCGCTTTTCATAAAAACAGAGCAACGTGTAGAAATTGGATAAACCTTAGAGGTTTCGGGTATCTTATCAATATCTTCGGGTTTCATATCCATACGGGCAAGCTGTTGCATAAGAAACTCACCGGTTCCTGATGCGCATTTATTGCCGGAAAAACTGTTCACGATTTTACCGTTATCGAGCGAATAAACGATAAGGTCTTCCCCGCCCATACTTACTATAGCATCCGCATCAATTTTCAACAGATTTATTGCAGCTTCAACACAAAGAGGCTCCAGTGTTCCGGAAGCATTAAATATAAAACGCCCTTCATTACCGGTTATAAGAGTAGGAGTGCCAATTTTAATCTTACCTTCCTTTAGAAGTCTTATTGCTGTTGCTTCAAAGTTTCCTTCGTGGCTTGCTGCTGCATGCCATACCGGTTTATTATCATCAATTAATACCATTTTTAAGCTGGTAGAGCCAATATTTATACCAAGAGTTTGCATGTAATCTATCCTTTTCTATGTATTATATATGAGCCGATTGTAAGAAGAATCTCCTGCAGAAAAACGTTCTATTGAGGGGATTGCGGGTCAAGCCCGCAATGACGAAATGGACTAAAGTTATCATTTACATGAGGCGATAATTTATGGGTATAAGAAATCTTTGAGTTTTTTGCTTCTGCTTGGGTGGCGTAATTTTCTAAGAGCTTTTGCTTCAATTTGCCTTATACGCTCTCTTGTAACATTAAACTCTTTACCAACTTCTTCAAGAGTGCGAGTACGCCCGTCTTCAATGCCAAATCTTAATATCAGCACCTTTTCTTCGCGTGGTGTAAGAGTATGAAGAACATCTGATAATTGCTCTTTTAAAAGTGTAAACGAAGCAGCCTCTGCCGGCTCTGAAGCATCCTCATCAGGAATAAAGTCTCCAAGATGACTGTCTTCTTCTTCACCAATAGGAGTTTCGAGCGAAACCGGCTCTTGTGCAATTTTGAGTATTTCACGCACTTTCTCAACAGGCATACCCATATCATCAGCTATCTCCTCCGGTGTTGGGTGATGCCCAAGCTCTTGGAGCAACTGACGTGAAATACGCATAACCTTATTTATTGTTTCAACCATGTGTACAGGTATTCTGATTGTACGTGCCTGATCGGCTATTGCACGTGTAATTGCCTGACGAATCCACCATGTAGCGTAGGTTGAGAACTTATAACCTTTTGTATAATCAAATTTATCAACAGCCTTAATAAGACCTAAGTTACCCTCTTGAATGAGGTCAAGAAATAACATTCCACGCCCTACATAACGCTTGGCAATACTGACAACAAGCCTTAGATTTGCTTCTGCCATCTGGCGTTTGGCACTTTCATCACCTTCTGCCATTCTCATAGCAAGTTCAACCTCAGCTTCTTGAGTGAGAAGATTAACCTTACCAATTTCTTTTAGATACATACGAACAGGGTCATCAATATTAATACTATCTAAAAGAGAATCAGGGTCAATTACCTCCTCCTCTGCCAGAGTTACCTCAATCTCCTGCAATTCCTCAATTTCAGGTGTTTCTGTATCATCAGGAACAACAAAAGATGTTTCATCAGTTTCAGTTGTATCAATGTTTAGATTTTCCAGCGTATCATAAAAACTATCAATAACCTCTTGCTCAAGATTCATTTCCTCAAGCACATCTAAAAGCTCTTTAGAACTGAGATTTCCACGTCGTCTCCCCTCCTCTATAAGTGCATTTAACCGTTCTGCATTATACTGCTCCTGTGATTTTTCCGAGTGTTCGTCATTTTCCACTTGCATTGCCAGGTTATCCAACTCTTCTTGAATTTTGCTAATTTTATCTTCCATGAACTTTTCTCCTCCTTATAAATTACCGTTTATGCGATTACGAAACTCGTAATATTATACTGTGATTGTAATTTTAGAATGTTATCCGTACGATGAGGTGTTGTAAAGAATCTTTTTAATTTTTTTTCTTAAGATTTACAATATCTAACAATGTTTCACTATCCGGAGATTTATCTTTAAACTTTTCTGCTCTTATTCTTGCTATATAATCACGTATGCTTTTGTCGCTTATTGCGATTGATTCCGGTTTATCAAGTATTCGCATTAATTGTGAAGCTATACCCGGTTCAAGCTCCGCCATTATATGTTTTTGCTCTAATTGTCTGCTATCTTTAACTTTTTCTTCAAGCATTTTATAAATATTTCCAAGAAACTCAGTTGAAAACTCGTCTTTTGTAAACCCAATCTCTGAGGTAACTTTAAATAATAACGGATCTTGCACTAAACATCTGATAACACCTTCCTCTGCAATTGCAGACGCAATATTATCATATCGTAAATCTCTGTTTGTTGGCTGAATGTTAATTTTCGGCTGAATAGTTGATTTATCAAAGCTTTTTTTATCACGATTTATCTTTATTTTCAGCTTACGGTTGACTTCATTTTTGATAGATTCTATAGATACACTTGCTAACTCAGCAACCTTAGTACCATAAATCTCCCGCTCGGGTGCATTGTTTATTTCTGCAATTAACTCTGTTGCTGTATTTATAAATGATAAACGTCCTTCATTTGTGTTCATGTCGTTACTGTTTAGTAAAGACAGTATCTTATAATCAATGTGTCCGTCGCTACGTTCTAAGAGTGTTTTAAACGATTCTCTGCCATGATCCTTGATAAAATTATCCGGGTCTTTGGATGCTCCTAAATCAATAACCTTTATAGAAATCCCTGCTTTTTCCAAGTGCGTTATTGCTCGCATTGTTGCTTTTTCACCGGCATCATCAGAATCAAACGCAATAACAACATTTTGCGTGTATTGTTTTATAAGCCGTGCCTGGTCGGCTGTAAGTGCTGTGCCTAGTGGTGCAACAACACTATCAAATCCTGCCTGGTGTAGCATAACAACATCAATATTTCCCTCTACTAAAACAAATGCCCCATATTTTGACTTGCGTGCAATATTTAGTCCAAATAAAGTTTTACTTTTTGTGAAAACCAACGTATCAGGTGAGTTTAAGTATTTATAATCCTTATCATTAGGATTTAAAGTTCTGCCTGAAAAAGCAACAACATCACCACGTGCATCTATAACCGGGAAAATAAGTCTGTTACGGAAGAAATCATACGCACTGCCACCTGTTTTTCCGTACCTGCATAAACCTGCGTCCACCAGTTCCTGCTTTGTGTACCCTTTTGCTGTCATAGCTTCGAGTAATAAACTCCAGTCATCAGGTGCCGCACCTATGCCGAATTTTTGTATGCTTGTTTTAGAAATCTTACGTTTGGCTAAGTATTCTTGAGCAGTTTTTCCCGCCGGAGAGATTAACATTCTATAGAAATGTTTTGCTGCATCACGGTTTAACGCCAATATACGTTTACGCCATCCTGTTATTTCAACTTGTCCGTCTTCTTGCGGTACAACCATACCTGCTTTTTTTGCCAGAACCTCTATTGCATCAAGAAATGTTAAGTTTTCTATTTCTCTGACAAAAGTTATTGCTCCGCCACCTTTGCCGCAACCAAAACAATGATATATTTGCTTTTCGGAGTTTACTGTAAAGGACGGTGTTTTTTCACTATGAAACGGACATAATCCGAACATATTTGCGCCACTTTTTTTCGTAAGACGTACATACTCGCTGACTAGTTCTGTAATATCGGTACGGCTCACAAGCTCATCAATAAATAAATCCGGTACAGGCATTGTTTCATCCTTTGTTTTTCTCTATCTTTTTATGTCTAGCGCACCTGCCAGGCTTCGGGAATAAAAAGCTTCTCATATACATGCACAGCATATTTATCAGTCATGCCGGAAATATAATCAACAACTGCACGCTTTTTACCATCTTTTTCCACTATATCCCCATATTCAACAGGCATTTCATCAAGTGCTGTACAGTAATGCTTAAAAATCTCATTTATAATTCCTGCAACTTTACTTTCTTCACTTTTTGCTCGCATATTCAGGTAAACCCTATCATACATAAAATCGCGAAACGCATCAAAAACAAACGCTATGTTAGAACCAAGAGATATAACACCCTTTTTTTCACTTTGCTCAATTAAATCAAGTATTAATGTGTTAATCCTCTCGCTATGTTTGCTTCCCAATGCGCAAATAAACTCATCGGGAATATCCTCTTCATCTAAAATCCCTGCTCTAACAGCATCATCGACATCATGGTTTATATACGCAATTCTATCTGCTATTCGTACAATTTTACCTTCTAAGGTACTTGGTTGTTTATTGCCTGTATGGCAAGCTATGCCGTCTCGCACCTCATATGTCAGGTTCAAACCACGTCCGTTTAGCTCTAATCTGTCAATAACACGTTGGCTTTGCTCATTGTGCTTAAATCCACCATCATCACGCATGATTTCATCAAGAGCACGCTCACCTGCATGTCCAAACGGTGTATGACCAAGGTCATGTCCGAGCGCAATCGCTTCTGCAAGGTCTTCATTTAAACACAGTGCACGGGTTATCGTTCTGCTGATTCTCGCAACCTCAAGAGTGTGCGTAAGTCTGGTTCTATAGTGGTCACCCTCAGGACTAAGAAAAACCTGTGTTTTGTGCTTTAGTCTGCGGAAAGCCTTGCTATGGATAATCCTGTCAATATCACGCTGATAACAAGTCCGAATATCACACTCAGGTTCATCACGTTCTCGACCTTTAGTATGCACAGAATAAGACGCTTGTGGTGACAGCATTTGCTCCTCAAGCGCCTCTCGTACTTCTCTTGGATTTTTTGTATGCTTAATATTGTTCACAATATACATTATACGAAAAAGAAAAGTAAAACCCTTTAATTTATTTGAAAATATAAAAAATAATAACTTATGTTTTTGTAATAATATTCTTATATGGTCTCGGAAAGCGGAGCCATGGATGGCGGAGCGCCGAAACTCTGAGCATGGAGGCTCAGCGTTTCGGAAAAGAGACTATCATAAGAATATTATTGTTTTTCATGAAATTCTTCTGAAATGTAGACAAGTATGTAGATTTTTCTACACTATAATGCTTTTAATGTAGAAATTCAGGTAAGAAATGTAGAAAAGCCTGAATTTCACTGTATTTGCAATGCTTTACAGTGTATGTTATGGTAGTTAATGCAAGAGGTGATTTACTATGAAAAATGAAATTATTTTATATCGTCCTGATGAACATGCTAACGACTCGCAAAGCGAGGCGATGCATATTGAAGTTAGGTTTGATGAAGACACTGTTTGGTTAACACAACAGCAAATGTCATTACTTTTCAATCATTCTAAGCAAAACATTAGCTTGCATATTAATAATATCTTTAGAGAAGGAGAGCTTATTCAAAATTCAGTTGTCAAGGATTACTTGACAACTGCTACAGATGGGAAGAACTATAAAGTAAAATACTACAACCTAGATGTTATAATCTCTGTTGGGTATCGTGTTAAATCTGTACAAGGTACACAGTTTCGAATATGGGCTACATCAAAGCTAAAAGACTATCTTCTTAAAGGTTATGCAATGAACAATCGTTTGAATCGTATTGAAAACAGAGTTGATGAAATAGAATTACAATTAAACACCAAACATATACCAACGCAAGGTGTTTTCTTTGATGGACAGATGTTTGATGCGTACGAACTTGTATCAAAAATAATCCGCACTGCTAAACAAAGTATTATCCTGATTGATAACTACATTGACGAAACAACACTCATTCACCTTGCTAAGAAGAACAAAGACGTAAAAGTATTACTTTTAACACAAAGCATTAATAAACAACTAAACCTCGATGTCCAAAAAGTAAATTCTCAATATGGTGGATTCATTGTAAAAGAGTTTAACAAAAGCCATGACCGTTTCTTAATAATTGACAGTGGTAAAGAAATTTATCATATAGGAGCATCACTAAAAGATTTAGGAAAAAAGTGGTTTGCGTTCTCAAAGTTAGATAAAGAATCTGTTGCTAGTATCTTAACTGCTGTATCGGATTTAGTGTAATTATGTTTTTGTAATAATATTCTTATATGGTCTCGGAAAGCGTAGCCATGGATGGCGGAGCGCCGAAGCTCTGAGTATGGAAGCTCAGCGTTTCGGAAAAGAGACTATCATAAGAATATTATTGTTTTTTTAAAGTTTCTCCTACATACTCCTAAACCTTAATGGTTTTGGACGCATTTTTATACCTGAAACTATTCCCATAGCTGCAAAACTCGTAACCAATGAAGAGCCACCATAACTAAAAAACGGCAACGTAATACCAATGACCGGTAATAAACCAAGACACATACCAATGTTCATTACCGTTTGTACAATTACCATACCTGCAACACCCATGCAGACCAGCAAACCAAGAGAGTTGTTTGATTTTATACCGACATATACACATCTGATAACAATAGCTATTAATAAAGCAATAACAACTAAACAACCTATAAAACCAAGTTCCTCACCGGCAGCAGAAAAAACAAAATCAGTATGTTGTGCAGGAAAAGCTCTCGGAGACTGAGTCAACTGTCCCTGACCTAAACCCTGCCCAAAAATTCCACCTGTAGTAATAGCTCGTATACTTAAATCAGGTTGCCATAAAACACCGTTTCTGTTCGGATCAACAATATCCGGTATAAAAGGCGCAATTATTCTTTCCCATTGTTTATCATTTATGAAATATGTTCTTAACAGAGGTGATGCAGCAGCAATAGCACCCGCTCCTAGAATAAACCACCTAAGTTTTAACCCTGCTGCAAAAAGCATTATTATTAATATTCCAAAATACACTAATGCAGTACCCATATCTTCTGATATATATAAAACAAAGCCGAACATTATCAGAAATACTATTGCAATTTGCAAAACAGACATTATTGAGTTTAATGTTTTACGTTCCTTAAATGTAACCATAATTTTTGCAAAAATTATGATAAAAGGAACTTTTGTTACCTCTGCCGGTTGAATTCCAATATTCCAAAAACGTATCCATGCACGACGACCAACATCAGCTTCTCCCTCACCCCATATAAGTAAAGTGGATATAAACAATATACTAAAAACAAATAAAAGCATTGATTTATCTGCTATTATGTCTATATCTATATAAGAAAACAAAATAAACAAAAATAAACCAATTACCATAGCGCCAATTTGTACATACACTACGCCACTTTCTGTTGCAGAGTTTTTTGTAATACTATTTATTAATATACTCCCATAGACAGCACTCGCAACACTTAAAAGAAGCAGTATCATATCTGCATCACGGAAGAATCTAAATATTACTAGAAAAAAGGACTTTAAATAATTCATCACATAGCCTTGTTATTATGCAACCTATTGTTGTAGGAGACTCTAAAAGGTTGGTATTGTTCATATTTGCTACAATTATACCATTTTTTTATTGATTTTGCAAATACACTCTATTATTAACATTTATTACATGTTATACTGTTTCACTATGATAATTACAACAAATAACGAAAATGAAACAATATCAGAGGGTGAAAAACTTGGTCGCTCTCTCAAACCGAATACAATTGTTGCATTGTATGGAAATCTTGGTTCGGGCAAAACAACCTTTACACGTGGATTGGCAAAAGGTCTTGGGATAACTATGAATGTGTCCAGCCCCACTTTTACTATTGTTAACGAATATCACGGAAAAATTCCACTTTTTCATTTTGATATGTATCGTCTTGATAATGAAGATGAGCTATTTGACATTGGTTGGGATGATTATCATGACCGTGGTGGTGTTTGTGTAGTTGAGTGGAGTGAGAAAGTACCCAACGCTATTCCGTTTAATACAATCACTGTTAAGCTTACAAATCTCGGTGAAAATAAAAGACAAATTGAGATAGAGTAAAAAATTGTATTTTGATAGAAAAACTTTCTAACAAAGTAAGGACTTGGTAGTTATTATGTTAATTCTAGCTTTAGAATCATCTGCAAAACCGGCATCCGTAGCTGTATGCCAAATTATAGAAAACCCTGATACACACCATCCGGAATTACAACTATTAGGTCAGTATTTCCAAAATAACGGTTTCTCACACAGCAAAACACTTATGATAATGACAGAATCTCTATTAAAAAATCTTGCTATATCACCCTCAGATATAGAAAGAGTGGCAGTAGCAAACGGTCCCGGCTCTTTTACAGGTGTGCGAATAGGTGTGTCGGCAGCTAAAGGATTTGCCGAAGGATTGGATCTCCCTATCTATGGTGTATCAACACTAGAATCAATGGCTTACCAAACGCCTATCACAGACACACTTTTATGTGCTGTTATGGATGCACGACGCAAACAAGTTTATAACGCTTTGTTTGAATGGGAAAATGGAAAGCTAAAAAGACTTTGTGATGACCGTGTTATATCATTAGAGGATTTATCTGTTGATTTAAAGAAAAAAAGTAAATCAATCACAATAGTTGGTGATGGAGCAGTATTAACCTACGATTATCTAAACTCCTTAGATGTGTGTTGTACTCAAGCACCTGATTTAATAAAATATCAGACCGCTTATGGAGTAGCATTAGTTTCTTTGCACAAAAAACCAACAACTGCAAAAGAACTCGAACCAATCTATTTACGCCCATCACAAGCCGAGAGGGAGAAAAATGTATAACTTAGTAAAACTTAACAAGAAATGAGTTGTTTGCTATGTTTTTTTCGCGTATGTGCTTAGCATTGAGCGAACTAGCGAAAAAAAGATAGTAAATTACTCCTTTCTTGTGTAATATACACTTATGTATTTAAAACTTTTTATTTCATTTGTTTATATTGGGACCTTTACATTTGGTGGCGGCTACTCCATGCTACCTATGTTAATAAAAGAACTTGTAGAAAAAAGAAAGTGGCTTACTGATAAGGAGGTTACTGAACTTTTTTCTATCAGTCAGTGCCTGCCCGGGATTATAGCCGCAAATACAGCTTTATTTGTCGGTTACAAACAGAAAAAAGTGCTTGGTGGAATTGTTGCAGCTTTAGGAGTAGCAACACCATCAGTGATAATTATACTAATAGTAGCTACTTTTTTATCAAATCTTTCTGATATTCCGGTAGTGCAAAGTGCATTTGTAGGATTGCGGATATGCGTAAGTGTGTTGATTATTAACGCAGTGCTTAGACTTCGCAAACACTCAATTATAGACATACCATCAGCATTACTGTATATAGTTGCACTTGTTATTGCTATTCTTACGAACATTCATATAGCAATAATTGTGTTTTTTGCAGGAGTTATGGGTGTTGCAATATCAATGCTACGCAAAAATAGTAAAAGTAACTCTCCTAAATAATTTTTTTGCTACTGTTCAGGGGATTGCGGGTCAAGCCCGCAATGACGGAAACTCTAAACTCTACTCTTAATCCTTAATCCCTACTCTCTACTCTCTACTCTCTACTCTCTACTCCCTACTCCCTACTCCCTAACCCCTACTCTCTACTCCCTACTCCCTACTCCCTACTCCCTAGTCCCTACTCCCTACTCCCTACTCTCTACTCCCTACTCCCTACTCCCTACTCTCTACTCTCTACTCCCTACTCCCTAGTCCCTAACCCCTACTCCCTACTCTCTACTCCCTACTCCCTACTCCCTAACTTGAAAAGAAACGGATTTTACATGATATACTTAGAGCTTTTTTATGAATTTTTTGTTGTTGGACTCTTTGTCTTCGGTGGAGGGCTTGCCACTATACCGTTTTTACAACAAATGGCATTTCGTACCGAATGGTTTACAATAACCGAGCTAATGGATATGGTTGCGGTAGCGGAAGCAACACCGGGACCGATAGGTATAAACGTAGCAACTTATGTTGGTTACACGGTTGCAGGGTATCTTGGTGGTATAGTTGCTTCAATCGCATTATTAATCCCTTCAATAACTATTGCTCTTATTGTTTCACGATTATTGGTAAAGTTCAAAGACAGTTCTACTGTAAAATACATTTTATTCGGACTTAAACCTGTTTCACTGGCGTTAATGACTTATGCCGCTCTTACAGTTTTTAGTTATGCAATTTTTAACGTTGATATATCCGAACTTTTTGCAATGGTTTTACCATCAATTGATTATAAAACAATAATCCTTACCGTCGTGATGTTTGTTGCTGTATTTTTGTTAAAAAAAGTGCATCCGATAATATTTCTTGCAGCCAGTGCAGTTTTTGGTATAATATTTTTCTAGTACAAAAAAAAGGATTTAATAGTTTATGAACAAACGAAATCTCTCAATGTTATGCGACTTTTACGAGTTTACAATGGCAAGTGGATATTTTTCTGTAGAAAAATATCATCAAATCACCTACTTTGAAATGTTTTATCGTAATGTGCCTGATAAAGGTGGTTTTGCTATAGCTGCTGGTCTTGAACAGGTTATCGAATACATTAATAATTTACATTTCAGCAAAGACGATATTGATTTTTTACGCTCAAAAAAACTTTTTGATGAAAGCTTCTTAAATTACTTAAAAACCTTTAGATTTACAGGTGATATATACGCAGTTCCCGAAGGAACACCTATATTTCCAAACGAGCCAATCTTAACTGTTAAAGCACCTGCAATTGAAGCGCAAATAATCGAAACCATAATATTACTTACAATAAACCATCAATCACTAATCGCCACAAAAGCAAATCGAATAGTCAGAGCTGCCGCAGGACGAGATGTGCTTGAGTTTGGCTCTCGCCGGGCTCTTGGAGCGGACGGTGCTGTACTTGGTGCAAGAGCCGCTTATATTGGCGGATGTGTTGGTACGTCAAACACCATGACAGAAATTGACTTTGGTATTCCTGCAAGCGGAACTATGGCTCACTCTTGGGTACAAAGCTTTGATTGTGAATATGACGCCTTTAAAACATTTTGCGAGCTTTTCCCACACAACGCAACCTTGGTGGTAGACACGTACAACACCTTAAATAGTGGTATTCCTAATGCAATCCATGCTTTTCGCGAAACTCTTCTACCTCATGGAATTACAGAGTGTGCAATCAGGCTGGATTCAGGAGATATTGCGTATTTATCAAAAAAAGCACGTCAAATGCTTGATGCTGCCGGACTTTTTGACTGTAAGATTGTTGCAACAAACTCACTTGATGAGTATATTATCCGTGAGTTAATTCTTCAAGAAGCAAAAGTTGATATTTTTGGTGTTGGTGAGCGACTTATCACAGCAAAAAGTGACCCTGTTTTTGGTGGTGTTTATAAATTGGTTGCAGTTGAAAATGAGCATGGTTATATAATACCAAAAATTAAGCTAAGTGAAAATGTTGCAAAAATTATTAATCCTCACCATAAAAAACTATATAGGCTTTTTGATAAAGAAACCGGTAAAGCAATTGCCGATGAGCTTTGTGTTTATGATGAAATCATAGATGACTCAAAACCATATACTATTTTTAACCCTGTTGACACATGGAAAAGAAAAACTCTTACAGATTTTTTCGCAAAAGAGCTTTTAGTTCCAATATTTTTAAATGGAGAGCTTGTTTATACTTCTCCTGATATTCATCAAATTAGAGAATACTGCAAATCCCAAGTAGATACACTTTGGGACGAAGTTAAACGCTTTGAAAATCCTCATGTTTATTATGTAGACTTATCGCAAAAACTCTGGGATATAAAGCAGGAACTACTAAAAGGCAGACATTAAATAACCTCTATTTGCAAACCCTTCATTACTGCTAATGAAGCACGGTGAAGCTTTCTATCAGAGCTAGCCGTGTATTTAGCATCTACAATTATAGGAGTCTCAGGTTGTGCAGTCTTAGCCAGCACAGCGTTAACAAGCACGCAAATATTTGATACCAAACCGACTAGTTCAATGCTATCATACTTGTTATTAACTAAGTGATCAAAAAGTTCTTTTGAGCCAAATGTGTCTTTATTAAACTTTATATCATTTTTATTTATGGATTTTGCAACTTTACCATAAAGCTCATGCCCTGATGTTCCCTCTATGCAGTGTATCATCGGCAGTTTCTGCCCTTCAAGGGTTTCTAAATAATTGCCCTGATGAGTATCATAAGTGAAGATAACATCACCTTTGTTTTTATGATACTCCTTTATTTTTCTAACAATTCTTCTTTCCAGCTTTTTTGCTTTTGGAAAACCAAGTGACCCTGTCACAAAATCATTCTGAAAATCAACAACAATTAAACATTTTTTTTTGATACTTCTTAACATTTTTCATTCTCCCTAAACCCTAATCTCTATTCCCTATTCCCTATTCCCTATTCCCTAAGCTCTATTCCTCACTTAAATACTCATCTATGCCGAGGCTTTTTAAATCATCCAGGCTAACACTTGCGTCTAACCCTAAACGTGTAAGAGCATCCTTTTTCTCATGCCTTTTCCTTACCGTTTCATAAAGAGCAAGCGTTTCCTCTCTTAGTTTTACACGCTCAAGAGCATCATCCTGCTCACGTTCAATTCTGCGGGCAACCTCCTTCTCACGCCAGGCGGCTTGTTTATCCGCAGATGGAACAGGACGTTTTCTGCCGCCGCTTCTCTTATTTAACCGTTTTATTTGTCTATATACAATTAAAAGATTAAGCATAAGAACAAGAGCGACAATTATAACTATACCAACTATCCCATCCGGCAATAAGCTCACCTCTCTCAATTAAAGTTTACAATAACAAGTATATCATGTATTATTAATAAACACTAATAAATATTATGTTATAGTAGGAGTTTTTTATGATAACAGTTAATAATTTGAGTCTTTCTTTTGGTGGTGATACACTATTTTCAAAAGTGGATTTACAATTTGTTGCAGGCAACTGCTATGGAATAATTGGAGCTAACGGCTCAGGTAAATCATCATTTCTAAAAATCCTTGCAGGAGAGCTGGAGCACTCTACCGGAGCAGTTGAGATAAAACCGGATGTACGAATGTCAGTTCTTAAACAAGACCAAAGCATGTATGATGATTATTCTGTTTTAGAAACCGTTATTATGGCAAACCAACGGTTATATGAATGTGGCAAGGAAAAAGATGATTTATATATGAAGGAGGATTTTTCTGACGAGGACGGAATTCGAGCAGCAGAGCTTGAAGAGGAATATGCAGAGCTTGGTGGCTGGGAATCTGAGTCTGATGCATCTCAACTCCTGCAAGGAATAGGAATACCAACATCATTACATAACAATAAAATGAGCGATTTAGAACCACGGCAAAAGGTTAAGGTACTCTTAGCACAAGCACTATTTGGAAAACCGGATATAATTCTACTCGACGAGCCTACTAACAATCTTGACGTAACCTCTGTAGTATGGTT
>JAITFR010000062.1 GCA_031281255.1 Oscillospiraceae bacterium
ACTGTGTTAGTAAGCATTATTATTCCTCCTTTGCTACTTGATAAATATAGTATAGCACAACTTTGTCATAAAATCAATAGCGAAATTAAATATAATTATGACAAAATAACGAGCTACAAGTCAAGTCTTCCGTAAGACAACAAAGAAAAAGTCTATAAACATCAACATTCTATAGGCAAACGGACAAACGGAAAACTTTAAAAGGCTGTTTCATTAAATGAAGTGAAACGGTCTTTTTATATAATAACACATTTCAATCGACTTGACAATACCTTTTTTATACAGAATCCACAGCACCCCTTTTCACAAAGGGGGTATTTTTATGCAAATTTTTAAGAACAGGAGGATTTTAATGCAAATATTATGTGACCGCTGTATTCGCGCACTACGAAGCAGAGGCGAAACGGTCATGGTCGGTTATGCACTTGACGATATTTCTGCCGAAAACTGCTCATGGTGCGAAAAATACGACACGGAACTATTCACGGTCATGCTGAACCCGTTCGGGCGTGATTTTTACGGCGTATGGTGATTAAATCAATAAAAATAGAAAGCGAGAAAGTTAAAATGGCTAAGAAAGTAAAAAAAGAACAAAAACCCAAGAAAGTGCTTCCGTTGAAGCAGAACGTCCACATCTTCGGGAAATTCGATTATTACGTTGAGGATTTGGACTGTGCCTACTGCCTAAACAAGAAAGAATGTAAAAAGGTTCCCATGCCACACATTTATTGTTTTATTATAGGAGGCATGTCATGATTTCGACAAAAAAATATTTCAAACTCCCCTTGCTTTCTTTGCTTATAATTGTTATAATAATAAGTATCCTTGCCGCGCTGCCTGTAAGTTCAGCCGATGACGGCAGTTTAGGCACGGATGGATTTATTGTTACAATCGAAATGGACAAGCCTTTTCACAATGAAGGTGAAACACCCGGGATTATTGTGACGATAGAAAACACGAATCCGTTTCTTGTTAAAAGTGTAACAATAGAGCATATTATTCCGGAAGGCTTCACACTGCACGGAATCGAAAGCTTAGAAGAAACCAGGGATTTCGCGGCAGGCGAGGTTTATGAAATCAAGATGACTGTTTCTGTGGACGAAAGCAATGACTCCGGTGATGACGGAACAGCTCCTCCTGTGGTTACTACGCCTCTTC
Source organism: Oscillospiraceae bacterium (assembly GCA_031281255.1). Taxonomy (GTDB): domain Bacteria; phylum Bacillota; class Clostridia; order Oscillospirales; family Oscillospiraceae; genus WRMH01. The sequence continues at coordinate 1,159 of JAITFR010000062.1, forward strand.
CCGGGGATGACGGAGATACAACGCCTCCTGTTACTACTCCTCCACCTCCCGGAGATAGTAATAATTTAATACCCGGGGATGGGGATGGTGACGACTCAGCACCTCCAGATGACAGTGTAACCCCACCTCCCGGAGGCGGCAGCACAACTCCACCCAGAGGCGGCGGTGGCGGCAGAAGCGGAGGAACAACTCCGCTTGAAAACAACGACACAACTCCGTCTGCAGAAAACTCAGATATTAAAGAAACGAATACAAGAAAACTCGGCGATGTGAACGGCGATGGAACGCTTACAACAAGCGACGCACTCTTAATTTTACAATTCATTGCGGGCTTTAAGCTTGATATATTTTTCGAAGATGTCGCCGATGTTAACGGAAATGAAAAAATAGATACCCCTGATGCAATGGAAATTTTAAGAAGAATAGCAGGGTTGCCGAGCCGGTATCTTGATTCGGTTTGGGATGTCAGAAGTAACCCGCGTTTGAAGACATATATTTCAGAAAGCGCAGACTTATCTGATTCGGGTATTAATTTTAAAATGATTTTAATTATAATTTCTATCTGCATAATTGCAGCCGGAATAATCCTTTTAATTAAATTCAAGAATAAACTGCCGAAAAAAGCAATTAAATTATCCGGCATTTTCATGTGTGTTTTGCTTGCGGTTTCAATATTTGCGAATATTACTTCATCGGCTGATATACTTTCGTTTGAAACAGCTGAAATAATAACAGTAGGCGAAATTGAATTTACTTACACAATAAAATTAAGTTACAGTGCCCTTGCTCAAACGAATAGCGGCGGAAATCTTTATGGGGTTTACTATTTATTATCTTTAAATGAAATAAGGGCAAATTTAAAGGAACAGGAGGATTTAGGTTTATGGTGAAAAACCTGCTAATCTTTGTAATAATTATTCTTTCTTTTGTTTCATGCGTAAATAATGCAGAAATTATTTATATTAACGAACAAGTGAATGAGCAATTAACAAAGGAAGAGACAATCACATCAGTAGTCGTTACAGGTTCACCAATACAAATCATAGAACCAGAAATAAAATGCAATGAAGCATTTATTAATCAGCAAATTCAAGAGAATTTAGAATGGATACGAAAAATAAATGATGATTATGGCTATTCAGTTGTTGTAAAGTTAAAAGAAACTGATTATGATTTTAATATTGAAGGCAAAATTGCAGATGAAGTAATTAAAATCTTGTGGGAAAGAAATATCGTTGTATTTTATACCCGTTACCATAATCTTCTTCTTTATGATTGTAGTAAATCGCCCGAAACAAACATGTATAAAATACTTCATTATTTTTTTGATAATTTTGAAGAGTTAAAAACATTTGTAAAAGAAACATATATCAATAATTTTGCTTATGAACTATTATACGGCGAACGCGCATGTTTTTTGGGTGATAGTGAGTATCTATTTGTTAACGAGATATTCTTTGGTACTTATGCATATTCTCCATTCTCATCATCTGTAGAATATGAAATAATAAATGTAACCGATGATAGAATTGATGTCATTGCTTTTTTTGGATATACTGCTTTTCCTGATGAATATGTGGTATTTGAAATAGAATATACGGCTGTAAAAGAAAATGGCGAATGGCGGCTGACAGAGATGATAGGTGCGATTGATTTTTGGATGATGTATGAGGAAATGCAAGGGTAATGGTGACCATTTTGCATTAGTAGTGGGATACATAAATGAAGGGAACGAACTTTCAGATTTCATTGTCATAGACCCGCATAGCGAGTTGGGTTTGCTCGGTCAAACTGTAAGAATCGGGGCTTCGAATTATAATATGCATAATTTCTTTATGAGATATAATAATTATTTTCATTCGCCTATTGGAGAGGATGAGAGAGGGCGTACAATATGGAGAAGAAATATTTATTTCCGCACATTAACATTTAAAATAGAATAAGGAGAATATGATGAAAAAGATAATTTTACTTTTATTGATTACATTATTACTCTGCTCATGCAGTGTTTTTGATGAAACAAATAATAATGTTGAAGAAAAGAATAGTATTAATGTTGAACCACCGGGAATAACAACTTCTAACATTGTTACCACAACTACTCCTAATGTTGTTACTCCTCCTCCGGAGACGAATACTAGAAGAAGAGAAATGCCTTCAGATGAAATGGAATATGGGGATTTCGATTATAGAATATGGGTTAATGGTGAAATAGATTTATTAAAGTATAGAGGTAACGGCGGGAGTGTTATTATTCCTGATGAGATTGATGGTATGCCTGTAACGATGATGAATAATCATGTATTTCCTGTTGAAATTAAATATGAAAGTATTGCTTTAGGGAAAAATATAGAATCTTTTGCAAAGACAAATTTTATTCATTGCAAATATCTTGAAAACATATATGTTCATGAAGAAAATGAGTATTTTACTTCTGTTGACGGGGTTTTGTACACTAGGGATATGAGTGCGTTACTTGTATATGCTGCCGGAAAAATAGAAAAAGAATACACTATACCTGATGGCGTTAAATGGATTGTTATGGGAGCCTTTTCGGGTAATGAACACATAAAAAAAGTATATTTACCCAAAAGTTTAGAAGTATTTGGTATTTATAGAGAATTTATAAATTTTGAAGAGAGAATCCTCGTATTCAAATAAAATGTTGACACCGACGTACAGACGTTCGTTTTCAGTATGTTCAGCCAGGAAAATGTGTATTTCCGTGAGTCTGACGCATATGATGTATTAGAAAAACTTAATGCGGCGAATATTTCCGTGAGCGTGATTGCGGACATTGACGGGAAATACAGCCAAGGTTACGTCTTTGACCTCATCACAGGTACAGGCGGCGTATTGATTGAAATCAGTGATATTGTTGAGGCGGCAGAAATTCAACCGGCAGCACTTTCATTCAACACGAGTTTTCCGCAATTACAAGCGATGTCAAGCATGGTGACGCAAATAACAGCGGTGAGTCAGATGGCGGCGAGGTTGAGTTCAAATGATAATTTTGTAGGACCACCTCAACACATAGCATTGCCGACTTTAAGGCATATATTTGGTGATAATTTAAGCTTCCCCGTAATAATGGCTACAGGTTATCAGCAGATAAGATTAGAGCGACCTCTTATAATTGGCAGTTCAACAGATACAGATGGTGATGGGATTCCTGACTATCAAGAAGTCAACCTCACATTACTAAATATAGAGGGTAGAAGAGTCAGTTTGCCAAAAATTATCGATTTAATGGAACTGCCTGACAAGCCATACGTCGATGCGAATATGATGAGATTAGGGCAGTTGCCAAATTTCGTGCATGCTATACATCAACGCGTGCTACCCATACGTTCTAACCCCGCCGATGCTGATACTGATGGTGATGGGATACCAGATAATTTGGACAAATTTCCTTTAAGAGATCGGAAG
>JAITFR010000145.1 GCA_031281255.1 Oscillospiraceae bacterium
CTGTCTCCATCGGATTTGATTGCACACTTTAGAACTCCTTTTGGTCAACAAGGTGCAGGCAAGCTTGTAACGGAGTTTAAGTGGTATTATGCTGCGTTTATGAGGGGCGAGGATGCCGCTTTGCTAAACGTAGGGCAGACAAAAAGTGTTCAGTTTTTTGGAGCGTATCAAGCAGAAATGTCTATGCTGGTAGAGGAAATCAGCAGACGTGAGGATGATATTTGTGTTGTGCTGTTTTCAAGTGACAGGAGTATACATGAGATTGCACCGCTGCGTGCAATCAATGCTGATATAGTGTTTGATGTAATAACCGGAATTCGTATACCAAAAGAAGCTCTCCGACTTGACGACAATGGAGAACATGTATTTTTACAAACATCGGGGTATGCTGAGCGTGTGGCTGTTGAAAGAATTAAAGACATAGAAATTGGCGATAATTATCTTGTGCGTGATGGCGTTGAAACCGGAACACCGCTCCGCGCCGGCTCAATCATCATCGTAAGAGCAAACAATCTGTATCACGGGAAAGTAGTCGGGTAGAGGGGGGATGGAGAATTTGGATTTTAGAATGTCAAAGTTAGAAATTGATGAATATATACATAACATATACAGATACAGGCATCCAAAGCTGGATGAATCTGAGTATATTCGTTTTCCATCTGTAAAATCCAGATTGAAAATAGCAATAAATCTGTGCTCAACAATTGATGAACTTCACAAAAAAGGTTATGTAGTTGGTGATTTTAATCACAATAATATCGGAGTGAACTATTCCACAGGGCAAGTGTACTTTATGGATTGCGATTCATTTCATACAACAGATGATGATGAGGGTAAAGAAAGTGACCTGTTCTGTCTTGCTATATTTATATTCAAACTATTAATGAACGGTGTTGACCCGTTTAAAGGTGTTGAGTATGAAGCAGTCGATTTAACAACATCGCCATTTATTGGAAATGAAACAATTGAACGTGACACATACATATTTAAACCCGATAAAAAAGCAACGGCTGTGTTTTGCCCACCTGAACAGTCTCTACCTCCTGAAATATTAGAGCTGTTTAATAGAGCATTTATAGATGGTATAACTAATCCATCAGAACGTCCAACTGCAACCGAATGGTATATGGTGCTAAACCGCTTTTTATCAGATGACTTAACTCAATGTGATAACAATTTAAGGCATCAATATTACCACTACCTTGATTCATGTCCATATTGTGAAGCTGATGACCGCCACCTAGCCAAGAATAGTGACTTTTATCCAGATATAAATCATTCAACCCCTTATAATCCATTCAGTGGAAAGTCAAAATTTGATAAAAAAGCTAGTATTATAGGTTGGAGTATTTTTTCTGCATTTGCGGCGGTGATTGTTTTTGCTATAATTTTAGGAGTTAATAATTGGCGTGACCGTAATGATTCACAACAACCAACACCACCACAAACTCTTGAAACAACACCAACGCCAAATCCGACACCAACAGCGACACCAGCATCTACTCCAACATCAACTCCTGCACCAACATCTACCCCTACTCATACACCAACACCCACACCGACTCAAACAGCTACGCCTACACCGACTCCGGATCCAACACCAACACCTGCTCCTACGCCGTTTACAGGACACCGTCGGTTTGTACTAAGCGATGGGCGAATTTATGAGGGTGATTGGGTTAATGACAGACGCTCCGGCAGAGGAGTTATGACACACCCAAGTGGCGACATATATGAAGGAGAGTGGCGTAATGACCAATATAATGGTTGGGGAGTTTATACTTTCGCTGATGGTCGTATTTTTGAGGGTAACTGGGTTAATGACGTCTTTAGTGGTAGCGGTGTTATGACATGGCCAAATGGTGACAGATATGAAGGTGAAGTACATAATTCATACGCACACGGTCACGGAACATTCACATGGTCTGATGGTGAAAAATATACTGGTGAGTTTTTTAATGGTCTATTTCATGGCTGGGGCACTTATACATTTGCAAGTGGTACGGTTAAGCAAGGCAGATGGGAGAACGGTGTATTTCAAGAACCTTAATAATTATTGAATATCATCATGCATAAACAGGATAAAATCTAACCCAATATTTAAACATATCAGGAGAGAAATTATGATTTGTAATAATTGCGGAGAAATGCTTAAAAAAGAAGCGACATTTTGCAGAAACTGCGGTGCGAAGTTTAAAACATCAAAGGCGAAAAAACCAACAGCTTTAATCGCTATTGTTGCTGTATTAACGATAGCTTTAGGTATAGGGGTGTATTTTACATTTTTCAGAAATGATTATATCACACGGGCAGAGTGGATTGTTGAACTGACCGATACAATGGGATATAGTAATGAATACATTAGTAGTACGTTATTTTCTGATGTGAAGTTTGATGATAACGCATTTTACAATATACAGATTGCAGTTGCTTATGGTTTGATAGATACTGATAATGACCGTTTTAACCCTAATGCTCCTGCAACAAGGGAGTTTGTAGCTGTTTCTGCTGCGAAAGCAGTAGGTTTCTTTGGAACGCCAAGGAGCGAGCTTAACGATATCTCAGATTTAGCGAATTCACATCTTATCGCTTTGACTGTTGATAATGGTTTATTTGAAAGTACAAACGGCAACTTTGTTCCAAATGGCAGGATAACTGCCGAACAAAGCGGTGAGATTTTAGAGAAAATCATTGGTTTTACTACTTTGAAGATAGATCCTAATCATGTAAACACAATTACATACCGAAATGATGTTGTAAACTTGTTGGAGTCATTTGATGCTCTGATTTCAGCAGATGATGACTTTATGAATGTACAATTATCTGAATCATACGGTTCTAAACTCGAAGTTGGCACAGTTTATTTATTACCTCCGACACGCCAAATCCCAACAGGTATTGCCCGAAAAGTGCGTAGTATATCCTTCAGCGATGGTGTATATACCGTAGAAAACGAAGAAGTTGAACTGGAAGAGGTTTATCAGGAGCTTAGTGTTCAGGGTGTGTTTTACCCCGATTTTGACAATATTATCTGGGCTGAGGGTGTCACAGTCAACGATATAGGAGTTTCAAATAATGCTTTGAACTCAGAGCAGAACGACTACGAAATACAAACTCTGGCATACCGACCGGAGAGTAATAATCAGGCACAATCCACAATACAGGCAAATCCACTGAGTTTTCAAGGATTTGAGCGTGCATTTTCTATGAATGTCGGTGGCACTGAAGTAAGCGGTGTTTTTGCACTGCATGATCTTAAAGTAACAACAGATATTGAATACTTAGCAGGAGCACTACCTATTAGAATCGGAGTATTGATCGAAGAGAGAAGCAGCATGTCATGGTCTGTTTCACGTCAATACAAACCTGAGGAAGATATAAAAATCTTTGAAGTTCCGATACATTGTTTTGCCGGTGTTGTAGTTATGTTTAGAGCATATCTCACAGTAGAGGGAGAGCTTTCTATAACGTATTCGCAAGAGAATACAACACATCACTGGATTAATGTATTAAACTCGGGGCAAGCATCAAACAGCAAGATTATTAAAAGTGAGCCACGTTTAGAAGCAGAAGCGAGTTTAAAGCTCGGACTTAAACCTGCTCTATCGCTTAACATATTATCTGTTGACTTAGTAGAGTTTTCATTTTTTATCGGCGTCCATGTCTTGTATGCCAGAACTCTTCCCGATGAATGTGTAGATTTATTTATATATATGCCGTTATATGTAAAAATAGAATTGCTTCCAGAACTTAATGTTATTGAAGCATCGTTTGTATTTCATATTTTTACAGAGGATAATAGCCCGTTTCGACAACTCAAGCATATTGAACGTTCTATAATAGTACCTGAATGTACTCTGGGTGGTGATTCTGTTACCGGCGAAGCTCCTCCCGGAAGACCTCCCGGTGGGTTTCAATCCGGACCGACAGTATCAATCCCTTGTGGTGAGTGGCAGCAGCATTACATAAGGGAATTGCAACGCTTTGATATAACAAGAAATTGGAATACCCCGAGAGAAATTCGTCTGATTTTCATAAATGATGATAACATTCCCGAGATAGTAATATTCCCTGATGCTAGGAATCAGCAAGGTATTTTACTGACAGCTACAAATGAAAGAGCAGACAGGATAGAGTTTTATTCAAACTATATATATGATTTTGACTATACACTTTACTATTTTGAACGTAGTAATAGATTTGCTTATTTCGAGGGTGTCGGTAAAACACTTGCATGGATATCTAATGAAAGAGTTTCTGAAATACAAAACGGGAGTTTTGTCAATCTACATAAAGGTGATTATTTTACGTGGAATTGGTGGGATGATCAATATGTTACAAAAGAAGAGTATAGTGCTTTAAGGGATCAATACTTTGATTATGACTCAGCGTTAACACCGATGCATTCATTTTATATAAGTGCTTTCCACACGCCCGAAATGTTGATTGAGCTAATCTTGAGTTTGTGTGGACAAGATTGTGGAGCAATTCATGATTCACCTACACCCAATCTGACAACACCCGGCACAACGCCTTCATCAAATAATGAAGATAATGCGCTAGAAAATCTAAATATTGGTGACATTATTGATTTTGGAGATTTAAGATGGCGAGTGCTTACTATTGAAGCAGATAGAGCATTAATTATAACAGAGGAAGTTATCGAGTATAGAGAATACCACACTGCATTGGAATATATAGTATGGGATCATAGCACTATTCGCAGTTATCTAAATAATGAGTTTTTGAATAGCTTCAATACAACAAATCAAAACAGAATAATCGAAGCAAATGTTATTAATAGTGATAACCCGGAATATGGCACTCCCGGTGGTAATAATACAATTGATAAAATATTTTTACTAAGCATTGATGAAGTATTAACATATTTCGCTGATGATTCAACAAGAGTTGCTTTCAATTCTAACGGTGTACCAAGCTGGTGGCGTCTTCGGTCTCCAGGTAAAACTAGCTATGATGCTGCATTCGTCGATGATGAAGGTTTCGTCTTCATCGATGGCGACTTTGTATTCTACAATGATAGTGGTATTCGTCCCGCTTTGTGGCTGAGTCTATCACAACCCCAGACAACAGTGATGCCGACGCCAACGTCGACCCTATCCCCGATACCCGATCCAAATCTAAGCTACCCGGATGGTTTGATTGGAACATGGAAAATGACTTCAGCTACGGTTGCAAATTATTCAGGTCTACACGCGAATTTTGGATTTTACTCAGACGGCACAGTCACATACATCCATGATGCATGGTTGGAAACAGGATATATTTTCTACATGTCCTGGTATTATGATGTTGATGGATCAATTATATTGGATCATAATAATACCCCTCATAGCTCAACAATATCTCATAATAGTTTTTCCGATTCAACCATGATTTTTGTTGATAGTGAAAGTATGTTCGGTAGAGAGCTTGGTACTTTCATCAAGGAACGTATAGATTAGTTTTTTGTTGATACTAAGTGTGTATTATTCTGCTCACGTTCGTATAAAACACTTGTATTTATTGTTAGTATTATGTATACTCAACAAAGTAGGAATAACCCTACTTTGTGGAGGTGAGAATAATGGAAACAGTGCTTAACACAGCAAAAATAATGTCAAAAGGTCAAATAACTTTACCTATTGACATACGCAAGGTAATGGGATTATCAATTGGTGATAGAGTCGCACTTATTTCAGACGGAAAGCGTATTATTATCATGAATCCTGCTATGTATGCTATGGAAGTAATGCAGAAAGAAATGGCAGGAAAATGGGAAGAGGTTGGTGTTGATTCTGAAGAAGATTTATTGCAAATGGTAGCAGAAACACGAAAGAAGTATAAAAAATAATGAGAGTTCTAATAGATACAAATGTTTTGTTTTCTGCTCTTTATCGTAGCGGTAGTATATCACATCAAGCATATAATAAAGCTATTAATCCACCATACCAAGCAATAGTTTGTGACAGTAGCTTTGATGAACTGTATATTAACTTTTCTGAAAAGTTTCCAGAGTTGTTAGAAACTTTAGTATGGTTTATTGAAACAGTTAAACTAGTTGTTGAAACAATACCGATACCAAAAGTTATTCATCCTGATGAAGCAAAAATTAGAGATCCTGATGATGCAGAGATATTTAGAGCTTCTATAGCTGCTAATGTTGATATAATTATTACCGGTGATTTAGATTTACTAGAAAGTGGGATAAATGCACCAAAAATAATGAAACCAAATCAATTCTTAATGTTGAATGATTAAAGGAGCAACAAAATGCAAGAAATTATACTTGACGAGGAGTTTCGACGGATATTACCAAAACTAAGTGAGCAAACATTAATCGGGCTTGAGGCAAACCTGCTTGAGTTTGGTTGTCTTATGCCGCTTGTGCTATGGAATGATATTTTAATTGACGGTTATAATAGATATGAGATATTAAAAAAGCATAACCTGTCTTTTAATACCATAAATATGGAGTTTCCTTCTCGGGAGGATGTGAAAATTTGGATTATTCAACATCAGATTGAACAGAGAAATCTGAACCCCATACAGCTTAGTTATTATCGAGGACTGCACTACAATTTAGATAAGCTAACTGCTGGAAATCCCACGGGTAAAAATCAGTTCACAGAGGAACATGGTCAAATTGACCACGTTCCTCTTTCACGTTCAACTGCTCTGCGTTTATCAGATGAATATAACATTTCACCAAGAACAATCAGACGCGACTCCCAAATTGCTACCGCTATAAATAAAATTGGTGAGGTTTCATCGGAAATAAAGATGGACATTTTATCAGGTGAAATTAATATTACCAGACGACAGTTAAAAGAGATTGAGTCAGGTTCTGAAAAAGATTTAGATATTATTGTAGAGCAAATGCTTGATGGCACTTTTGAAAAATCTAAAGTAGAAATGTCAAAAGCAACAAAAAATAACATTACTTCTGTAAACTTTCCTGTGTCATTACAGTCATTTAATGCAATAAATGATATAACTAACACATTTTATACCGAGCTACAAAAACTCTCAAGCAGTGAAGATGTAAAAGGTTCAAAGTCAGCGTTAAGGTTGTACATAGATACGCTGGAGAAGCTGTATAGACAGATTTGAGGAGTTGCTCTAAAGAAGGATATAAGAATCATAGACAAAAAAACAATATAATGCTATAGTATGTATTGTTACTACTATAAATCTATCCTATGGTTTTGGAGTTTTTTAGAATGATTATCTATCATGGTAGCAATGTTGCTGTAGAGAAACCAAAAATCTTAAAAAGTGAGCGTATGCTTGATTTTGGGTGTGGTTTTTATACGACATCAAACAGGAAAAAAGCAGTCAGATGGGCAGAAAGAGTTGCTGATCGCCGTGATTTAAAAGATCAAATAATTTCTATTTATGAATTTGATTTATATGAAGCAGAACAGAATCTTGCAATTATAAGGTTTGATGAACCTACAGAAATTTGGTTAGATTTTGTCTGTTCTAACCGAAGTGGTCGCGAGTATTCCAACCCATACGATATAGTAATCGGACCCGTTGCTAATGATATGGTCTATACCGTTGTACAATTTTATGAAAATGGCGTATATAATAAAGACGATGCTATAAAGCGATTAAAAGTTGAAGCACTCTATGATCAAATTCTTTTTCATACAGAAAAAGCATTAACATTCTGTCACTTTATTAATTTTGAAATGTTAGGGGATGTAAAGTGATGGATGCTAATAAGTTTGAAATGGTATTACAAACCATATCGACCGGTTTAGTTGGTAAAATAATAGAAGAAACAAACCTTAGTGAAGATGATGCAATGGAAAAGCTATATTCATCTTCGTTATATTCGATACTTGAGAAGGAAGAAACGAAAGTATGGCATTACAGTGTACCGAAACTGTATGAACTGTGGGATAATTGTATGAAAACAGGCAAGCTTATATTGCCTGAATATTGATAAGAGATTATAGTTTAGAAGTAGTTTTCATATTGAGAAAAGAATGAGTATAGCATGAGTAAATCAGCACATTTTAAAGTATTCTGTCTTGAAAGATATAAAAGCCAGCATCAAATGAGTGGTTATGAGACGTTCCGGTTGTTTAAGGAATATGGTGTTCTTGAATATCTCACTTCATTTTATGATGTGTTGCACACCTATGGAGATAAATATCTTGTTGCTGATATAGATGATTTTATAGCATCTCGTCAAAAAAGGTTAACCGAAGTAATCGTGATATAAAGTGAGGAGTGGAAATGGACGTTATACTGGATGAAAACTGGGGTAAGTAGAAACTTTAGTGTCTTCAATTCCCTTGAAAAACATTGGACTACTAAAAGTTGCTGAATCGTATTTCAGTAACTCTTGTTTAAGTAATTGCAAAATCGTTTGCGCATAATATGCCTTTTAATGTGACCCATATGAACTTTCCTTCACGTGGCGATGTGATAGAAGAGACAAAAATATAATAAGTATGGCATTACAGTGTACCAAAACTGTATGAACTCTGTTATAATGTGTTTTATGCTTAAGAAAAAGAAAAAGCAAATAAACCCAGGACAGGTTATATTTCCTGTTAACAACCCAAATCCACCAGAATCACACGAAGTTGAAATGAAAAAGTAAATATGATATTATAGTTTTGTAAGGGGGACCGGGCGGTCTTGATTGGATAGCCAAAGGAGTACCCTACAAAACGAATCATCCGGCTTATGTCGGATGTTTGTTTAGTGTGTCGAACAAGGAGCATGGTATATTTAATTTTGTACTTTTACAATTTTCCTTCTTTTATACTCAAAACATTTCCCCAAACTCAATCAAACGAATATCATCACGATTTTTCGTATACTCCACAGCTCCGGTTGTAAATCCACTTTTTGAGAAGAAATAGTAATGTTTTTCCTTATACAAGCTAAACATAGAGCAGTTTTCAAGAAAACTTTCGATTACTGACTTACCGAGCGCTTCGTTTCGCCATTTACATTCGCAAAAAATCGCCTTCTCGCCACTATCGGCAATCGCAATCAAATCAATTTCCTGCTCGGATTTTTTTATAGGATTATTACCCCACCAGCGACCGACTTCTGAAACACTGAATGGCAGTTTGGTTTTCCATATATATTCCATGCAGATTTGTTCAAAAACTTCACCCATAAAATCAGGAATTTGACTGCTAATATCATCATAGACCTGTTCTGTGAAACCCAATCGGATTTTTGAAAGATTTTTATATACAAAACGATACCAAAATCTGAACATTCCATCGTTCAAACGGTAAATGCTTTTCTTAGACATTGGCTTTTCGCCTATCGGAATTTCGCGCTTTATAATCCCAAGTTCAATCAAGTTTTTTAGATATTTTACACACACACTGCTTTCAAGATGGGTTTTTGTTTCGATTTCGTTAACTTTTGAACTTCCGGTTGCCACAGCTGTTATGATTGAATTATACAACGCAGGCTCACGCAGCTCTTGGTTTAATAAGTTTGTCGGTTCTTCAAAAAGAGGTTCGTCGCTGTTGAGAAAGTTGTTTTTTATGTTTTCGGATAAACTTTTATTATTATTGAAAAGTTGTAAATACTTTGCAATGCCACCCGTTACACCAAAAACAACAGCTTGTTCAAGATTTGTTCCGTAGGTGTAGAATTTCCTACTTGTTTCAAAATCAAAAGGCAGCACTTTAATTTGCCCCGTTCGCCTGCCGTAAAGCGGGCTTTTGTGTCCCATTACCTGCTTTTCCATAAACGACATGGATGAACCGCAGAGAATGATAAATATATTCGTATCTTTTAGCTTGTGGTCAATTTCAACTTGCAAAAGGGATGATATTCCGGGGTAGCTTTTTGCAAGATACGGATATTCGTCAATTACAAAAACGATTTTTTCCTTTTTTGCATATTCACTTATATCCATTAACGCATCTTTGAAATCGGCATAAATCGCCTTGCTATTCGAGCCGTACAAAACCTCGCGAATTGAGTCAGAAAGCTCGGACAAGTTGAAACTTTTAGTGTCTTCAACTCCCGTGAAAAATATTGCCTTTTTTCCTTTAATAAACTCTTTGATAAGCTCTGTCTTACCAACACGGCGGCGACCATATATACAGAAAAGCTCAAATCTCCCACTGTTATAATGGTTATTAAGGGAGTTTAGCTCTCGCTCTCTACCTATAAACATAAAAATCAACTCCTTACGAAGAAGATTATATCAGAAAAATATTGGTCTGCCAAGAGTTACTGAATCGCATTTCAGTAACTCTTGTTTCAGTAAACACCCCTGCTTGAAAGACGAAATCTGAACCCCATACAGCTAAGTTATTATCGAGGACTGCATTACAATTTAGACAAAAGACCACACGGAGAAAACCTGAAATTGCAAGGGGTCGCTCTAAAAGCCCAAAATGGGCCTTTAGGAGGTTCAACAGCTAACCGATTAGCAGATTTATACAATGTATCACGAAACACAATAAGACGTGATTCTCGAATTGCTAATGCTATAAATAAAATTGGTGAAGTATCTCCGGAAATAAAGATGGACATATTATCAGGTGAAATTAATATCACCAGACGGCAATTAAAAGAGATTGAGTCCGGTACTGAAAAAGATTTAGATATTATCGTAGAGCAAATGCTTGATGGTACTTTTGAAAAACCAAAAAGAGAAATGTCAAAAGCAGTTAAAAAGAACATTACCTCTGTAAACTTTCCTGTGGCATTGCAGTCATTTAATGCAATAAACGATATAACCAACACATTTTATACAAAACTGCAAAAACTTTCAAACAATGAGGATGCTAAAGGTTCAAAGTCAGCATTAAGGCTGTACATAGATACGCTTGAGAAGCTGTATAAGCAGATTTGAGGAGTTATAGTGCTCAGGTGACAATCTCGGAAGTAAAACATTGACAATCTCAGAAGTTACATAACTCCAATCGGTAGTTTGAAGGAATAGGTGAATTGTCATTAATAAATCTCTAACGATAATTCCTTTCATAATCATTTTGTGCTAAAATATCGTCGAAAGGAATGGTCATTTGTATATGGAAGAAATTACAATAGATGATGTTAATGAATTATTAGACGAAATAGCATCTGAGATACCTGAAGAAATCTTCAAAGGATTAAACGGTGGTGTTAACTTGCTTGAAGAAACAAAGACAAGCAAATCAGACCCGAA
>JAITFR010000177.1 GCA_031281255.1 Oscillospiraceae bacterium
GGATGGTACTGTATGGATAAAATGTGGTAGTAGTGTTTGTATGACTCTTGTTAATAAGTGCCATTGTTGGAGGCGGGGTCAATGTTCAAACAAATGGCACAGAATACATTGGAATGATAAATACCCGAATATGTTATGGCCGGAGAATGATACCAATCATTGGAAGAAAATACCATCAAAGCAATACAACACATAGATACACAGAACAAACATATTAAAGAAACAAAATAAAAGGAGAAGAAAATTATGTCAAACAATGAATTTCAAAAAGAACGTTTAACTTTAGGCGAAGAGGAACTAGACCATGTTGTTGGAGGGCAAAGCGACAGATCTTTAGCTTGTGGAGAGACAATAGGCACCCATTGTTTTTTCTGTAGTTATCAAAAACATGGGCAATTCATATTTTCATGTGGTACTGTAAAAGATACAATCGGTTGCAGTTTATATGGAACACCACCGGCGGGAAGCATTGATGGTTGGATATTAGCAGACAGTGTACCTGTGCAATGCAACACATAGACAGGAAAATAAGCAAAAAAATGAGTAAAATGCACGCTCTCAAAGTGAGGGCGTGTGTTTTTTGTTTCATAGGAATATTGTACAATCATTTAAGCAATATCGCAAGTGTTTTGAAATCACAATACACCTCAAGCAAATCTTTTTAAAAGAAAAACTTGTATTTTTAATAAGGAATGCGTAGAATAGAACATATAATCTACGCATATTGTGCGTAGATTAGACCGCATAACATACGCATTACAATAAAGAGGTTTTAATATGACTAGAAAATATATCTATGAAAATTCGAACTGGCGAGAAATGCAGTATAATGAATCTGCATTACATAGCCTTCTTATTCAACTTTACAAAACACAGAGTAAACTTTTCGGTAAGTTGGATGCACTCGGATTTGAAGTTCAAAATGATTTACTATTAAGTTCTGTTTCTGATGAAGTTGTTACATCATCCGAAATTGAAGGTGAAACACTTAACAGGTCTAGTGTTCGTTCATCTGTAGCAAAACGATTGGGATTAGAAACGGCTGGAATTGAAGATATTCCAGAAAATTATTACACAGAAGGAGTTGTAGAAATTGCACTTGATGCTACTCAAAACTTCGCTTCAACTCTTGATGAGGAAAGACTTTTTGGGTGGCATTCGGCACTTTTTCCGACCGGACGAAGTGGTATACGCCGTATTCACACCGGTGGTTATAGAAAAGGTGATATTGAAATTGTTTCAGGAGTAATGGGTAAAGAAAAAATTCATTATAAAGCACCTGCACCTGAACTAGTTAAAGAAGAAATGAAGATTTTTCTCAATTGGTTAGAAGCGAATCAAAATATTGACCTTTATATAAAAGCAGGACTCGCACATTTGTGGTTTGAGTTAATACACCCATTTGATGATGGAAACGGGAGAATTGGTCGTGCAATCGCTGACCTCATGCTTGCACGTGCTGAGAATACTTCAAAAAGATACTATAGTCTATCATCGCAAATATTAAAGGAACGCAAGGAATACTATAAAGTTCTTGAAATGGTATCGAGTTATACTAATGATGTAGAAAGTTGGTTAATTTGGTTTCTTGGGTGCTTAGAGCGTGCAATTGACGCAAGTGGAGAAAAGATAGATAAGGCAAAATACAAAGCAGTAATTTATGAACAACTGCGGAAAACACCGCTCAACACAAGACAATCAAAAATGTTAAATATGTTAATAGATGATTTTGAAGGGAAACTAACAACTTCAAAGTGGGCAAAGATATGTAAATGCTCACATGATACAGCACTCCGTGATATAGATGATTTAATAAAAAAAGGTATAATTAGTCGTTCACCAAAAGGTGGACGAAGTACTGCGTATGAACTAATATAAAAATATTTTTGCTTTACATCACTTTGATGTAAAGCAAATTCTAAAACACAAAGCTTTACAAATTTTGCTTTTCCTCAGAGTGAGGAAAAGCACTTTTTACGAAATCGATAAGCCAATCTCTATAATGCCTTCACCGGTATCTATCGCAACTCGTTCACTAAGCATTTTTGTTGATTTCTCTACAATCACCGGCGGTTTAACATCACAAGTAACGCCTTTTTCTTTCGCAATTTTACCGCATATATTGATGCTCATTATATGTGAAATCTCAAGTAACGCTGATGTTGCAAGCTCATCAACAGTTCCCGAAAAAGAACCCATTAACGCAACAATAAGATTTTTTATAAAAGAAAATGAAAATACAAGATTTATATATCCTGATATTCCACCACTAATCACCACTTCGACAATAAGTGAGTCGTTGAGTTCTACGTGGTTTACATCGGCTTTATCCATTTTTTCGAGGTCAAAACCGGCGATTTTGTTTATGACATCACAAGCACAAATAAATATCAAATCACTGTGTTCTGCTAAAATTTCCTTTTTTGGAGTTTCTACAACGATTCTTTGATCTTCCTCAGACACATGATATAAAACCCATGCAACCAGAGTGCCAACAAACTCCTTTACATCATTATCAGAAAAATCTGATGCCAACATCTTTTTTTCGTGTTGTGCAACAGTTGTTATAAACTTTTCATGCAGTGCTTTGTGGTACTCAAAATCCTCATAATTGATTG
>JAITFR010000205.1 GCA_031281255.1 Oscillospiraceae bacterium
CATGAATAATATTGTCTTCAATTATCCAACCCTTTGCCCAATGCGGCCCGATTAACCCGGGCTGGTCTGCTGTTGGTGGTGTCCAAGGGGTTGCCGCATGTGCCATTTGAAAACCACGCACTGTTATATAGTTAAGCCCTGTTTTTTCCGGATAAAAACAACACTTACGTACATTAATTTCTACAATTTCTTCATTGGGGTTTTTCTCATGGAAGTTTGCAGTTATTGTAGTATTTTCATCGTCAACAGTTGCAAACCATAGATATTTTGTCTGCTCTTGATCTTTTATCGGTACCATTTCATTTGTCCAATTGTCTAATATCAACTCACGAATTTCAGGTTTAAATACATGCTCGTAGTTATCAGCTTCATAAAAAGACATACCGTTTAAGTACACATCACCAAGATGAGCCGAGCGGCCTTGCGGATAAAGCAACCAGTCTCCAATAATGGTTTCGACATAAGGGTTAAAGTCGCCAAAAAACGTATTTGGCAGCACTGTTTTCCAAACTGTTTCTTTTACATTTTCCCATTTCTCAATCTGCTCCGAGCCTTTTATATACACAAGCTCACCTTCTGCCGCTGTGTAAGTGATACGTCGCACGTTGCTAAGTCCACCTTCTTCAGGTTTAACCCACTCGCGGTATTCACCCTCGTGAACAATAACAGTGTCTCCTGCTCTCGCTTTTTTAGCTGCTGCATTAATTGTCAAAAATGGATTTGTTTCTGTGCCATGATTTTTGTCGCAACCTGTCTTCGCTACATGATATGTTTTCATAAACCTTCTCCTTTTTTATACTGTTCACATTTATCCTGTTTCTGCCATTGGTAATATTTCAATTTTATCGTGTTTTTTTAACTTTGTATTCATTGCACCTGTTGTTGTGGTTGCTTCACCATTTATCAGTATCAACCACTCTTTTTCTATTACAATTTTATGAAAATCCTTGCTATATAACTCACTGAGTTTATCAATAAGTGAGCTTAAATCATTTAAAGCATCAATCTCAATTAAATTATCACCGTTTGTAAACTTTTTTACCTCACCATAAAACATTACTATCATATATTAGTCACTTTCTGAGGTTAAAAACTCTTCAGTTTTTTCTGAGTATTTTCTTATCATTGATTTGACTACATCTTCTTCTAAAATGCCGTTCATACTGGGAGTTTCAAAGAAACGTTTTGAGATTTTTACTCCCATTTGTCTAAAACCGAGTGCTTTTTTTATTTCAAGTTTTATTTTGTAAATCCTTCTGCCAATAGCTGTTAAATCCTCATCTGTAAGTGTCCAGCCAAGTGCATTTAATGAGTCGATAATTGTTTGGCGGTCATATATTTTTCTGGCAAATAAACACATAATAAGCGAGTTTGTCATGCATCGCTCACATTCTTCATCAAATAACGCATCGACATATTTATCCTCGTCAAAAGCTTCATTGTTTTGATCCAAGCTATAGCCACCATTGTCAAGGTGTGAGTGCCTTGCACCAACGGCAGCACCAACAAGCGAACCATATCCGGTGTGATACCCTGCCATTTCATTACCTGCGATTTGCATTGCAAACTCTCCGCCACCATATATTGATGCCGCGTGACGTGAGCCTTTACCAAGAGCCTGGTAAAATGCGTTTACACCTTTCGCTAAGTTGCCAATGGCTGTTATATATGCTTCCGGCTTGCCAAATTGTAGATTAACGAGAGTATCTTCGTCTGTGATATATCCTTTTTCGAGTGCATCTGTTGCCCAACCAAGGCAAACACCTGTGCTGATTGCATCAAGTCCGTATTCTTCAACTTCATTTATTAATGCGATAATTGAGTCAGTATTACTAATGCCAAGGAAAATACCAAGTGCAAAAATAAGCTCATAATCATAAGATACACTGATAGCTTCGTACTCATGCCCTTTGTCAAACTCACGGCGATACATCCCGATATGTATACATCCGACAGGACAACCTGTACATGACATTTTTCTTACGAGATTTTTTAGCGCGAAAGACTCACCGCAAACACGCCCGGCTTCTTCAAAGGAATTGGTACGCATATTTCTGGTTGGCAAACCACCACCTTTGTTTAGTGGCATTATATTTTCCGGTGTTCCTGAATCATGGTATTTTGCCATATATTCGGTCACTGTTGATTTTTTATAGAGCTGCTGGTATAGCTTTAAATATTTTTTATGATTAAGAATAGGAATCGAGCGATTTCCATATACAGAGATTGCTTTCAGGTTTTTTGCTCCCATACATGCACCAAGACCTAAACGCCCAAAATGCCTGTAAGTATCAACTGTTGCACATGCAAATGATACACCGTTTTCACCTGCCGGACCAATGTATAAAATTGAACGCTTACCATCAGCCTGCCCCTTGTGCCGCTCACGGTCTCTGATATATTGCCCGACCTCAGTAACGCTTAAAACCCATATTGCACGAGCATCTTTAACACTGACATTGTTTGTAGCTATACTTAAGTAGCTTTGTTTTTTTGCTTTGCCTGTAATAACTACCGCATCATACCCTGCCATCAACAAGGTCATTGCCAAACGTGCACCTGCATAACTTTCGCCAAGCTCTCCGGTGAGTGGAGATATAAACATTGCGACGGTTTTTGTTATTACAGGAAACACATAGGTTGCAGCACCAATTGCAAATACAATCGGTTGCTCTGCATCCATCGGAGGTAGATCGGGTTTAAGGTTTTCAAGAAACAGTTTGCTGGCAATTCCAACTCCACCCAGATATTGCATTAAATCTTCACGATGCTCAATGTGGATTTTTTCTGTTTCTAAGTTTATATATAATACCTTGATATATTTTTCATTTATCATGTTTTATCTCCGAACTTATAATTCATAATCACAAATCACCCTAAGTCAACTTTGTTGACTTTACCCTCACTTTACTAAAGAGGGCATAAGAGTTCACTACTTTCTACTTTCTACTTTCTGCTTTCTAATGATTGCTGTCGATTAATTGTAAACAATCATGCGGACAAAATCTTGTGCAAATCCCGCAATGATGGCATATAATCGGATGATTATGCTCCTCATCGAAGTTTACAGCACTAACAATACACGCTTTTTCGCACAAACGGCATCCTATA
>JAITFR010000002.1 GCA_031281255.1 Oscillospiraceae bacterium
GCTTCTATTAAACCTGATAAGGTTGCATTAAATGCTATCATAACCAGAACTGCCGCAACTATTAATAATGTTATCGCTGCTCCAACAGTACCAAAGAGCATTAAGAATAATTCTGATAAACTACCTCCTAAAATACCACCCGACTCAAGAGCAGCTCCGTCAGTCCACAGTTCGCCAATCATAGAAAATGAAAGTTCATATCTGCCATCTGTTATAGCAAAAAGATGCACAATTGCACCGGCGATAACAGTAAGTGACAAAGTGCAGATTGTACGAAGAAGTATCGGGTAACCCTTATGAAATGCTAAAATTACCGAAGACATTATCAAAGCAGGTGGTAAAACAAAGTAACCATATCCAATTAAACGCTTCATAAAACCTGTAAAAAAGCCTATAAAAATTGGCTCGGCATCAAAGTAACCTATAAAAGAGAAAATACCAAGTGCTAAGCAAATAACCGCTGCAATCTCACGTCTGCGTGGAGGTTTTCCACTAGCTGCTGCCGGTTTTGCACTAGTCGTATTTCTACTTTTTATTACTTGTGCCATTTAACTACCTCGTATTATATAAATATTTAAATATTAAACAATGACCAAATTATAACAATTATCCCTATTAGCCAACAATAATAAGCAAAGTATCCAAGGTTTCCTTTTGCCATTATTCGACGTAAAAATTGAATAGCAAAGAAACCTACGATAGTCGCAAATAAAAACCCTATAAGATAAATAGGCAACAAGGCAAAATCTGCACCCTCTGATATAAGATTAAAGATTTCAAAAAATGCAGAACCCAAAATTGCGGGAATTGACAAGAGTAAGGAAAACCTTACAGCGAATTGACCATTAAGACCTCTTGCTAATCCTACAGAAATTGTAGTTCCGGATCTGGAAAGACCGGGAAGTAATGCAACGGCTTGAACTAATCCAATAATTATGGCATCCACCGCAGTCATTGTTTTTTCTGTTTTATTTCCTTGTTTAATGTACCTGCTGGATACAAACAATAAACCACCTGTTACGATTAATGCAAAACCTATAAAGAAAGTGTTGAAAAACAATCTTGATATCGCACCATAAAAGAAAACAGCAACAAACATTGGTAAAGTAGCAAGAATAATAAAGAGTAAAGCTCTACCCGGCGGTTTTAATGTAATAGGTTCATCTTTGTGTGAATCAGATTTTAATCTTAAATACTCAAGACCATCTCTAATCATCTCATATAAATCTTTTCTGTATGCAAAACAAACTGCTATCAAAGTACCCAGGTGTACCAGCACTTCAAACAAGAGGTCAGGTTCATTGATATTAAACATGTTTTGAAGCACAGCGAGGTGTCCGGAGCTTGATATTGGAAAAAACTCTGTTATACCTTGTATTATTCCTAGAAATATTGACATTAAAAGCGTCATGGTTTACACCTTTCGTAGAGAGTAGGGAGTAGGGAGTAGGGAGTAGAGAGTAGGGAGTAGGGAGTAGGGAGTAGGGGTTGTACTTAAAGGTAATGTATAAAAGATTCTTCGCTTTGCTCAGAATGACAAATCATGGTAGATTGTTACTAAAATGTCATCCTGAGGGAACACAGTGACCGAAGGATCTTAAGTAGTCTACTATAACTAGGGGTTAGGGATTGGTTGTTGTAGGGGCGGATGGCAATCCGCCCGTGTATTAACATTCAGATAGTATTGATAGTTCTTTCTCTAAATCTAGTCTCGGGAATATTATATCGCCCTTAACAACAGTAACATCCTTTGGCAACAATCCAAATGTTGCTGTACTGTCATAAAGCGAAAGCTCCTCATTTACACCGATTTGCTTAAATATCTCAAGACAGGAATCGGGCATAAATGGTTGTAACAAAACAGCACAGATACGTATTGCTTCAAGCAAATTATAAAGCACTGTTGCAAGACGTGGTTTTAGCTGTTCGTCTTTTGCAAGAATCCACGGTGCTGTTTCATCAATATATTTGTTTGCTCTTGATGTAACCTTAAATATGTCAGTGAGTGCATCTTGAAATGCAAACTTCTCCATGTGTTTTTCGTAAACTTTATGCAAATTACTTGCCATTAATAGAAGCTCATCATCAAGAGGGTCAACAACACGTTTTTCTAATAGTTTCCCATCAAAATATTTTAGTACCATTGACACAGTTCTAGACACTAGATTTCCAAGGTCATTTGCTAAGTCAGAGTTTATACGTGTTATTAGCAACTCATTTGTAAAAGTACCATCTGTTCCAAAAACATATTCACGCATTAAGAAAAATCGTAATGCATCAACACCATAACGCTCAGCAAGGATTATAGGGTCGATGATATTTCCTCTGGATTTACCTATTTTATCACCATCAAGAAGTAACCACCCTGTTCCAAATACTTTTTTTGGTAGTGGCAAATCAAGAGCCAAAAGCATTGCCTGCCAGAGAATTGAATGTAAACGCACGATTTCTTTTCCGACAAAATGAACATCACAAGGCCAATATTTGTCAAAATCATGGTATTTATCATTATCATAACCAAGAGCAGTGATATAGTTACTTAAAGCATCAACCCAAACATACACAACATGACCCGGATCAAAATCAACAGGAACACCCCAGCTAAAAGTAGTGCGAGAAACGCATATATCCTCAAGCCCCGGTTTTAAGAAGT
The DNA here is from genome assembly GCA_031281255.1 of Oscillospiraceae bacterium. Lineage (GTDB taxonomy): Bacteria > Bacillota > Clostridia > Oscillospirales > Oscillospiraceae > WRMH01. The sequence continues at coordinate 2,654 of JAITFR010000002.1, forward strand.
TGTTTACCATTTCATTAACACGAGTGATAGGCTCAAGATAATCACCAATAAGCTCCGAAATCTTATCCGCATATTTCGACTGACGGAAGAAATATGCTTCTTCTTCTGCATTTTCAACACCACGTCCACAATCAGGACAGTTCCCGTCTATCAACTGGCTTTCTGTCCAAAATGCTTCACAAGGTGTACAGTATAAACCTTTGTACACACTCTTATATATGTCACCTTTGTCATAAAGGGTGCGAAATATTTTTTGAATTGATTTTATATGGTAATCATCCGTTGTGCGAATAAACCTGTCATAAGAAATGTTCATCAGCTTCCACAAATCCAGAATACCACCCTCACCAAGTAAAATCTCATCGACAAACTCTTTGGGTGTAACTCCGGCAGCTTTTGCACTCTTTTCAACCTTCATACCATGCTCGTCAGTACCGGTAAGAAACATAACATCAAAACCACGCATACGTTTATATCGTGCCATAACATCAGCGGCAACAGTGCAATAAGTATGCCCGATATGAAGCTTACCCGATGAGTAATATATAGGTGTTGTGATGTAAAATGTAGGTTTGCTCATGCTATCTCCAACGTACTTGTAATTCACAAATAGCGATTATCTAAATTGTAACATATTCTATCACAAACTTGCAATTTCTACAATAATAAGATATACTATTGCTCATGAATAATAATGCAGGCAATATTCTCGGTAAACGAATACTTCAAAGCGTTATGCGAGCTATAGTTGGAAAAGAGCAAGTGGTGCTGCGTGTACTGCTTGCAATACTTGCCAGAGGGCATATTCTCGTTGAAGATATACCCGGTGTTGGAAAAACAACTTTAGCTATTGCGTTTTCTAAAGCATTAAATCTGGAGTACAGCCGTGTGCAGTTTACGCCGGACGTATTACCATCTGATATAACAGGATTTTCTATCATAAACAAAGACACAGGACGTATGGAATACACTCCGGGAGCAGTCCTGTGTAATCTTTTTCTTGCTGATGAATTAAACCGTGCAACAAGCCGTACTCAATCAGCACTTTTAGAAGCGATGGAAGAAGGGCAAGTTACTGTTGACGGTGAATCGCATATCATACCGCAACCGTTTGTAGTCATAGCAACACAAAATCCTGTGGGAGCTGCAGGAACTCAACTTTTGCCTGATTCACAGATGGATAGATTTATGATACGCTTATCAATAGGATATCTCAACCACGAGGAGGAAGTGGCACTATTAAAAAGAAAGCAGGGCAGAGTATTACTAGATCTTGTTGAACCAATAGTCACAAGAGAAGAATTGGAATCAATGTGTGCTCAAACTGATGCTGTGTATATAGACCCGTCGCTTTTTGATTTTATTGTAAGACTAACTGCAAAAACTCGAAGTCATCCCGATATTATTCTTGGAGCAAGTCCAAGAGCATCTATAGCTATAGCAAGTATTTCAAAAGCATCAGCATATCTGCAAGGGCGTGATTATGTTGTACCAAATGATATTATGCCATTATTTGTAGACACTTTGGCTCATAGACTGGTGCTAAGACCGGGAGTTGAAAACGAGAACATAACAGCGGAGAGGATTTTATCGGAAATACTTAAAACCGTTCAAGCTCCGCGTATACATTAACTGTTGGTGTAGCATTATGGTTGGACGGCAAATAGTATATGTATTAGCACTATTTAGTGCATTTGTATTTTTTTTACTATACCCGCCTTGGATATCCTGGTATATCTTAGTTCTTATATTACTTTTATTACCACTAGATTTTATCATTAGTTTTCCCGGTATGCTCACAAAAACTATACGCCTCTCTGCTCCGACTATGCTGGAACAGAACTCTTTTGGCGTGTTAAGAATTATAGGAATACATAAAAACTTACAACGTACAATTGGGTCACACAAAGTTTCTATAACAAAGCCATTTCCTGTGAGAGGGCTACTTGTTAAGTTTCAAGTGACAGGAGATGATTTTACTGCGAAATGTAAAGTTTTATGCACAGGTGGATATGAAGAACATGGAGAAGTTGTAATAGACACATCAAAAATAGGACTTACTGTGTTTGATGTTAATAAATATTTAACAATCAGTTTAATAGGACTTATATCATTTCGATATAAAATACCTTATCAAGTACCTGTTCTTGTCATGCCTCCAGCAAAAAAACCACTTCGTGCAGTAACAATACCACGAGGACTAATTTTACGACCAAAACCCGGTGGAGGATACTCCGAAGATCACGATATGCGTAAATACCAACCGGGAGACCCTGTAAGGAGTATACATTGGAAACTATCAGCAAAGTTTGATTCTTTAATAATTCGCGAACCGCTTGTACCGCCAAACCATAGCAGACTAGTACAGGTTGAGGCGTGGAAAAACGCAGAAGAAAGAGATTTAACACTCAGTCACTTACGATGGGTTGCAGATTATTTGCATAAATGGAATATGCCATTTTATATAAAATATAGCGACAACTCATATATTTCAGAAGTTAGAAATGAAAACGATTTATTTGAGTTTCTTCGTCATGTATTAAATAAAGGTGACATTAGAAGAGTAGTGTCTGCATCAGTTCCGAAACGTTTTTCATGGGTATACCGTGTAAGTGCAGAAGTTGTTTAGTAACGTGAAAGAACATCAATAATGAAAAATAGTATGATAAAAAGAACAAAATCTAATAAAAAACAAAAGATTAACAAACAGATTCTGATATTTGTTGGTAATTGTGTTCTTTTACTAACGGCAGTCTTTTGTACATACGGCACACTTATAAGTGCATTTGATTTAAGTGTAGACATGATGATGTTATTTTTTTATTGGTTTGCTGTGACAGTTGTAGTAGTTGTTGTTGCTATGATATTTCGCGGTAAAGGTATAATTGTACTTGGTGTTGTAGCAATCGCAATTGCTGTATTTAACTTGGAATCTTTTATTAGAGGTGCAAGTTGGGTCGCATATATAATAACAACAATTTATAATAAATGGTTGCCGGTTCCGGTAATATATCCACAAAGTTCGTTTATTGATCCGACTACATTTCTTTTAATCATCGGAATTGGCACAACAGTACTGCTTGCTTTTGCAATATGTGTACGTCGCAGCACTTTACTAACGGTACTGTTTACATTACCAATAATGTTATTAACATTTATTATAACAGACACAACTGCGGATGTTATTTACATTTTTGGTGTTATAGCGATTTATTTAACAATTCTTATTAGCGGTTCCTTTAATCCTGATGATTTTCGTAAACGAAGTATGGTGTTTTTGCCTGTACTTTTACTTTCTATACTTTTTATGAGTTTGACATTTTTCTTAGCATCTCCTGAAAGGTACGACAGGCAAAGGACACTGCAATTTATTGATGGAAGACTTAGAACTATAATATGGCAATTGAGTCAGCTTGGTCAGCGTGTGGTTGGTGATATTGACATTGACATTAACACCGGCGTTGGGTGGCCTGAACTACCGGGTGGTGGTCATTTTTGGATGTTTAATACAAGACAAGTACGTATATCAAGTGCAGGTAATCGAGAAATACATGATATAGACCTGCTTGAGGTGACTTCAAATGAATCAGGAAATTTCTATTTATATGGTTTTAATATGGGTTATTTTAACGGACAATCATGGGAACAAGACAATAATATGTGGTCTGAAAAACCTTTGGATTTAGTTGGTAGATATCTCCCGACGATTATAGCTGAGTATTATATAGATAAAAACCCTGAGAGTATAGTAACAAGAACGGAAATGTATGTGAGAAAAACAGGAGACAACACGCCGGTACATTTTCGCCCTTATTATTCTTATATAACCGACCCATCAGCTAGTGCTCATGCTACTGGTTTATATAACGTTAGAGGCAGTGTTTTAAGTATGAGAAATGATGTCCCATCTTTTATATTAGGAAATTATCTATATGTTAGCGGTCGATTGATGGGGTTATTATATGACCATGATGAGCAGATCTATATACATGATGATGTAACCGGAGAGTATATTTTAGTAAATCCGGATCTAGCTCATAACGAAGCTAATGAGTATTGGATTAACTACAACAGTCTGATTTACACAGAAATTGATCCAATTGTAGCAGCAGATTTGCGTGCATTAGCAATAGAGGCAGGTATAGATATAACTGCTGATAGAGAAGAAATAGTTGATGCAGTTGGACGATATATCAGAACATCGGGATTTTACACATTAACACCCGAAGCTGTGCCTGATGATGAAGATTTCGTATTATATTTTCTTCAAGAAATGTCAGGTGGGTATTGTATTCACTTTGCAACAGCGGCTACACAAATGTTGCGCGCTTTAGGTATTCCTGCACGCTTTGTAACAGGTTATGTGGTGACAATACCTCGTGGAAGTGTGGGTATTGCAGTTACTGTCACTGACAGAAGTGCACACTCGTGGGTTGAGGTGTTTTATGAAGATGTTGGTTGGTTGTATCTTGAAGTAACACCATCTACATCAGATTCAGGTATTCCACCGGCTAGACCTCATACTCCATCAGAGATTGAAACACCAACGCCACCACCAACACCTAATGGAGAAGATGAAGCAAATGATGTAACTCCTACTCCACCTCCAACAGGAGAAGTTATACCAACTCCACCAAGTAATAATGGAAATGGAAGAGAAAATAATGAGAGACAAACTATGCCTGAATGGGCAAAAAACATTATATCGTTCTTTGGTTCAGTTATATTTATAGTTGTCGTACTTTACACTCGTGCGCGTTTGCTTCATAAAAGAAGAGAAAAATTGTTTAATAGAGATAATACCAATGCGGCAGTTATTTATATGTGGGGATATATTAAGAAAATCGGTGGTAGAACTATTATAGTTCCAAGTGATATTGAAGATATAGCTCTAAAAGCTCGCTTCTCTTTGCATAGAATATCAGAAGAAGAAAGACAGGAAGTGCGAAGCTACGCCGACCGCCTAAGATTTGAAACCTTAGGCAGCAAAGATGAATTCATGTACATCTGGTTGCGGTTTATACGAGGATTATAACAAGTGAAACAATAATATTCTTATGATAGTCTCTTTTCCGAAACGCTGAGCCTCCATGCTATAGTCTCGCTATGCGAGCCATTATGAAGAATGCATAGCATTCTTCCAATGCGAACAACGTTCGCTATACCATCCTTGGCTCCGCTTTCCGAGACCATATAAGAATATTATTGTAAATTAATACACTTTTTTCAAAAATATTTTGCGTAGAAAAATGTGTAGAAAAGTTGTACTCAAAGTGTGAAAAGCATGAATTTGGATTATAAAAGTATGAATAATATGTAGAAATAACTACATATTAGACGGTAAAAATACATTAAAATAATGACAAATTGTTGTTGACAAGTGGCTTTTTGTTCGTGTAGAATCACCTTCCCTGAGGGGAATTACGAACAAGAGGTCATATATTATGAGAACAAAAATCTTAATTGCCACAAATGATAAAACATACACTAATCATATATCGGAATATTTAGCAGAAAATTACTCTGATATTATTGAAGCAGATGTACTTAACGAACCATCACTTCTAGCTGAGCTTATAGAAATTCTTAGATATGATGTTGCTTTAATTGATGAATCATTTATTGATGAGATAACACCTGATTGTGCAAAGCTGATAATGCTATTATGGTCAGAACAATGTGATGTTGATAATCGCAAGGGATATAAGCAAATACAAAAATATCAAAAAATATCGAAAATCATTTCTGATGTATTTGAGCAATACTCAAAAGTATCAATTGGTGTACCTGATATTAATAGAAAAATGGCTAACATCACAGCAGTTTGGTCACCTGTAGGAGGGGTTGGGAAAACTACTGTGGCATACTTGTATGCTTTGAAAAAAGCAAAAGAAAATAAAAAAGTTATGTATTTAAATCTTGAGTCATTTTCAACAGTACCAATATTTTTCAAAGAAAAAGGAAAAAGCATAAGTGACGTTTTTGAAATGTTAAATAGTGAAACAGGAGACATTAAAATGCTAATCCAAAGCTTATGCAGCATTGAAAATAGTATTACTTATTTAAACCCGCCAAATAATTATGATGATTTATGTGTTCTATCAGCAGAAAACATTATCGAATTGGTTTTGGCATGTGCTGAAATCACAGAGGAACTTGTAGTTGATATGTCTTGTGAATGTGATACACGAACACGGCAAGTTTTTGGTCTCGCTAATGAAATACTTTTAATAACAGAAACATCAGAAACAGCAAAGATTAAATTATCGCAGTTTATTAAACAAAATAATGTTTTCGAAAATATTAAGGATAGAACGACACTCATTGCAAACAAAGGAGCAATTATTGATGAAAGATTTACAGAAAAACAAATAAACTTACCTCTTGTTCAATCTCCAGACATAATCACTGTTTGCAAAACTTTATTATCACTAGATGTAGTAGAATTGTAGGAGAAGCTCATGGCAAAAAACATAAAAGCACCGGATTATAGAAAAAGTTCATCAACAATTGCAGATTTTATTTTAGCATTTACAGTAGGATTTATTGCCGGATTTTCTATTCTGTTTATATTCTATAAAATAATCTTCTTAGCAATAATTGGAGGACTAATAACCGGTGTAATAAATGTAATTGTATCAACCTACACAGCTATGAACAAACGTAAATCTAAGCTTAGAATACAGTTTTATGAACTTTTAGAAGCAATGTCCGTGTCAATGAG
>JAITFR010000171.1 GCA_031281255.1 Oscillospiraceae bacterium
CGGGGTCCCAGCCAACTGATACAATTGCTGTTGTTTTAGATGCAGCTTTGTCAATTTCTGCCATATATTCGGGGATTTTTGCATGGTTATCATAACTGTCTACGGTGTTAAACATTTTCGCAAAATATGGAGCTTGTTCGGGTAAATCGGTTGCAGAACCTCCACAAAGAAGCATAACATCAATGTCATTTATCATTTCCTTTGCAGTATCTATATGTAAGATTGGTGCATTTCCCTCTTGAAGTGAAACTGTTTTTGGGTCACGACGGGTAAAAACAGCAACAAGCTTTATATCAGATGCTAAAGCCAGTGCTTTAACCGCTCCTGCCGCAACATTCCCATATCCAACTATCCCCACTCGTATCATTAAATCTCATTCTCCAGCATTTGTTCAAGAGTTTGCTGTTTGCGTATAAGCTTTAACTCACCCTCACTAGTTAGCAAAACCTCCGGAGCTTGGGGGTGTGAGTTGTAGTTATGCGGTGACATTGACGAGCAATATGCTCCAACCCCGCCTATAACAACTATATCCTCAATATGCGGTTCTACCATTGACCTTGGCACAGCATGACCGTCCATATCAAGGGTTTGGCTATCACCACTTTCACAGCATTTCCCTGCTACTACAGCTTCAAAATCATGTTTTGTACTGTCAAACTCAGAAGAAATAACACGTGCTCCGTCGTTTGACACAATGTATATTGGATGCTTAGAACCATAAAGTAAAGGACGAGCATTTATTTCCATTCCACCATCTAAGATAATAAAGTTAGAACGGGTAGTTTTCTTTTTATCAATGAGTCTGGTTACAGCATATCCCCCGTTTGCGAGAATATATGTACCCGGTTCAATTTCTGTCTTTAGCTTTCGTCCGGTTTTGTTAAAAAACTCCTCAACTCTCATTCTGGCATAACTTCCAAGCAACGGCACATCAGCGGCGGTTTCCTCCGGCATACGTGCTTCTTTTATACCACCACCAAAACAAACAGTATCAGCATCAGGGAAATGTTCTTCGATAATACTAAGTCACAAATCGATATTTTGCCGCCAGATTTTTGTGTCCGCACCTGAACCGATATGTACATGTATATGATGAAACTTTATCCCGTATTTCTTGGCAAGCTTATGTGCTTCTTTAATATCCGACAGATGAATACCAAAGCATGAGTAGTCATCACCGGTGTTTCTTGTTGCACTTTCACCGGAGCCGATACCGGGATGGATGCGAATACCAATGTCAATATTTTCAGCGGCTGCATAAGGTGCAATCATCTCAAGTTGAAACAATGAGCAAGCATTGTAACGTAAGCCTTTTTTTAACAAATCTTCAAGCTTTTCTCTTTCCGCTCCTGTGTGGACTTCCTGCGTTGTGAGCATAATCTTTTCATAAGGAACTCCTGCAATACTTGCACGTATCACTTCGTTTAATGAGCTTGCATCAAGGTGAAGCCCTGCATCAGTTATTAGCTTTAATAGTGTTCTATTTGAGTTTGCTTTCATAGCATAACGTACAATAAGCCCATAAGCATGGGGCATATCAATACATTCTTTACATCGTTCGAGAATCAACGCTTCATCATAAATATATAAAGGTGTGCTATATTGATTTGCTGCTTGCCCCACTATATTTGATGATATTTTACTAAAATCATTAAGTCTTATCATATTATACCTTTCATACGTTTACTGTCATTGCGGACTTGATCCGCAATCCCCCTGATAAAAAGCAGACCTTCAGGGGATTCCGTGTCCAATCTGCACGGCAGGGAGAACACGGAATGACGTGTAGTATTATCTATGTGCTTGCGTAGTTTTTGAAATAATTTTGCACTAATACTATTGGAGTACCTCTGTCACCACTGCCTGAAACCAAATCGCAAAGACTACCTACTAAGTCGTGTATTCTGCGTGGTGTTGTGCCTTCTGCTGCCATATTTCCTACGAGATTATCCTTTTTGTTTCTGATACTCTCACGAATTCGCTCGTTTAACTCTTCACCTGATAAATCCGCAAAATCATTGTCTGCAACAAACTTTATCTTTATCTCGTTTGGTGTTCCCGACAAACCATCTGTAAACGCCGGAGATACAACAGGGTCAGCCAACTCCCATATTCCACCTATCGGGTCTTTAAAGCAACCGTCACCATATACCATAACCTCCAGTGTTGCTCCTGTTCGCTTTTTTAACTCGCTTTGAATATCATTTACTAACTTATGCGTATCACGTGGGAAAAGCTTCACAGAATCGGCTGTTGCTTTATTAGAGCCAAGCAAACCAAACTCGCTAAATCCACTGCCATCAATAGGTTTATTTAGTATATCGTCCAGCAAATAACACTGCTCCGCTCCTTCTTTAATAATCTTTGACTGAGTGCGTCGTCTGGTATGTATATCACAACAAAGCACATTTTTTGTAAAACGCAAGATATATTTAGGATCGTTTGAGAAAACTATCTCACAATTTCCTGCAACTTCTTTGTAATAATCAATGTAATCTACACCGGTAAATCTATGAATTGTCGCTTTTCCAAATATTGCACGAAACTCTTTTTCTG
>JAITFR010000005.1 GCA_031281255.1 Oscillospiraceae bacterium
TCAGGTCCAAATATACGCAAACCCTCCTTACGAAACTCGTCCACTATCCCCAATGTTAGAGGTAACTCCGGACCAACTATTGTAAGGTCTATTTTATTATCTTTTGCAAAAACTGTTAGTTCTTTTATATTATCAACATCTATGTTTATATTTTCACCAATTTGTGATGTTCCACCATTACCGGGAGCAAAAAATAATAAAGCTTCCGAATTTTGACTTAGTTTGCAACCAATCGAATGTTCACGCCCACCACTGCCAATAATCAATATTCTCTTTGATTTAAGTATAATTGGATAACACAGAGGAGCCGTCCCCTTTTGTTGTAACGTTAGCTTTTCATCCCCCAATATTACCCCTTGTGTTAAAACTTTTACCGCTTCGGTCAATACTTTGTATTCCATACTTAAAACACGTTTTTGTAGTGTTTTCGCTGTATCATTTTTTAACACCGGAACTGTGCCTTGCACCAATATTGTGCCTGTGTCTACTCCGTTATCAACAATATGTGCTGTTGCTCCTGTGTTTGTATCACCTGCTTTTAGTACAGATTCATGTACTTTTATACCGTAATAACCCATCCCGCCATGTTTTGGTAGTAATGCGGGGTGTATGTTGATGATTTTATTTTTATAGCTTTCGATTATTCCTGCCGGGAGTATTGCTAAATATCCGGCAAGTACAATCCCGTCAATTTCATATTTTTTCAGTGCTTCTAGCAACAGCGTTGAATCCTTGCTAGGTATAACAACACTTGAAATACCATGTTTTTTTGCTCTTTCCAGTCCATAGACATTATCCTTATTTGAGACTACAAGAGCGATTTTTGTGTTTGGGATAACACCGTTTTCCACAGCATCTATAATAGCTTGTAGATTTGTTCCGGAGCCTGAAATAAGAACTGCTAAGTTAAATAATTTCAATGTTTTCTTCACCTTCTTTTCGAGCTTTGATAGATCCAATTTTATATGCTTTTTCATCTGTACTGTTTATAGTTTTTAATACTGCTTCTTCCTCTGATTTGCTCACGCAAAGTACCATTCCAACTCCCATGTTAAACGTTTTGTACATCTCATACTCGTCAACATTTCCCCATTCTTGGATTAAATTGAATATTTCCGGAGTGGGTGCAGCATTTTTTGTTAATACAACTTTTTGGTTATCAAAAGCTAACATACGTGGTACATTTTCTATCCAACCACCCCCTGTTATGTTTGCAATTCCTTTAATCTCATGTTTTTCTAGTAATAAACTAATTAGCTTTGCATATATTCTTGTAGGAGTTAAAAACTCCTCACCAAGCGTTTTACCTAATCGGTCAATATAATCACCGTATTTGATATTTTGTGCTTCTGCAAGCTTTCTGGCTAATGTATATCCGTTGCTGTGTATACCCGAAGTAGCTATACCTATCAACACATCTCCTGATTTTATATCTTTTCCTGTGATAATTTTACTTTTCTCAACAATTCCTACAGAGAATCCCACCAAGTCATACTCACCGGGTTTGTAAATATCAGAAAGCTCACAGGTTTCACCACCTATAAGAGCAGAACCGGATAACACGCATCCCTCACTAATTCCTTCAACAAGTAGCTCAACCACACTTGGATCTAACCCTCCAATACCGATATAGTCAAGAAAATACAAAGGTTTTGCACCCATGCAGATAATATCATTTACGCACATAGCTACACAGTCAATGCCAATGGTATTGTGAATGTTCATTTCAAATGCAACCTGTACCTTAGAACCAACACTGTCTGTTCCCGATACAAGCACAGGCTCTTTATATCCTGTTGGTAACTCAAAAAGTCCGCCAAAGCTCCCAAGACCTTCTAAAACACCTTGAGTTATAGTACGGCTGGCATGTTTTTTCATGCGTTTTACTGCATCATACCCTGCTTCAACGCTAACTCCTGCTTTTTCATACGTCCACTGTTCCATTGTTATGACTATTCCTTTCGAAAGTTTTAAGTATAATATGATGATGAAAAGGGATTGTCGTTTTACACCTCAATTGGATAATTTCCGCTAAAGCAACCTGAACAATATGAAGAACCCCCTAAAGACTGCATAAGTCCCTCAATGCTGAGAAATCCCAAACTATCAGCTCCGAGTTCTTCTCTAATACCATCAATTGTATTTGCATTTGCAATAAAATCATTGATATCAGGCGTGTTTACACCAAAGTAACAACTGTTGCGTATAGGTGGCGAGTTTATTCTAAGGTGTACTTCTTTTGCTCCGACACCACGAATTGAAGCAATTATCTGCCGCATAGTTGTTCCCCGAACAATACTATCATCTACAAGCACCACAGATTTACCCTCTATCATCGGCTTTATCGGGTTTAGCTTTATTCTGACATCTATCTCACGCTGCGATTGAGTCGGCTGAATAAATGTGCGTCCTATGTATTTATTTTTTATTAATCCGGGTCTGTACGGAATACCACTACCTAATGAAAACCCTATAGCAGCAGGTGTTCCTGCATCGGGGACACCAACTACAATGTCTGCTTTTACCGGATTTTCCACAGCAAGTGTTTTTCCTGCCATCTCTCTTACATTATACACATTTAGACCGTCAATAGTTGAATCCGGTCTTGCAAAATATACATATTCAAAAGAGCATAAAGCACTTTTTTTATCATATTTTATGTCTATAGAGATTATTTCGTTGTTTTCTATTAATAAAATCTCGCCCGGTTTAACATCTCTGATAAACTCGCCTTCCATCATATCAAATGCACAGCTCTCAGATGCTAACGCATACCCATCATTTATTTTTCCAAGTGCAAGAGGACGTATTCCCAAGGGGTCACGCACTCCAATTATTGCTGTACCCGTCATTATACCGATAGCATAACCACCCTTTACTTTGTTCATCATTGTTTTAATCGCTTCGGTTATATTGTTTTTATCGTTTTTTGCAATGAGTGATGTAACAACTTCACAGTCGGTTTTTGTAGAAAATATTGCTCCGTTATCTTCCATGTCTTCACGTAGCTTTTTACCGTTTAATAACGCACCATTAAATGCTACAGCCAGCGAACCATTCCTGTAGCTGATAACTAAAGGTTGAGCGCATATTTGCAAGCTTTCTGATTCGGGGCCATACTTAACGTGTCCAAGTGCCATGTTTCCTTTGAGAAGATTTAGGATTTTTTCATCCAGCACCTCTGACACAAACCCCATATCTTTGTAGCAACTAATGTCTCCATCATTACAAATTGCTAAACCTGCACTTTGTTGTCCTCTATGTTGCAATCCGTTTAGTCCGAAAAATGCCTTTTGAGCTGCCTCAATTCCTCTTTTTTGTGCAACAGCAACTATACCACATTCCTCAATAAGTTTATCCATTTTACTCCCCTGTTTGTCCCGTCATTCCGCACTTGATGCGGAATCCCCAGAACAGTATGTTCATTCCGTTGGATTGTAGGCAAACCCGCAAAGCAGCAAATATAAATTCATTATACATTTCCCACAACCCGTAATATTTTCTTCAGTTTCTCTGCTCCTTTTATAGCTTCATCTATCGTATCTGCGACAACTGTATAATGTGCCATTTTTCTGTCAATTTTTGATATAGCTTTTCCATAATAATGAACATGAACATTTTTATCCTTATACGCTTCTTCAAGACCAATCAGTTTTGCTGTGCCATCACTTTCACCCAATAGATTCACCATAACAGCAGGTTTTGTTTGCTTTGTACAACCAAGTGGTAGTCCAACAATAGCTCTAATATGGTTTTCAAATTGATTTGCAAAACAAACCTCGATTGTATAATGTCCGGAATTATGCGGTCTTGGAGCAACTTCATTGACATATACTTCTCCATTTTTTGCGATAAAAAGCTCAATACAAAATGTTCCAACACTTTCAAACACTTGCATTACCTTATCAATAATGCTTAATATCTCCTCGTTAACCGCTTCGGTTATTCTCGCAGGTGTTATGGTTGTATCTAGTATACTGTTTACGTGAGTGTTTTCCGCTACAGGATATATCTCTCTATCACCATTTATAGTAGTGCAGATTATAATAGAAACTTCCTTATCTAATAAAACAAACTCCTCTAACATTAACTCTGTTTTTCCACTCCCGAGTTTTTTATATGCAACTTCGATATCTTTTGCGGAGTTTATAACAGCATTTCCTTTTCCATCATATCCACTGGTAGTAGTTTTTAGCATAAGAGGATATTTCAATTCATTGTCTTTTATCCAATTTTCTATGTCTTTTTCATTTGAAACTTTTTCAAATCTTGGTACAGGTAAACCTACTGCTTTTAATTCACTTTTTTGAACATATTTATTTTGGATTTTCTTTAATGTTTTTACTGAAGGATAAATCTTGTGTCCTTTTTGCTCCAGTTCTTCCAAGATTGTGGCATTTATATGTTCAAACTCATAAGTTATCACATCAACATGTTTTGCAAGTTTTTTATAACCCTCAGCATCATTAAAATCAGAAACTATATGCAAATCACAAATACTACTCGCAGGACAATTTAATGTTGGGTCAAGCACAGCTACATAAAAGCCAAGTCTCTTAGCTTCAAGAATCATCATCTTGCCAAGCTGACCACCACCAATTATTCCAATTTTTTTGTTACAGTAAGTATTCATAATACCCCAATTGTTCTAATTTTTCAGCTTTTACTATTACAGCTTCACTCATTGCATCTTTAAACTCTTGGAGTTTTTTTGCAATTTCGGCATCACTTAATGCTAAAATCGATGCAGCAAGGATTCCTGCATTTCTTGCACCGTTTATAGAAACAGTTGCAACCGGTACACCTGACGGCATTTGAACTATCGAATACAAAGAATCAACACCGTCCAAAACCTTTGATTTTATTGGCACACCAATAACGGGCAAAGTCGTTATCGAAGCGACCATACCGGGAAGATGTGCACTGCCACCGGCTCCTGCTATAATGACAGATATGCCATTATCTTTTGCAGCCTCTGCGTACTCATAAAGTCTCTTTGGAGTTCGATGTGCGGAGACAATAGAAACCTCATAAGGAATGTTAAACTCTTCTAAGAACTTTGCAGCTTCCACCATTACCAGCAAATCGGAATCGCTACCCATAATTATTGCTACCTTCATCATTTCCCTCCTGCTCTCTACTCTCTACTCTCTACTCTCTACTTACTACTTACTAAGTTCTTGTCATTA
>JAITFR010000114.1 GCA_031281255.1 Oscillospiraceae bacterium
GAAGAAATGAATCCAATGATGCCAATGCAAGATGTTGCAATAGTTATCGGTGCAAACGATGTTGTAAATCCTGCGGCAGAAACTGACGAGTCTTCACCAATATATGGTATGCCTATCATCAAAGCTTATGAATCTAGAACAGTTTTCGTCTTAAAGCGTGGTAAAGGCAGAGGTTTCTCCGGTGTGGAAAACGAACTCTTTACCAGACCAAACACTCTTATGATTTACGGCGATGCAAAATCTACAATTTCACAGCTCGCTGCGGAGTTCGCTGCTGAGTGAGGTAATTAAGTTTAAGTGCCATTTTGGCACTTAAACTCTTTTTGATTATTAAAGTCAAAATGGTGGATTATTGTTCGACAAAATGGAGAATACAATATGAAAAAAAATGAGAACTTGCCAACTATTCGCAGTTCGACAGCTGAGTATCTTACGTATGTTGCAGCTTTAGGAGACTCAGATGAAAGTATAGAAATGCGTTATCAAGATGAAAACATCTGGTTAACACAAAAAATGATGGCATCACTGTATGATGTAGAAGTTTCAACAATAAATGAACACATAGCTAGAATTTTCAATGACAGTGAATTGGCAGAAACAGCAACTATTAGGAATTTCCGAATAGTTCAAACTGAAGGTACGCGTCAAGTTGGTCGAGACATCAAACACTATAATCTGCAAATGATTATTGCTGTGGGTTTCAAAGTAAACAACGAACGTGCTGTTCATTTCCGTAAATGGGCAGGACAAATTGTCAAAGATTTTACAATTCAAGGCTGGGTAATGGATAAAGACCGCTTGAAAGAGGGTCATATGTTTACTGATGAATATTTTGAGCGTTTGTTACAGAATATCCGTGAAATACGTCTGTCAGAACGCAAATTTTATCAGAAGGTAACAGATATATATACAACAGCATTTGACTATGACAAGAGCGCAAAAACAACACGTGAGTTCTTCAAACGGGTGCAAAACAAACTGCATTACGCTGTGCATCGGCATACTGCCGCTGAACTAATTGTAGAGAGGGCAGATGCAAACAAAGAATATATGGGGCTTGAGACATGGTTTTTAGCACCACTCGGGAAAATACTTGTTTCTGATGTTTCTGTTGCAAAAAATTATCTAAGCACTCAAGAGCTAAAGTATCTTGAGCGAATTGTTTCTGTGTATTTAGATTTTGCGGAACTCCAAGTTGAACGTAAAATCCCAATGTCGATGGAGGATTGGGCAAAGAGGCTCGATGGTTTCTTAGAGTTTAACGGAAATGAAATACTAATAGGTGCAGGTAAAGTTTCTCATGAGCAAGCAAAACTCCATGCAGAAACCGAATATGAAAAATACCGCATTGTACAGGACAGATTATTTAAGTCTGATTTTGATTTGCTGTTGGAAGAAATTAATGAACAGGAGGATGTGACGTAACAGCAAAAGGGTTAAAAAACTATAGCTTACAATTATAAATTCGTCGATATCTTCAATCGTATATTGCGAAAGTGCACGTTCGCTAGAAAATACCAACGCAATATAACTTTATTCTATATACACCACTTCATAAAAACATTGTCATATAAATTGGCAGATGTATTATGTTATCTTTTATCATTATATCTTTTGTATACAGTATATATGAATTTCCTAACGCTACTCTGAACTTTTTATTAAACTTATCAAGAGAAATGTGCTGTTTGTAAGTTGATGATTTTACTTCAACAGGACAGATTTTGCCATTTTTCTTTATTAAAAAATCAATTTCCATCATATTACTGCGGTTATTAGTGTCTGATCTTGAATAAAAATATAATCTATGCCCACTGCTTCGTAAAATCTGTGCAACAATGTTTTCAGTAAGCATACCTTCGTTAACACTTAATTTATCAAGTAATATCGCTCTATACAATTCATTATCAGAAAAATTATTATCTGCAAAAGCGTGTGTTACCAGAAGACCTGTATCTGCCATGTATAACTTATGAACAGTATGGTCAAAACTTAGTGCTAGTCCGACATTAGGATCAGTCGCATTAAAACAAGGATTACAAATCATACCATCTGTGAGCCACATAAAAGCATCTTCATATACACGAAAACGAGCATCTTTATGTATTGATGAAAGTTTGAATTTCTTTTCCTTTTTTGCGAGTTGACCCGGTAGTGCGTCAAAAATAGCTGTCACTCTGCTTTCATAACCCTTTGCAAACTTAACTATGTCATTACGATACAGCGTTAAAATGCGTTTTTTCTCTCTATCAGCAGCAGCATAGTCCATCCCTTTAATAAATGCCAATACTGCTTGTGGCATACCGCCGACAAGCATATATTGCCGAAAATCATTCATTACTTTTTTATGTAGTGCCTGTCCCAATGGTCTCATTTCTTCATAACTGGACTGTAAAAACGGGAAAGTTTGATCATCTCCGATTGCCCAGAGAAATTCCTCAAAATCTAATGGAAACATTTCAATAACATCTTCTTCTGATGGTATTAGTATATTCATCACATTTTGCTGTATTGATAGTAGCGAGCCTGTTTCAATGTAATCGTATCTACCATCAGCAACTAAGTGTTTTATTAACTCTCTTGCTCTCGGAAACATTTGCACTTCATCAAATATAAAAAGTGTTTCTCTGTTGTGCAAACGAGTATTGAAAAATATTGAAAGTTTTGAAAAGAATATATCTAAATTACTGCTGTCATAATTAAAATATTCCTTGATTTCTTCTGATACATTTGAAAAATCAATGTTAATAACACTTTTATATTCATTTTTCCCGAACTGTACACATACGAAACTTTTACCAACTCTGCGAGCACCTTTTACAAGCATAGCGGTTTTTCCATTCATTTCATTTTTCCATTTTAGTAAATGATTATAAGCTTTTCGTCTTAACATAACTATTTCCCGCCTTTCATAAGATGATTTTAACATAATTATCACGAAAAGGCAAGTATGTTTTCGCAAATTTATCACGAAAAGGCAGGTATAGTTTGCTGTTATTATCACGAAAAGGCAAGTATGTTTTCGTGTTTTTATCACGTAAAGGCAGATATAATTCCTCACTTTCATCACGAAAAGGCAGGTAAATCACCAGTACATTCACCTGCTCTATAAGTTTATATCCCCTTGACACACACGCTCTCAAATGCAATAATGCACTCATGCTTGATAAAACAGTACCGTTTGCAAAACTTAAGATGGTTCATAAAGCAGGTACAGACATACCTGTGTTTCCTCTACCTGATGGTTTTCGATTTGTTATGTTCAAAGATGGTGATGAAGCCGATTGGGCACGTATTGAAACGTCTGTTGATGAATTTGACAGTGAATTTGCTGCTTTATTATTATTTAAAGAACAGTTTATACCATTTAGCGACGAGCTTTATCGTCGTTGTTTGTTTATTGAAACAGCAGATGGTGAAAAAATTGCCACCGCAACAGCCTGGTGGTCGTTTGTTGAGGGGGAACGTCGTGCATGGCTTCATTGGGTAAGTGTTGACCCAAAATATCAAGGTCTTGGACTTGGTAAAGCACTAACATC
>JAITFR010000164.1 GCA_031281255.1 Oscillospiraceae bacterium
GAATCTATCGCAGAAATTGAAGAAGCACTTAATGAGGCTCGAATTGCCAACCAAAGTAAAAGCATTTTCCTTGCTCAGATGAGCCATGAAATCAGAACACCTCTACATGCAATCATCGGTATGATTAGAATTGCAAAGGATACTGATAATGAACAACGCAAGGATTACGCAATTGACAGAATTTCTGATGCATCAAAACATCTGCTCGGTGTGATAAATGATATACTTGACATTTCAAAAATCGAAGCAAACAAACTGGAGCTTTCACCTACAGATTTTCTCATTGAAAAAATGCTAAATCTAATTATTAATGTTGTTAGTTTTCGTGCCGAGGTAAAAAACCAAACACTTACAGTGAGTTATGCTGATGATATTCCGCCATGTTTATACGGTGATGATCAACGACTTGCACAGGTTATAACAAACATCTTATCAAATGCTGTAAAGTTTACACCTGAGCATGGTTTAATTAACCTCGACGTGCAACTGTTAGAAGAAATAGATGGAATCTGTACATTACAATTTGTAATATCTGATACAGGTGTTGGTATAGATTCTGAGCAGCAAGCAAATCTTTTCGACTCTTTTTATCAAGCTCAATCAAACACAAACCGCAAATATGGTGGCACAGGTTTAGGGCTTGCTATTGCAAAAAGTATCATAGACAAAATGGATGGTAAGATAAAGATAGAATCCGAGTTGGGTAAAGGTTCGGCATTTACATTTACTGTAAAAATGGAACGAAGTAAACCCGAGGTCGAAGAAAGAATGAAATTGCAATCAGAAAACTATCAATTTCTTACAAGTGATATGTTTAATGATAAAAACATTCTTTTAGCTGAGGATATTGAGATAAATCGGGAAATTATCATATCCTTGCTTGACCCATTAAATATTAAAGTTGATGTTGCAGAAAATGGTATTGATGCTGTAGAGATGTTTACACTATCTCCTGATAAATACGATTTGATTTTGATGGATTTGCAAATGCCTGAAATGGATGGTTATGAAGCAACACGGACAATCCGTGCATTAGATGTACCAAATGCAAAGACTATTCCAATCATTGCAATGACTGCAAACATTTTTAAGGACGATATAGAGGCGTGTCTTGCAGCAGGAATGAACGGTCACCTTGGTAAACCTCTGGATGTCGATAAGATGATGGATATCTTCAGGGAGTACTTGAGAGATAACTCGTAATATATAGTTATAACATTCTATAATCTTCCACTGTTGATGTTGGTCCTTGTTTTTCATGGAGTTGTAGCAAAACTCTTTTATATTCATAAAGATCCTTCGCTCTGCTCAGGATGACATCCATATATGTCATTCTGAGGGAGCATAGTGACCGAAGAATCTTATTCATGCGTAGTTAAGGGTTGTTTTGCAACAGCTCCATTTTATTTTTATTTGTTCTGCACCTCCAGCTTACCATTTACAATCCGCATGATTTGGTCAGCGTATGCCGCCACATCCTTTGAATGAGTAACGATAATCACGCATTTGTTTTCCTCGTGTGCCAGCTTTACGAATATATCCATAATGCCTTTTGCTGTTTCACCGTCCAAATTACCCGTAGGTTCATCAGCGATAATGATCTCGGGATTATTGGATAAAGCCCGTGCTATACCTACTCTTTGTTGTTCGCCACCGGACAGCTTCAAAACTTTTCTGTTTGCTGTTTCTTTGTCAATACCAAGTTTTTCTAACAGAGAATAAACGTGTTCTTTCGCGGAACGCTGTGGGCAGCGTTCCCTACAATTGCTGATGTTCATTGACAATACGATGTTTTC
Source organism: Oscillospiraceae bacterium (assembly GCA_031281255.1). GTDB lineage: Bacteria > Bacillota > Clostridia > Oscillospirales > Oscillospiraceae > WRMH01. Next base: position 1,797 of record JAITFR010000164.1, read on the forward strand.
TACAGCGGAGCAATTTGTCAATAGATTATACCCTTGAAATATAACGCCAATATTCCTTGCACGGTATTCATCACGGTTCATCGTGCTTAAATCTTCATTCTCGTAAAGAACCGCACCGCTTGTGCATAAATCAAGCCCGGATATTAAGGATAACAAGGTGCTTTTCCCTGCCCCGGATTTCCCAACGATGCAGTATAAAACGCCTTTTTCAAAGTTTGCTGTCACATTTTTCAATACGGATTTTGTTGTCTTTCCGTATTTGTAGGTCACATTATTGATTGCTAGTGTATTCATAATTTAAGTCCTTTCCTGTAATATTCTTATGGGTTCATATTTTGTGATATATAGTATTCCGATAAAGCTTGATATTATGCCAAGAATGACGGCAACCGCCAAGAGCAACGACAGTATACCCGCACTGAACTCTCTTGCCATTTCCAAACCACTTGATGTATCTAGCAATATCCCCGCTATGGGTCTTGACAACAAAACTCCAAGCGGCAGTCCTATCAGTGTGCAGAGCGTAACAAGAGTTAGTGATTCGTAAATCATACCTCTTGCAAGTTGATGTTTTTTCATGCCGATTGCTCGCAGAACACCAACTTCATATTTTCGTTCACGAATGTTTATAACAGACAAGAAAACGAGAATAACCGCACCTGTAATCAAAATTACAATTCCAAAAGTTACAGCAATACCGGACATATCACGCACGGGATCAACAACGGCATAATATTCATCGAGGTCGTAATCAAGCATAAACATTTCGTGCAAACCTTTTCCCTGCATTTCTGACAAAAATGCTGCCGTAACTTCGGGATGCGTTAAGAAATAGGTCATTGTGCTCGGGTCAATGCGGTGGAAACCTGCGTTGTACAGTGTGTCAAAGCTGACAATCAAATCGTCAATACCCGGTGTGATTTCTTGCGCTACGCCTAATTGCGGCTGCACTTCGCCCATTATGTCTTCAAACATACCCACAACTGTTAAGTTGATTGTTTCTTTGTCATGGGTCTGCGAGTTACCGGAAACGGTAATTATATCGCCTAATTTGATGTTGTTTTTCGCTGCAAGCTCAGAGCTGATAACTGTTTCGTTCAAATCCTCAAAAAATCTGCCCTCAAGCAAGCGTTTTTCACCTCTGCGAAAATCACCCATCAGAGAAGCTTTTGAAAACCCCCATATCATACCGACTGTGGTGGGTTTTGCATCAATCAGACTTTCTATATAATCTTCATCGCTGCCCATTTGTTGAAACATCGTTACTAATTCTTCATAAGTTTGTGCGTTAAATTGTGCCATTAGCTTTTCTAATGTTAAGGGTTGGTATAATGAGATTGCTGGTACAATATCATCCGAAGCGTACTGAGCCATTGCCGAGGATAGAAAATCCTGCACATAGATTGAATCAGCGAACGCCACATACAGTTCAATCGGGATTTCTATAGCGTTAAAGTTTGATGATGATCTTATGCTGCCATCGGGACTTTCTATTGTCGTTGTTGTCATGTGATTACGAGCCCAATCCCAATCAACTCTAATGGTTGTCGGTACACCTATTCCCTCTGTGAAATTATCAATCATTGCACCCGACATAGAATTAACTGACAATGATACGGTTGTAGCAGTCATTACAATCAACAAAATGACACCCACTAATATGTTGCGCCCCTTGTTCCGCAAGAGATTTTTTAATGCGTTGAGATAAATGAACATATCCTTGCCTCCTTTTTTCTGAACCTATTTTTAAGTTCATATAAAGAATAACAAGGCTAATTGTAGCGTGTATGAAGTTGAGAATATTTTTTACTTATTTCATAAATATTATGAACTGCATGCCATTGTCAAAAGGAATAAACTCAAACTGTAATCCGCAGACTTTCAAAATCCGCTCGGTCAAATACAACCCCAAACCGTGACCGCCATTTTCGCCACCGCTCTGAAACGGTTCAAAAGTGCGGCAGATTTCTTCCGGCGAAAGTGGATTACAAGTGTTTTCGATTACTAGTCTGTCGCTATCGGTATAAATACTAACCTCACCGCCCGTATCGGCATATTTAACAGCGTTCGAAATAATGTTTGACAAAGCTTTTGAAAACAGATTGACAGGGAGTGAACGGCTCATATCCTCTACTACGTTAATATCAATATTGACTTGTTTAGATAATGCAATCATTTCATAAGTTGCCGCTATGTTTTTTATAAACTCACAAATATTTATGTCTGAATAATCCTCCGGCGATGAAGACAATTCCAATTTTGAAGCATCCAAAATCTCGTTGACGAGTGCGGTCAGTGCGTCAATGGTTTCTCCACAACGGATGAGATACTCGTCCCTGTCTTTGTAAACTCCGACATTATGAATCATACCCTCTACCATACCTTTTACAGAAGTAAGTGGCGTTTTGAGTTCATGGGAAACTGTCAGCATAAAGTCAATTTTCTCTTTATCGGAGGCAGCTACGTTTTGGATTTCTGTTTGCAAATCGTTTATTGTGGTAAGCAATCTGCCATAAAGCTGATTGATATTTACCGCTAGCTCTCCGATTTCGTCAGACGATTTCACATCACACTTAACATCTTTTTCGAGTGTTCTCATATTAAAAGTTGCCCTTGAAATGGCTTTGACAGGGGCAGTAATGGTTTTGGTGTATATAAATGATACTACCACTCCCAGCACAAGGCTAATCAGCAATACATACGGCAACATTTGGAAAAGTACCGTGTTGGCTTCATCGATTGGTTGCACAGATGAATAAATTTTTAATGTAAACAAACGCCCTTCTGCATCGGTTAATGTCTGTTCGCTTTGGATAGAATCAATATTAAACGTAATACTTTCGCCGCTATTGGTATTTTCTCCGGGCATAGTATCAATATTCTGTACCATCATCCCTATTTGCCGAGAAAAAAGGGTGTCGCCCTGTTCATCGATCAAGGATATACCGTATTCGTTTGTCAGTGCAAAACGCTCCAAAAGTCTTGTTATCTCAGAAATATTTTTGTTTTCCAAAGAATACATCAAATTGGTCAAATCTTTATTAAGAGATTCTTCTTTATAAACTCGATAAAAACGAGGCATGAGTACACTGATTAGTATAAACGCAATTAATATAATTCCCACAACTAGTGACAATGCACCTATAAATGTTTTCGGGAAGATTTTTAGTTTCAATTTATTCATAATAATTTTATCCTTTATCGTAGTTTGAAAAAGAATGCGTGCTATTTTCTCAAACTACAGACTCGAACTTGTAACCGACATTCTTGATGGTCATAATACACTCCACATTTAACTTTCTACGGATATTTTTTATATGTGTGTCAATCGTCCTATCGGATGATAGGTTATCCAGCCCCCATACAGCATCAAGAGTTTGTTGGCGAGACACCACCTTGCCCTCGTTTTCGGCAAAGAATTTGAGTATTTCTATTTCTTTTGGCGTAAAATTCAATGGCTGATTATTTTTTGTAACGGTATATGCCGAAAAATCAATAACAATATCACCGATTGATAAAACTGTATTGTTTATCGGGTTCGCCCGTTTGAGCAACGCTTCTATACGCTTGACTAACACAGTGGGAGAAAACGGTTTTGTTACATATTCATCCGCTTGTAAATCAAAGCTCTTGATTTGCGTGTATTCATCACCGAGTGCGGTCAGCATGATTACGGGGATTCTGCTGAGTGAGCGAATATATTTCAAAACATCCATGCCATTTTGTTTTGGTAGCATGATGTCAAGCACAGCCAGAGCAACCTTGTTTTCGTAAAAGACAGTCATGGCTTCTTCTCCGTCAAAAACAGGTAAGACATTATATCCGGCTTCTTTTAGAAATTCGCAAATTACTTGGTTTGTGTTTTTATCATCCTCGACAACTAAAATTGTTTGCATGACACAGCTCCCTTTGTTTTTGTGTTTATATAATCATTTCAATGTGTAGTTGGTGTGAAGATGATTGAACATTATTCTAGGTTATGTTATGATTTTTAGAACTTGTTTTGTTATATCACAACACTTACAATTGCTGAAAAAATAAAAGGTGTGTAACAATGAACCGTTTTCATAATCCTATGGCAATATATATCTTCATGTATTCCTCATCAGCCAGTCTTCAATCCTAACAGCCGGTATGCCTTCAAAGTTTCCTTTGAAGGAGCTTTCTTTGAACAACACAAACTTAGGATAGTTGTCTTTTATGTCAAGAAGTGAACCAAACTCTCTCT
>JAITFR010000167.1 GCA_031281255.1 Oscillospiraceae bacterium
TTTGCGTATGAAGAAAACCCTGTGTTAAAGGATGTCAGCTTCACCATAAAACGTGGTACAACCTTTGGAATAATGGGAGCAACCGGCTCAGGCAAGTCAACAATAACGTATTTGCTTAATAGATTGTATGACCTTGAAGAGGGTAGCGGAACGATTTCAATTGGTGGTGTGGACATTACGCAAATCAAGAAATCATATCTACGGCGTAATATTGGACTTGTTTTGCAAGAACCGTTTTTGTTCTCAAAAACACTTTTAGAAAACATTGATATAGCATCACGAGAAGGTGATATTGAGAAAGTACGAGATAAAGCCAAAATCGCTGAGGTTGATGAAAATATCATGGGATTTGCCAAAGGTTACGAAACCATTATTGGCGAACGTGGTGTAACACTTTCCGGTGGACAGAAGCAACGTGTTGCTATTGCACGAACACTGATGATGAATGCTCCGGTGATGGTTTTTGACGACTCGATGTCGGCTCTTGATATGGAAACTGATGCTAAAATCCGTGAGTCTTTACGTGAAGATACCGCAGGAGCGACAGTAATACTCATTTCGCATAGAATTTCTACATTAATGAAAGCTGATGTGATAATGGTAATAGAAGATGGTGAGGTTGCCGAGATTGGCTCTCACACTGAATTAGTAGAAAAAGATGGAATATACAAGCGTATCTATGACTTGCAGTCCGGATATACTGAGTAAAATACTATAGAAAGGAAGTGTAAAACAAAGTGAATTATCATGAGGACGAAACAACTACCGGTTTAAGCTTAAAGGTTTGGTTACGACTATTAAAATACGCAAAAGGATTAAAAAAACGTTTTGCACTTGCTGTATTTGTAGTAATTTTTACCACTCTTATCAGCTCTGCGTATCCATTATTTACATCTTATGCAGTAAACAACTTTGTTGAACCGGGCTCTACCGATGGGTTAGTGGCATTTACAGCGATTTTTACAGGGGTAACTATAATATTCAGTATACTGGTTTTCTTTTGGGTGAAAACAATGATGGGTATTGAGGTGCGTTTAGGATTACAGCTTAGACGAGATTGTTTTATACATCTTCAAAACCTACAAGTTGCGTACCATAACACAAACTCTGTCGGGTACTTAATCGGCAGAATTATGTCTGATACAGATCGTATATCAGGTATGATTTCCTGGGGATTTGCAGCAACATTTGAAGCGTGTTTAATAATCATTTTCAGTATAACTTATATGATGATACTAAGTACGCCGCTTGCATTGGTATTAGTAATTTTGATACCGTTTGCCGGTTTAATTGCGTGGTTTTTCCAAAGAAAAATGCTTGTAATTAACCGCAAGGTTCGCGAAACAAACTCTCGTATCACAGGAGCATACAACGAAGGTATCACAGGGTCAAAAACATCAAAAACACTTGTTATTGAGGATGTAAACAGTGCCGATTTCTCAAGGCTTTCAAATCTGATGTCTCGTGACTCAATACGTTCATCAAGACTTTCCGCTTTGATGATGCCTATGATTATGTCGATTGGTTCAATAGCTCTTGCGGTGATATTGTACAGAGGCGGAGTCATGGTCAGTTCAGAGATTTTGACATTTGGTGTATTGGCAGCATTTATCGCTTATGCAACTGGAACTATTGAGCCAATAGTTTGGGCGTCGGGAATAGTCACAGAAATGGTGTCTGCACAGGTTGGTATTGAGCGAGTGACAGGGCTTTTGTTTGAAGAGGTAACTATTGTAGATAAACCGAAGGTTGTAGAAAAATACGGCGATACATACAATCCAAAGCGTGAGAATTGGGAACCGCTAATTGGTGCAATAAAGTTTGATGATGTAACATTTATGTACCCGGATGGTGATGAAAATGTGCTAGAAAACTTCTCTTTAGATATACCGCATGGAACAACTGTTGCAATCGTTGGTGAAACCGGAGCAGGGAAATCAACAATTGTTAACCTTGTGTGCCGTTTTTATGAACCAACAGGTGGGCGTGTACTGATTGACGGTCGTGATATACAAGAGCGTTCACAGCTTTGGTTACACTCATCGCTTGGTTATGTGCTGCAAGACCCGCATTTGTTCTCAGGAACAATCATGGAAAACATCCGCTATGGTCGTTTAGATGCAACTGATGATGAGGTGAAAGCAGCAGCGAAGATTGTTTCGGCTGATGTTGTTGCTGAGCGTATGCCTGATGGTTATGATACTGAGGTTGGTGAAGGTGGAGATAAACTCTCAACCGGTGAGAAACAACTTGTATCGTTTGCTCGTGCAGTGCTTGCAAATCCGCCAATATTTGTGCTTGATGAAGCAACATCCAGCATAGACACAGAAACAGAGCAGCTTATCCAAAATGCGATTTCGCACATACTTGAAGGTCGTACTTCATTTATCATAGCCCATAGACTCTCAACAATTGCAAGAGCGGACATAATACTTGTTGTAGATGATGGTAAAATTGTGGAGCGTGGCACTCATGCAGAGCTAATCGCACTAAACGGTCACTACAGCGAACTCTACAAAGCAATGCGACTCGAGGAGTTGGGCGCGTAGGTATATAGTTATATAATAAGAAAACTTCATGAATATAACATTTATGAAGTTTTTCTTAATATTTATTAAGCTTTTCTTAAGATTATGCAGTAGCTGTTGCATTATTAATTGTTAACTGCTATGTTAATTTTATAATGTAATAAACAAAAAAGTGCATCATACAAAAGAAGGAGAAAAAATATGTTGAAAATATTTAAGTTTATCATAACATCATTAGCATTGATGATGCTAATATTACTCTTAGCCGGTTGCCAAACTCCTGACCTTGATGACAATGGAAGTAAGGGTAACGAGGATAGTAAGGGTGATGATGGAAGTATTGATTTTGACATGGAGGGATATGTGTTTTTACCTGATTTTTTTGAAATATCAGGTGATTTCAGAGAAATTACGCATACTTATTTTACTGATGACAGGATATACTTTTCAACAATGGGTAAACGTGACGAAACCTCAAACACATACCAAGAAAGATTATTTACTGCAAACTTAGACGGTTCGGAAATTATAGAACTAACTGCATATAACCCATTTAATTTTGGTAATGAAAAGACAGATTCCTATGGACTTACATATATTCAATCTATGTTAGTGGATATTGATGGAAATATCTGGGTGGTGGAGAAAGGTTCTTTATATGAGTATGATTTACCGGCAGATTTTAGCGGTGACGATTCTGAAAAAGCAAAGTATTTAATTGAACTTGATTCGTATGCAAAGCTTAAAAAATTGGATGCTACAGGTGTAGAAACTTTTTCAATTGATCTAAGTGCTATCTTGAGTTCAGATTTATTTGTTGAATCATTTGAGGTTGATAATGAAGGTAATGCTTATGTACTCTTACATTATCAAAATGATTATCGTGTGTATGTTTTTGATAATACAGGTAAAGAATTATTCCATCTAGATGGTGTTGACAATTCGACAAATCTGATTAGATTACAAGACGGCTCTGTAGCAGGCGTGTGGATTTCCGGAGGTTCGTTCGGTAATCGGTATTATAAAAAAATTGACTTATCCGGCAGGAGATTTAATGAGGAAGTCGAGCTGCCATCTGGCACAAGACAAGTATTTGCAGGGAATAGAGGTTTTGATTTTCTAATTGATAACAATAAAGAATTATATGGTTTTGTGATAGAAACAGATGAAACTGTTATATTATTTAACTGGGAGGACGTAAAATTATCTCCAAGTGATACTAATAATGTTCACCTACTCTCAGATGGCCGAATACTCGGTACTGAACGATTTTTAGACTTTGAGGCTTATGAATTTATAACAACATTTATTATGTTATCTAGGATACCAATTGAGGATGTGCCTGAACAAACCACACTTACAATGGTCGTCTTTGATATAGATAGAGTATTAGAGCGAGCAGTTGCATATTTCAATAGGACAAATCCTTTATATAATATTCAAATTGATGATTATTCGAGATTTGCTACCCATGACAATCCGTATGCTGGTTTATACCAATTAACAACTGAGATAACAACAGGCAAAGTACCGGATATTCTTGATATCGCAGGGCTTCCGATTACTCAGTACATCTCGAGTGGGCTTTTGGTTGACCTTTATGAACTAATAGACGCAGACCCCGAGTTTAACCGGGATTCGTTTCTGAGCGGTGTGCTTCGTGCTTCTGAGGTCAATTCCGGTTTATATTATGTTTTCCAATCATTTTATATAAACACAATTATTGGCAACCCGGAGATACTGGGCGATGAGATGGGATGGAACATGGAAGAGTTTTTGGAAACGCTCGCAAACAATCCTGATGCGACCAGTCCTTTAGGCGAGTCTATATACAGGAGAATATTATTGCAAGATATAATTGCACTTAGTCTTGGTGAATACATCGACTTTACAAAGGGTGAGGCTTATTTTGATAGAGGTGATTTTAAACAATTGTTGGAATTTGCTATGACACTACCGGAGTTTCATAGTTCCGGTACACATAACATTCAAAGATCAATTGAATCAGGTCGGCAAATTATGTATATTGCTGAACGTTTTGATAATTTTAAAGATTTGAAAACATTACAACTTATCTT
>JAITFR010000183.1 GCA_031281255.1 Oscillospiraceae bacterium
ACGACGCAGTGGCATGTAGTCTACCTGTCAGTTAGGCGAAGTCCGCATAGCGGCGAGCCTAGCTGACAGGCTTGCCTGCCCCGCGTTAAGCAAAATCAGCGAAGCGGATTTTGCTTAACGTTCAAGGTATACGACGTTCCGGACACATTATAACAAACAATGCGTAGCATTGCCATTCAATTGCCGGAATGTGGCTTTAGCCCAAGCCGTCCGCAGACGGCACAGCGTATACCGTTTGTTATATGCTGGTTTGCCTTTTTCAGTTATTTCTAACCCATTTTAAATACTCTATCATACTTTTTCCTTCATTTTCATTATATGAAAAATCTAAATATTCTCCTACCTGAAAGGCTATTATTTCAAACAATTTACATGCTGTAAATATTGCTGTCCAAAAGTCCTCATATTCACTATTAGAAAATGTTTTTTTATATAATTCATATAATTCAATAGTCATATATTTTTTGAAATATTTTCTTTGTTTTCCTACTGATATTGTAAAATTATTTTTAATTCCGATATGCCATTCAATCATTTTTTCTAGATGTTCACGTACAACTACATTATACATCCACATTGCACATGGCAATTCATCACGGGCAATTCCTTTAGCCACATTATTCAAGCACCACCAAAAATCATTACAGTGGGCGTAATACTGCTCTCTTGTAGGTTTTTTTATCCAGTAATCCTCGTCTGATGGAGGAGGGCAATCAGGTAGTATTTTATCTTTATCCAGTAATACTATCGTTAACTTATCGTAATCATTTTTAAAACTTTCTTGAGCTTTTTCTTTAATCTCAATACCTAAATCTATACGATTACCATCTTTAAAAAGCATAAGCCAAGCATATGATTGTCTAAAATCATGGTTTGCCCCCCATGCATTATCATTATCGTCTGGGAGTTGCATTATTGCAATTTCCCCAAATTTTTTAATCCAATTTTCATCGTTGATAAATGTTTCTGTCTCATTTACCACATATACAATGTCATAATCCTGATAAATATCTTTTTCTACATTTGGATTAGTTCGGGAACCGTTCATATACACTGCACGTATACGTTCATCTTTATCAGCAATCCCGACAATCAAGTCTATCATTTCTTTTTCATTTCTCATATTCATCTCCATATAATCAATTAATATATATTTTTTTATTTTTGTCAACCATTTGGCAAACTTGCACATAACGTTCTAGGTATATGACGTTTTGACAGCCCGAATAAGCGAAACCGTAGGTTTTGCAGGGCTGGCAAAATGTGGTGGAGCAAAACATTGCAGAGGGCAACGCCCGAACAATGTTTTGCGGAACCCGAAGCGCCGAACAGGCGCTGAGCATATACCGTTTGTTATGTGAAGTTGGGGCACTTTCACAATTACTTTTTTATCGAATAAAATCTATATACAATAAATTTAATATTTTTTTACTGGATATATACAACACTAAATATTTATTTTATTGGATAAACCACTTGTGTCAACAATTCGCTTTCAGGCGTATCAGAAGGGTCGTTAAGGTAGTAATCGTAATAGATACCTGTACTCTCTAATGAATTTTCCTTGGCGTAGTCCATGAGCGCATTGTACGCTTTTTCAAGGTCTTTGTATGCGCCTTTGTGTGTCACAGTAAGTGCTTTACCTTCGTAAGATTGGCTCATAAAGAACTCACCTTTAACAGGGATTGCCTCATCAATCGGCACACCCCACTCAATATCGAACTGTGACCAGTCCTCGTTGGGATTTTTGTAAGCGAGATACGGCGCACCCACCAGTTGCTTACCATGTTCGGACAAATACGCCATGAGTTTTTCAACGTCTTCATTAATCACCGCCATCATACTGTCCATATTCACTGCTGTTTTTTTAATTGCCACTGCAATTTGGGATTTCATGTTTGTGGTTTCGACCTTCATTTGGATAATCTCCTTGTTTTCTTTTATCATATGGCAACAATATGTCATATGATAAATATATAATGGGAATATTTATGAATCCCATGTTTTTTTATTCTCTCATTTTTTTTATATTTTTGTCAAGCAAAAAATAGACAAAAACGTTGTTTCCAATAATTTTCTTTTTCTCAATGGGTTTTTAGGTGTTCCTAATTTTTTATTTTTAAATATATGCCAACAACCTGCCCCAATTACACATAACGTTCAAGGTATACGACGTTCCGAACACCTTATAACAAACAATGCGAAGCATTGCTATTAAATCACCGGAATGTGGCGGAGCCCGGAGCCGACCGATAGGGAGGCGGAAGCGTATACCGTTCAAGGTATGCGACGTTCCGAACACCTTACAAAAAAACAATGCGGAGCATTGCCATCCAATCACCGGAATGTGGTCGTGCCTGCCGGCTGGCAGGCATAAACCCAAGCCGCCCACGAATGGCGGCGCAGCGTATACCGTTTGTTGTACGCTGTACGGATATAACGACAATATCTACTAAGTGGCTTACGCTACCCTTAACAATTCTAACGCTCTTTTATACAGCACATCATAGTCGCAACCGCAACTTCCACAATCTTTGTCAGCTTGTTCAACCGCAACTAACAATTCATCTTTGATTTCCTCTGATGAATTATCCGCTAACCACTTGTTCGAAACAGCATCAATCAGATCCCAACCCGATCCTGCGAATTTTTCAATGATTTCTACCAGTTCTCTGTTTACCATTTTGTTTTCCTCCATTTTATAAGATTGATTCACATAATCGCTTTATTAAAGCGTTTACCCTCCTGCTTTTCGTATCTTCTTTTTTTGCGATTTCGATATAATTTATCTGTTCACGTTTTATATAATCAGCTTGTTTATTGAACTTTTCTAACAAACCTGCTTCCTGTAGAGATTGCTCAATATATGTTGGTATGATAACCTCACGCTTTCTACTGTCTTTTTCCAATGTAATATGCACACTGTCACCAAGATTCTTCTTGACTACCCGTTTTATGAACTCGTTGTAAACCATATAATGTCCATTTTTCGATGGCAAAAGCGTATGCTCAAACTCATGCCCGTCCACTGTAATTCTGACGGGTACATTCCCTTTGATATCAAAATGTTCCGCTACAGAATATGGAAAGTATAGAACATTCCATTTTATTTTACCCTCAAGCTGTTGTATTTTACTGTCAAATTCAAAACGCATACTCGCAGCAACTCCTTTGGATCGTAATCAGTATTACTGGCATTTATTGTGACTCTTAGCGTTCCTTCGTCCTCGATAAAAGGTAGTATAGCGTACAACGTTTGTTATGTGATGTTGGGGCGTTTTCGGGATTAATTTTCTTTATAATTTTTATTGATTTTTTATGTAAATAATTTCTCTTTATCATTATATTATAAAGAAGTGTTTATTATATAGAGAATATTCAATCTTTTATACATTAATGAGCAATTTCCCAATAATGTCCGTCTAAATCTTTGAAGTAAAAATGATAACCATCCCAATAAATAGCTTTTCTGGGTGTAGTTATTGGAGTTCCTCCCAATTCGATAACTCTTTGATATATTGTATCAACATCCTCTTTGTTCGAAGGATTGTGGGCAAGTGTTGTTCCAGAAAATCCATTTATTATTTCTGGAGGATTATCTGGATTTATATCTTTAGCCAACATATCAATTGGAAATATTGAAAAATCTGTTCCGTCAATTTTAAAATCAATCATTGTCGGTCGTTCCTTCTTAATTTCAAACCCCAAACCTACATAGAATTCTTTTGATTTTTGAATATCTTTCACACCTAATGTTATTAAAGTAATGCGATTTATCATCTTATTCTCTCCTTTTGGTATTTTAAGTATTTACAATGTAATTATATATTTTAATATTGTCAACTATTTCGCCCCAATTTCACATAACGTTCAAGGTATACGACGTTCCGGACACCTTATTCAAAACAATGCGGAGCATTGTCATTTAATCACTGGAATGTGGCGAAGCCCGAAGTCGCCAAAGGCGACGGAGCGTATACCGTGTGTTATCGGCAGTACGGACGGTTTGTATAAGGTTTGATTAGCACAAATGAATTTCGGCTTAGCCACTACAATTTACCCCTTGCTTTTTCGGTGAACTCGCTTATGTCATAATCGCCGTAAACATAAATACCGTGGATAATGTTTATCCTGCGAAGCTGTAAAAATTTTTGCATACCGAGTCATAATCCAGCTTCGCTATTTCAGCAAATGGGTATCTTTGCACCAGCCATTTCACAAACTCACAGCCAAGATAGTATCCGACATCAGAATAGCCTTGGTAATTACACCTATCACCGAAGAAATCTTGCGTACTTTCATTTGCATTTACTCTGCGGAAAAATTCGAATTTAATTTCTGTTCTATTGGCTTGACACCAATCCAGCCAGCCATTTTTGCTTTGATGGTAATAGTTAAAGTCACCGAGAATAAGCTGTTCGAAATGCATTGCAACACCTTCACAAAACAATTTAACTACGGAATGGCTGTATTGTTTAGAAATATCGTGCAAACTGAAATGCCATATGTGCCCTAGTTCGTGATGAATAAGAGCAGTCATGCTCTCGTCGTCGCACCAATCAAGTTCAATAATTTTTTCTACCCCGAGTAAAACAGCAGGCTTTCCATTTAACTCTGTTGCCCAGCCTGCACCATTGCAAAGACCAACATAGAAAATTATATCAACCTGTAAATCCGTGCCAAGCACCTCTTCAATCCTCTTGCTCATATTTTCAGTAACCTGTAAAAACGAAGCATGTGCTAAATCCAATTTCACACGATTTGTCATCGCTTGTTCTATTATAGGGACAACCTGCGTTTCAAAAACATAATCGCGACTATCATATTTACATTTCTCTAACAACTCACCTGATATGTCGCTTGCATACCTTTCCCACAGGTCAATTTCAAAGATTCCGCCCATTTTATCAAACAGAGCTATGATTTCGTTATATGTGTCAATGATTGTCATGTTCATAATCTCGCAATACATTCATTATATTACTACACCGTAAATAATTTCGCTTGCACACTCTTGTGGGTGTTTTGCCGTCGTTTCCCTAAAATGTAGTATTGCCGATAACGCGGGGCAGGTAGACGACGTGGCACGAAGGAGTGTGCTTGCACACGACGCAGTGGCATGTAGTCTACCTGTCAGTTAGGCGAAGTCCGCATAGCGGCGAGCCTAGCTGACAGGC
>JAITFR010000189.1 GCA_031281255.1 Oscillospiraceae bacterium
GTCTTTAATGTAGCAGTGCTTGCAGCGATACTTGCGTTTCTTTTGTATAGACCGGTGCGTGAGATACTACGTAAACGTACCGCAAGAATTGAAGGGCAATTAGAGCAAGCCGAAGAGGATATGAAACAGGCATCAGAGTTAAAGCAATCGTACGAAAAGAAAATAGCTGAAGTTGAGCGTGAGCGTGAGGATATTCTCTCGGAAGCTCGCAAGTATGCAGCCGACTCCAGCCGCCGTCTTATTGACGAAGCTAAAGCCGAAGCTGATGGTATAAGATCACGCGCTTTAAAGAATGTTGATATGGAGTGGGAGCGTGCAGAAAACGATATGCGTACTGCAATCATTGAAGTGTCCGCAACAATGGCTGAAAAGTTTGTGTCACTTGCAATAAACAAAGAGACACACGACAGACTCTTTGATGAAACCATATCAGACCTGGAGGGAATGACATGGAGAGACTAAGTACCCTCTATGCCTCTGCTCTATATGAGTTGGCTGTTGAAAAAGGTGTTGAAAATCTCTTTCTCAGTCAAGCAATAATGCTGCGTGATTCGTTACAAGATCCGGACTGTCAACGTATGCTTGTTAGTCCGCAGGTTTCTGCATCAGATAAGAACGACATGTTTAAAAGAGCATTTTCAGGGCATATTCATGAGGATTTACTTGGTTTCTTATACCTCGTCACAAACAAAAACCGCGAGGCATATTTAATTTCTTCACTCACGGCACTTATTAATACAATTGAACGTCATAATAACAAAGTAACAGCAAAAGTTCTATCGGCTGCTCCATATGATGATAAGCAAGCCAATTTGTTAAAAGAAGTGCTGTCAAAGAAATTAAACAAAGATGTAACCTTATCCATGAAAGTAGATAAATCACTAATTGGCGGACCATATATATACGCAGATGGTTATTATATTGACTGGACAGTCAAGAAGAAATTACACGACTTAAATGTCAGTTTAGTAGAACAACGTAACTCTTAAGAAAGAGGGGGGCTTTGGTGTGACTCTTAGACCCGATGAAATCAGCTCAGTAATTAAAAAGCAGATTCAAAGCTATTCCGCAAAGCTAGACGTTTCCGAAGCAGGAAGTGTCATACAAGTTGGTGACGGTATTGCACGTGTTCACGGACTTGATAATGCAATGAGCGGTGAGTTGCTCGAGTTTTCGAGCGGCGTTTTTGGCATTGCATTTAACCTTGATGAAGACAGCATTGGTGTTGTTCTTCTGGGTGCAGACAATTTAGTTAAAGAAGGAGAGGTTGTCAAAAGGACAAAGCGTATTGCTGAGATACCTGTTGGCGATGCTCTGCTCGGAAGAGTTGTCTCCCCTATCGGCGAACCTGTTGATGGTAAAGGTCCGATTCAAAGTACAAAGACACGTCAAATTGAGCGTGTTGCTCCCGGTGTTATTGAACGTGGTGAGGTTAACACTCCGCTTCAAACCGGAATTAAAGCAATCGACTCAATGATACCGATCGGCCGTGGTCAGCGTGAGTTAATCATTGGCGACCGCCAAACCGGTAAAACTGCAATTTGTATTGATACAATTATCAATCAAAAAGGTGCAGGCGTCTATTGTATCTATGTTGCGGTTGGACAAAAAGTATCAACAGTTGCACGTTTAGTAAGGATTCTTGAAGAAGCAGGTGCAATGGAGTACACAACCATTGTTTCAGCTTCCGCAGCAGATTCCTCACCAATGCAATACATCGCTCCTTATGCCGGTTGTGCTATGGGTGAAGAGTGGATGGAAGAAGGTAAGGATGTTTTAGTTATCTACGATGACTTGTCTAAACATGCTGTTGCCTACCGTGCACTTAGTCTCTTGCTACGTAGACCTCCGGGTCGTGAGGCTTATCCCGGTGACGTTTTCTATCTGCACTCACGTCTGCTTGAACGTGCGGCAAAACTTAATGACGAAAGAGGTGGAGGTTCACTTACAGCTCTGCCTGTTATCGAAACACAAGCCGGTGATATTTCTGCGTATATACCAACAAACGTTATATCAATAACGGATGGTCAGATTTATCTGGAAACAGAGTTGTTTAACAATGGTGTACGCCCTGCTATTAACCCGGGTTTCTCAGTTTCCCGTGTTGGTGGTGCAGCGCAAATACCTGCAATGAAGAAAATATCCGGACCGCTTCGTATAGAGCTTGCTCAATATAGAGAGCTTGCATCATTTGCACAGTTTGGTTCTGATTTAAGTAAAGACACACTTGACCGTCTTAAACACGGCGAACGTATTGTAGAGATCTTAAAACAACCACAATACGAACCGCTGACTGTTGAAGCACAAGTTTTGTTGCTGTACTTACTCACTAACAGATATTTCTCAAAGGTAAATGTCGAAAATGTGCAAAGAGCATCACGTGAGTTTCTTGGTTTTGTTGATGAACGTTATAACGATATAGCAAAAGAAATTCGTGAAACTCAAGTAATTTCTGATGAACTCAGCGAAAAAATGAAAGTTGCAGCCGACGAGTTCTTCAAAAACTTCTCATAAAAATTAACAAAGAGGTAACCTCATATGGCTTCTATGAAAGCTATAAAAAAGAGAATAACCAGTGTTAACAACACTAAAAAGATCATGAAAGCCATGAATCTTGTTGCTGCTTCAAAGCTTCAAAAAGCTAAGGTCAGACTGGATGATATTCGTCCAATGTATAATGACATAAAAAATGTTATGGACAATATCCGCACCGATGTAAGTGATGAAATGATTATACCTTTTGCAGAAGCACGTGAGGTAAAATCAATTGCATATATTGTCTTAACCAGTGATCGTGGTTTGTGTGGCAGTTTTAATGCAACAATTTCAAAAGAAGCACTTGCATGTGTAAAATCAAACAAGGATAAAAAAGAAAAAATCATTGCAGTTGGCTCTAAAGGGTGGGATTATTTCCGTCGCCGTGGTAAGGAGATTGCACATAGGTCTATAGCCGCATCAGAAGCAACAACATTTGCTGATGCTGAAGTATTAAGCAGTATGGTTGCAGAAATGTACAAATCCGGTGAGGTTGATGAAGTGTATGTCATTTATACTCATTTTGAATCGGTACTTGCACATATCCCTCATATTGTAAGACTTTTACCTTTAAAAATGGCTTCAGGTGATGATTTGGACGAAGGCACTCATGAAATGTCTTATGATCCGGATGTTGAAACATTTATAACACATGCTGTCCCCATGTATCTGAATATAATGATATATGGTGCAATGATGGAATCCGCTGTTTGCGAGCAAGCTTCACGAATGACCAGCATGGACTCGGCAACACGTAACGCAACAGATATTCTCGAAGCTCTAACCCTTGATTATAACCGTAAACGTCAAGGTATGATAACGCAGGAAATAACAGAAATTGTCAGTGGTGCCAATGCTTTGCAATAGTAAGGTTCTTGTGTACTACAGTAATTGATAAGGGAGAGATGGTTTTGGCTGAGAAAAATATTGGTAGAATACTACAAATAACAGGAGCGGTTGTAGACTTTAAGTTTGACACTGATATCCCGGGTCTTTATAATGCAATCGAGGTTGAACACGAAGGTAAAGATATTGTGTTCGAAGTTGCTCAACATCTTGGTGACAATGTTGTACGATGCATTTCTATGGACACCACCGATGGTTTGACCAGAGGTATGCAAGCTGTTGATACAGGTGCACCTATCTCTGTACCTGTTGGTGACGAAACACTTGGACGTATGCTTAATGTCCTTGGTAAAGCAATTGACAATAAACCCGATCCGGAAACAAAAGAGCGTTGGCCTATCCACCGCACAGCTCCGGGTTTTGCTGAACAAACTGCAACAACAGAAATGTTTGAAACAGGTATAAAAGCTGTTGACCTTCTATGCCCATACTCTAAGGGTGGTAAGATTGGTCTGTTTGGTGGTGCCGGTGTTGGTAAAACAGTTTTGATTATGGAGCTTATCCGTAACATTGCAACTGAACACGGCGGTTACTCCGTTTTCGCAGGCGTTGGAGAGCGTACTCGTGAAGGTATCGACCTGTATAACGATATGACACGCTCAGGTGTTATTAACAAAACGGCTCTGGTTTTCGGTCAAATGAACGAACCCCCCGGCGCTCGTATGCGTGTTGGTTTCTCCGGTCTGACTATCGCAGAATATTTCCGTGATGTATCACTACAAGACGTTTTGCTCTTTATTGATAATATTTTCCGTTATGTTCAAGCCGGTTCAGAGGTTTCTGCACTTCTTGGTCGTGTACCTAGTGCTGTTGGTTATCAACCCACTCTCGCAACAGAGGTTGGTAGTTTGCAAGAACGTATAACATCAACAAAAACAGGCTCTATCACATCAGTTCAAGCAATATACGTCCCTGCTGACGACTTTACTGACCCTGCTGCGGCAACAACATTTACACATCTTGATGCAACAACTGTTCTCTCCCGTGCAATAGTTGAGCAAGGTATCTACCCTGCTATTGACCCATTGGATTCCACATCAAGAATCTTAGATGCAAGTGTACTTGGTAAAGAACATTATAATGTAGCAAGAAGTGTACAAAGTATATTGCAGCGTTACAGAGACCTGCAAGATATAATAGCAATTCTTGGTATGGACGAACTTTCAGAAAACGATAGATTAATTGTTGACCGTGCCCGTAAGGTGCAAAGATTCTTATCTCAACCATTCTTTGTCGCTGAAAAGTTCACTGCAATCCCGGGTAAATATGTGCCAATTAAAGAAACAATTCGTGGTTTTGCCGGTATTATTGATGGTGAATATGATGATATACCGGAAGGAAACTTCCTAAACAGAGGAACAATCGATGAAGTCGTAGAAAGCTATAGGATTTAAATTATGCCTGCTGTTTCAACATTTCGTTTGCGTATAACTACGCCGGACAATATAAAATATGATGAAGACACACAAATGGTCATAATGCGTTGCATTACAGGCGACATGGGCATTATGGCAGGTCATGAGCCAACTTCGGTAATACTTGACTATGGTGTTTTACGTATAATAAACGGTGATGAAGAACGCAGAATGGCTGTTTTTGGTGGTATGGCTCAGGTTCAAGACAATATAGTAACAATTTTAGCAAATGATGCACAATGGCCTGAGGATATAGACATTGCATTTGTTGAAGCAGAACGTGACCGTATGGAAAGACGCTCACAAGACAATATTGACGACCTTGCAATCGCCAGGGATCAAATAATAATGCGTCGTACACTTGTACAGATTGAAGTTAGTACTTTCCCACTTATCAGCGGTTCCAGAAGAGAATCAGACAAGGAAGAATCATAACCTATGAAGGGTATAACAACGTTAATTGGAATGGCGATCGCATTTGCGTCTATATTCGTAGGCGTAGTTGTTTTGGGTGGCGAAATACCCGACTTTGTTAACATACCTAGTATAATTCTGGTTGTAGTTCCGACTGTTGCAAGTATAATCGCCGGTTTCCCAATGGCAACTCTTGTAAAAATACCCGGTCACTTTAAGGTACTGTTAGGAAAAGAGTCAAATCCAACAGAATATATAGATAAAATAGTTTCTTTGGCTGAAAAAGCACGTAAGGAAGGTTTGCTTGCTTTTGAAAAAGAACAAGTTGATGATCAGCTTATGGCTTATGCACTACGAATGATGGTTGACGGTCTGGACAAATTCTCTGTTAAGTTCGCTCTTGAAGATTGTATAAGTGGTATTAAAGAACGACATATGGAAGCTATTTCAATTTACGATAAAGCAGCGGCTTATGCACCGGCTTTTGGAATGTGTGCAACTGTTGTTTCTCTTGTTAATATGCTTATGAGTCTTGACTTTGCAGACCCCGAAGCCATAAATAACCTTGGTTCTAACATGGCAGCGGCACTTATAACAACTCTTTACGGTTCAATGATTGCAAATATTTTCTTCCTGCCAATTTCTACTAAGCTTAAAATCCTGCACAAAAAAGAAATTATGTGTAAAACAATGGTTTGTAACGGACTGCTTTCAATCCTAAACGGTGACAACCCGCGTGTTATTAAAGATTATCTTGTTGAGCAACTAAGCACAGCCGACAGTGCACAATTTAGAGAAGATGAAAAGAAATCGTCAGACGACTGATGACTGAAAGGATGTGACATAATGGCGGCTAGTAGTGATGATCGTGGTAACGAAAGAGCCGGTGGCAGTGGAGAAGAAGCCGAAGAGCGGACAGACGGTTGGATGACATCTTATGCAGACATGGTTACTCTGCTTATGACATTTTTTGTTTTGATGTTTGCCCTTTCTAGTGCTGATACAGAAAAAGCCACCTTGTTTATGGCAGCAATGTCACGAGACGGTATATCAGCAGAGCAGTTTTGGGAAATTCGCGATATGTTTGATCCCGATGATTTTGGCGGAGAGTGGGACGATGAATGGCCACGACCGGGCAGTAATGACCGTGGTGGTGAGGCTGCCATGCAAGGTTTATATGAAAATATGACCTCGTGGCTTGATGAACATGTGAATGGTAATTCAATAAGTCTTGTCTATAATGGTGATCATATACTGCTTGTATTAATGAGTGATATACTCTTTGCTTCAGGAAGTGTTGATATAACCCCTGAAATGATGGGTTCTGCTGAGACTATCGCTGAGTTACTTGCAGCCCATTTTGTGCCGGAAGATCCATTTGAAGTTGTTGTTTCCGGTCACACAGATAATGTACCGATAAATACCCCTCAGTTCCCTTCTAACTGGCATATTAGCCGCGATCGTGCTATGAACTTTTTATGGGTATTAGTAAATACAAGCGATTTAGACCAGGGTTTATTTCTGGCACGTGCTTGTGGTGAGTACCGACCAATAGCCAGTAACGACACACCGGAAGGTCGTGCTTTAAACCGCCGTGTTGAAGTATTGATTTCTTTAGCACGTGATAATCCACTTTGGGACACATCGTTTAGTTTTGACTAAAAAGAGCGAACTTCGTTCGCTCTTTTTGTGCAAATTTCAAGGTTCAAATCACCCGCCCTCTGCGGAGGGCACCCTCTTTGCTAAAGAGGGCTTCAAAGAATTAAATTAACATTTACGCGTTCACTGTGGAGTTTATTTTTAGAGCTTTGGTTTATTATCAATCGTCAATGACTTTTTCGGCTTGGTTTTCTTCTGCGAGACGCTTTTTAAGTGTCTCTTCTATTTCGAATTGTTCATTAAAGGGTTTCCATACCCATGATAAACCAAGTAACATTGAAAGTGAAATAAAAACTAAAAATACAAATGGGAGCATCATTATTGAATAAGGCATTTGGAGTGCAAATATTATCCAGATTATTAATCCTTGCACTGCCCCCATAAAACTTCTAGGTAAGTAAGCAAATGTAAGCATCACACTGTTTCTAAAAACCTTTAATGAGCTAAGTTCAAGATACGAAAACTGCATAAAGACATATGGTGCAATCATAGTGAAGAAAAAAAGTGCAATTACTGATGAAAGCAATAAAAATAAATCGATTGTTCCACCTTCTGTTGTTGCAATATAAAATGTAGCCCAAACAAAAATCTGCGTATAAATAAAAACCATACAAACAAGTCCTGACACGGCAGCTTGTTTGTGGTTTTCTTTAAACTTTCGTTTGAACTCATACCATACATAACTTGGATCATCACGCATCATTTTTGTTATATAGTATACATAAGCTGTAAGAGCTCCACCAATTGGATATGCTAAAACTAATGAAAGTAATAAAACAAATAAAGAAAACGCACCAAACACACCCATAATATTCAATACAAATAATGTAAGTGATGGTAATAAAATTATAGAAAATAGTAAATTAAGCTTTACAAGGTCAAAGAAGTCTCTAAAGAGTAATTCGAAGAAACGCGCCACACCCTTTTTGCGTGGCGCGTCTTTTGGTACTCCCGGACCCGGTCTGTTAAAGTTTCTAGAAAATATCGGCATTTTATTTTAGTTTAAAATTGCGTTTTCTGTTTCTGCATCAAACAGGTGAATATTGTTCATGTTAAGAGCAACTTTTACGCTATCGCCTGTTCTGGATTTTGTTGTTGGTGCAACACGGGCTGTGAGTGTGTAGTCAGCATATTTGAGATAGAGATATACTTCACTACCCATAAGCTCACTAACATCAACATGTGTTGAAATAATTGAATCGGGACTTTTTGAGATAAACTCTTCGTCGTCATAAATATCTTCGGGACGAACACCAAGCTTAATATTTTTTCCAATATAATCTTTAAGTTTATCGTCGTCTACTTTGTCCCCTGTCATGTAAAGTTTATCTGAACCGGACTCCAGATAATAACCCTTACTGTCTTTGACTAACACAACGTCGATAAAGTTCATTTGCGGGCTTCCGATAAATCCGGCAACAAACATGTTACATGGGAAATCATATAGGTTTTGTGGTGTATCAACTTGTTGTACAACTGCATGATTCATAACAACAATACGATCACCCATTGTCATAGCTTCTGTTTGGTCGTGTGTAACATAGACAAATGTGGTTTCAAGCTTGTTGTGGAGTTTAATCAGCTCTGTACGCATTGATGTACGCAGCTTTGCATCGAGGTT
>JAITFR010000027.1 GCA_031281255.1 Oscillospiraceae bacterium
ACATAAACCAACAAATGATGATGTAACAATGGCAGATTATTTCAAACAAACAAACTGTCCGCTTATAGTTGTAGCAAACAAGGTAGATAAGCTAAAAAAAAGCGAGATTGAACCAAATATACAACTCATTCGCAATACATTAGAACTTCCTGATAATGTGAAAGTTCTTCCGTTTTCAGCAGTTAAAGGTACAGGCAGAGATGCTTTAATTTCGGAGGCAATAAAATGGATTGGCTAAATAACATGTTTAGTACAGAGAGGTTAATGATTATTGCTATTACTGCTGTACCGGCTTTAATCTGCATTACTGTTCATGAAGTTGCACATGGATATATTGCCTATAGATTAGGTGACGACACAGCAAAACGAATGGGAAGACTTACATTAAATCCGATTAAACACATTGATATAGGTGGATTAATAGCAATATTGTTAATAGGTTTTGGATGGGCAAAACCGGTACCGGTAAATACGAGCAACTTTGAGCATCCAAAACGGTATATGGCTTATACCGCACTTGCAGGACCGGTATCGAACCTTATTCTGGCAGTAATCTTTATGTTTGTTTACTTATTAATGCCGAGAGATTTTAATGAAATTGTGTTGTTAATGTTATACTTTATGATATTTATTAATGTTGCATTGGCAGTGTTTAATATGATGCCAATTCCTCCGCTTGATGGCTCCAGAGTTTTATTCTCATTTTTACCTGATAAATACTATAATAAAGTGATGAAGTATGAACGTTATGGAATGATGATTTTACTAGGAATTATCCTTACCGGATTTTTTCTTCCGTTTAACTTATTTAGTATGGTTTTAGAACCAATAAGAACAGCAATTATTATAGGTATAGGAAACTTTGCTGTCACTGTAATTGGTTTCTTTAGTTAGGATTATTTAATGGAAACACCTGTATTTAAGCTAGAAGGTATTGTCAAAGAGAAACACGATATGACCGACTTTGAAGGTCCGCTTGCTCTTATTCTTCAACTTCTTAGTAAAGATAAAATAGAGATTAGAGATATAAGTATTTCATCTATTCTTGACCAATATCTTGCGTTCCTTGATGAAATGACGGAGCAAGATTTAGATGTTGCAAGTGAGTTTGTTGCAATGGCGTCTCATTTAACTTATATAAAAACTAAAATGTTATTATCGGGAGACGAAGAAATATCTGAGCTTGAACAATTGATTACGTCTCTTGAGCAATTGCAACGTGGTGATACATATTTGCAAATAAGAAAAATTGCTGAAACACTATCATGCATGTATAGCCGTGATGCTCTGATGATGTCAGGACCGCCGGAATATTACACTCCTGATGCCGAGTACAAATATGTTCATATAAGTGAAGAATTACTTGAAGCAATCTACAGAGTGGTTGGTAAAGAAAATCTTAAATTAAGCAGTATCAATCAAAGAGAACCAACATATCCGGGCAGACAAGTCTATCCGATTTCGGAAAAAATCAACGAAGTTATTGATAAACTAAAACGTGGTGGAGAAACAAAAATTCAAAAACTCTTTTACGGATGTAAAAGCCGCACAGAACTAATTGCAACACTAGTTGCCGTACTGGAACTATGCAGAGTCGGAAGTGTTTTACTAACCGGAGAAAATGAAGATATTATGATATCATACTCCAACACAGGTAGAGAAACAGAAATTGTTGATTTTACACTCGACGAATAAAGAATGGTATTCTACAAGCCGAGTGCAAGCTGTTTTCAATAATTTTTTTGACTAAATCTTTCCGAACAGGAAGAATGGCAAAAAATCAGAGAAAATAGCTTACATGAGGCGATAATCAAAAACAAAAATAATTTTATTACAAACTACTAATATTTATAGTATACTGGTTTAATAAACTAAATAGGGTTATAAAATATTATGGAAAATACTGAAATACAAAAAACAATAGAAGCAGTCCTTTTTGTTTCGGGAGAACCGGTTAAGATACCAAGGTTAGCTCTTGTTCTTGAGGTTGACGAAAGCGCTATTGAAGAAGCGGCTGATAATCTTCGTGATTATTACAGCTTTAACCGCAGAGGGATTAGGCTTATAAAGTTAGAAAATACTTTGCAGCTTTGCTCATCATCCGAATATGCAGACACAATAAGAAAAACTCTTGAAACACGCAGACCTCCGCAGCTTTCGCAACCAGCTCTTGAAGTGCTTGCAATTATTGCGTACTTCGGACCTGTTACAAAAGCTTATGTCGAGCAAATTCGTGGAGTTGACAGCTCGTATACCATCGGACTTTTACAGGAAAAAGAGTTAATAGAATCATGCGGAAGATTACCCGCACCGGGACGACCAATGCTCTTTAAGACAAATCATAATTTCTTGCGAATCTTTGGAATGGAATCTCTTAAAGAACTACCTGAACTACCGCATATTGAAGGTACAGGTGACGAGCAAGAGGGGATTCAAAATGCAATCCTCGAACTAAAAGCCAGAGAAATTGAAATTGCTACAATGTCAGAAACAGAAAAAAGTTTAGAAGTTTCCGAAAATTAGTTGTAACAGCAACAAAAATATAGAATCGAGATTATTATGTTATTTTTAGTATTAGGAATCATTCTGGTTGTTTTAATTCTTCTTGCGTTTTTACGTGTTGGTGTTATAGTTGTTTATAATGAAGACGGTATTAATGTTTGGGAAAAAGTTGGTTTTATCAAGTTTCAAATAAAAACTGATAAAAAGAAAAAACGTGTAAAAAAGATAAAGAAAAAAGGTAAGAGTGTAAAACCCGGTAATTTAAAAGATTTTATGACTATACTAAAATCAGTCAAAAATGCTCTTGACCGATTAAGAAAAAAACTGCTTATTAAGAAATTAACCCTGCATTATACATCTGCCGGTGAAAATGCTGCTAAGACCGCAATAGGATATGGTGCTGCAAATGCTGCTTTTGGTATCATAGTACCCATCTTTGAAAAATATTTTCATATAAAAAAGCGTGATATTCTGGTGCTTGCAGACTTTGAGTCTGATTTAAATGAGCATAAAATCTATGCAGAGGTACAAATATCTATAGCAATATGGGAAGTTATTTATGTAATATCAGCACTATTACCAATCTTAAAATCTTTACACAGTACTGATGATAAGCAAAAGACACAAAAGATGGAGGAGAAAGATTAGTTGAAAGAGGTTTGTTTTACTTTTTTCGCGTATGTGCTTAGCATTGAGCGAACTAGCGAAAAAATAAAATAAATCACTTTCAACTAAGACAAAGATTAAACAAAAACACTGAAAGGATGTAAAAGAAGATGGAAAGAGAACCAATTAACAATCTCATGGAAACAACAATGCAAAAAATCAAGGAAATGGTTGACACTAACACAGTTGTTGGAGAACCAATTGTCACAGCAGATGGAATGACATTAATTCCTGTATCAAAAGTATCATTTGGATTTGTTGGTGGAGGTACTGACTTTAATCAAAAGAATGATAAAAGCGGATTTGGCGGTGGTACAGGTGCAGGTGTAAATATTGTTCCTGTTGCATTTATTACTGTAAAAGGTCATAGAACAGAGATGATTTACATTTCACCTCGTGAACCTTCACCAATTGACAAGATTCTTGATGCTGTTCCTGATGTTTTAGACAAAGTCAGTGAGTTTTTGGATAAGGATAAAGAATAACTAAACCATGAGTAACCACCCGGAAAGATTGCAAAAGATACTTTCGGCATCCGGTGTTTCGACACGCAGAGAAGCAGAAAGAATTATTACACAAGGTCGAGTATCTGTAAATGGAGAAATAGCAACCCTTGGACAATCGGCAGATATTTTAACTGATGTAATAACAGTTGATGGAGTAAGGATAGCTCAAGATAATTCTTTTGTTTATATAATGCTTAATAAACCGCGTGGTTATCTAACTACTGTAAGTGATGACAGAGGCAGAAAAACAGTAATGGAGCTTGTGGCTGATGTTCATAAACGTATTTATCCTGTTGGTAGACTTGATTTAGATTCGGAAGGTTTATTACTTTTTACCAACGACGGTGACTTTGCAAATAAAGTAATGCATCCTTCGTATGAAAAGTTAAAGACATACACAGCTTATGTAAAAGGTGATGTAGAAAAAGCGGCAGCATTACTCTTAGAACCAATAATTATTGATGATTATACAGTTCGTGCAAAGAAAACCAGAGTTCTCGAAAAAACAACCAACGGTGGAACTCTTGAAATCACTATAATTGAAGGGCGTAATAGACAAGTCAGAAAAATGTGTGCAAGTGTTGGTTTAAGTGTACAAAAATTAAAACGAATTTCTATAGATACATTAAATCTAGGTACATTAGAAACCGGGAAGTGGCGTTACTTAACAAAAAAAGAGGTGGAATCACTTGGATAAAGACGTATTAACATTAATACATCAGAGCTTACCAAAGATGTCAAAATCGCAAAAACGTATTGCTGACTACATCCTTGAACATTTTGATAAAGCTGCATTTATGACTGCTATCAGATTAGGCAGATTTGCAGGTGTCAGCGAATCAACAGTTGTCAGATTTGCTATGGAGCTTGGTTTTGACGGTTATCCAGAAATGCGACGCTCTTTACAAGATACCTTGCGAGGTAAGCTTACCTCTGTTCAACGAATTAAGGTAGCAAAAGATAGACTAGGAACCGGTGATATTTTAAAAAGCGTTTTAACCTCTGATATCGAACAAATACGCCAAACAATGGAAGAAACTGACAGTAAAGATTTCTCCAAAGCAGTGGACGCTATTATTGAAGCAAAAAATATATATATTTTAGGATTACGCTCATCATCTTTTTTAGCAAAGTTTATGGGCTTTTATTTTGATTTATTATTTAACAATTCACGAGTTATTAGTGAAAGCCCCGATAGTGAAGTATTTGAACAAATTGTGCGTTTATCAGAAGGGGACTTGCTTATCGCAATCAGCTTTCCACGATACTCACGCCGTACAATAAAAACAATGCAATACTCAAGAAATGTTGGAGCTAAAATCATAGCAATAACAGACGGTTTAGCTTCACCATTAACTGAACTAGCTGATATTTCATTATGTGCTAGAAGTGATATGATTTCATTCCTTGATACACTTGTAGCACCACTAAGTCTTGTTAACGCTCTTGTAGTAGCAGTGAGTGAAAAAGCACCGGGTGATTTGTACGAAAACTTTGAACGCTTAGAGCGAATATGGGAAGAATATGGAGTATACGAACAGGTATGATTAGTGTAGCACTTGACGGGCCTGCAGGTGCAGGTAAAAGTTCACTCGCAAAACGTGTTGCAAAACACTTTAACTTCATATATGTTGACACAGGTGCATTGTATCGTTCAATCGGTTTATTTACTCAACGAAACAATGTAGCATCCAAAGATTTAACAAAAGTATCAGAATTATTACCACTTATACAACTGGAAATGAAGTATGATAATGACGGTATTCAACGAATGTTCTTAAACGGTGAAGATGTTACTGATGATATACGTTTACCGGAGGTTTCAACTTATGCTTCTGATGTGTCTGCTATGCCGCCGGTGAGAGACTTTTTATTGTCAATGCAACAAAATATGGCAAAAAAATATAACATAATAATGGACGGTCGAGATATTGGTACTGTTGTATTACCAAATGCAGATTTAAAAATCTTTATAACTGCATCACCGGAAGCTCGTGCAAAAAGACGTTTTATTGAGCTACAAGAAAAGGGTATTGATACAAGTTTTGAAGAAGTGCTAAGTGAAATGATAAAACGTGATAAAAACGATTCAGAGCGTGACATTGCTCCATTAAAAGCAGCAGAGGATGCAATTATCCTAGACACAACAGACTTAGACTTTGAACAAAGCTTCGAAGCACTGTGTTTGCTTGTATCAAACAAATTATGAACAGTGTTTGTGTGTGCATTATGAGTTGTATTAGTATATTTTTTAGCAGTTTCTATCCAAAACGCTGAGCTTCCATGCTCAGAGTTTCGGCGCTACACCATCCATGGTTCCGCTTTACGAAACTGAAAAAACACACTAAA
This sequence comes from Oscillospiraceae bacterium, assembly GCA_031281255.1. Lineage (GTDB taxonomy): Bacteria > Bacillota > Clostridia > Oscillospirales > Oscillospiraceae > WRMH01. Next base: position 6,024 of record JAITFR010000027.1, read on the forward strand.
ACAACTCACACCAAAAAAACTCACATAAAACAATGAGGATAACAAAATGATAGAAAAGTATAGTAAAGGTTTTTATAGTTGGTGTTATAAGTATGTAGGACCGGTGATAAACTTTTTTAGACCTATTGAGGTTATCGGAAAAGAGAACCTTATAGAGGGAGCAGCGTTGGTGTGCTCTAATCACTCAGCTATGATTGACCCGTTTTTAATTGGCATAGCTTTTGGTGATGAAAATCATATTCATGTTATTGCAAAGATTGAACTTTTTAGAATCCCTGTTCTTTCTTGGTTTTTAAAAAAAATGGGAATGATAAGCGTTGACAGAAGTATTAATGATGTAAACTCTGTTAAAAACTCATTAACATATTTAAAAAATGGTGAAAAAGTTGTTATTTTCCCTGAGGGTACCAGAAGAATGAAGCTTGATGTTGCCGCTGTAAAAAGCGGAGCTGTAAAACTTGCCGAGCGTGCAAAAGTGCCTATATTGCCGGTATTTGTACCGCGAAAGAAACCATATTTTAAGAAAAGCAAAATTGTCATCGGAAAACCATATTTTATAGAAAAATTAAAAGAAAAACGCCATCCCGATGATTATCATAAATTAGCAGAAGAACTTATGTACAATATTCAATCATTAGGTACAGAAAAGTTATGAATGTAATAGTTGCCAAATCAGCAGGGTTTTGTTACGGAGTCAGCAGAGCTGTTGAGTTATGCAAAAAAACTGCTGATGAGCATAAAAAATGCTTAACTCTTGGACCAATAATTCATAATGAACATGTTATAAATGACTTAGAAAAAATTGGCGTACATGCTGTCAATGATGTATCCGAAGTATCGGAAGGTAGTATAGTTGTTATTAGATCACATGGTGCAGGCAAAAGTGATTATGAAGCACTAGAAGCTTTATCTTGTAATATCATTTATGCAACATGCCCCGATGTTAAGAAAATCCACGATATTGTACGTAATGAATCAAATAATGGAAGATTGATATTCATAATTGGAGAAAAAGACCATCCTGAGGTTTCAGCAATAGCAGGGTGGTGTAAAAATTATGAGATATTTCAATCAAATACGGAACTTTCTGAGTGTTTAAACACGTCTAATTACACAGATATACCAACTTCTGTCGTGTTTCAAACGACAAGCACTAACGATGAATATAATTTGTGTTGCAATATAATAAAAAAAGAGTGTACAAACATAAAAATCTTTGATACAATATGCAATGCGACGTGTAGACGCCAGCAAGAAGCTGTAGA
>JAITFR010000133.1 GCA_031281255.1 Oscillospiraceae bacterium
ATATTCTTGTGCTGTATTGGCACTTTTCGTGTACTGCCACTCCTTTGACAGCACAGGCAACTAGCCTTATTCATATTATCGGCATTTAAAAGCAAAACTTTAGCATTTTATGATATAATTTTAACAATCGCCAACTGCAAAGGTATTTCCTCTAATTTTTTCGCTAGTTTGCTCAATGCTAAGCACCTATGCGAAAAAATCATTGAAAACACCTCACAATTGGCTTATACATAAAATATGATATAATAATTATGAAATTATACAAAAGGAGCAAGGATTTGAATTATTTTGAAACAGCAGTATTTTACCAGATATTTCCTTATGGGTTGTTAGGAACCAATCAAACCAATGATTTTACATCTCAGCCATCAGATGGATTTATAAAGCTTCAAGAGTGGTTGCTACATATTAACAATCTTGGTGCTAATGCTTTATACCTTTGCCCTATTTTTGAGTCAACATCACATGGGTATGACACAAGAGATTACAGAACAGTAGACCGCCGTCTTGGTACAAATGATGATTTAAAGGCTTTCATAAAAGCTTGTCATGAAAAAGGCATAAAGGCTGTGCTTGATGGGGTGTTTAATCATGTTGGGCGTGACTTTTTACAGTTTCAAGATGTGATAAAAAATCGCGAAAACAGTGAGTACAAAAATTGGTTTAAAATTAACTTCGATGGTAATAGTTCTTACAATGACGGGTTTTGGTACGAAGGTTGGGAAGGGCATTTTGCACTGGTCGAGTTAAATCTGGCAAACCCCGATGTTAGAGAATATTTATTTAACACAGTAAAAATGTGGATAAATGAGTTTGATATTGATGGTTTACGTTTAGATGTTGCGTATTTACTGCCGCATGATTTCTTACGTGAATTATGTTCTGTTTGCAGAGATATAAAACCGGACTTTTGGGTAGTTGGCGAAGTTTTACACGGTGATTATAATGTAATTTTGAGTAGTGGTACTATAAACAGCGTTACAAACTATGAGTGTTACAAGGGTTTATACTCTAGCTTTAATTCAACAAATATGTTTGAGATAGCATATTCTCTTAACCGTCAGTTCGGAAGTGAAAACTGGACACTTTATAAAGGTCGCCACTTGCTAAACTTCGTTGATAACCATGATGTTTCACGTATAGCCTCCCTCTTAACAAATAAGGAGCATTTACCGCTAATATATACGCTGCTTTTTACAATGCCTGGTATTCCATGTATTTATTATGGCAGTGAGTGGGGAGTATTAGGTGAAAAAGGTAATGATGACTGGGTGCTAAGACCAAAATTTGATATTCCGGAGTGGAGCGAGCTGACAGAGTTTATTTCAAAGCTTGCCAAGTTACATAAAGAGAACAAATGCTTAACCTACGGCAACTACGAACAGCTGTATCTGACCAACTCACAATACATCTTCTCAAGAAGCATTGATGGTAAACGTGTGATGATAACAATAAACATTTCAAACGAAGAACACACTGCCCACTTTAATGCTAACGCAGGCTGTGGCACAGACGCTTTAACAGGCAAAAAAGTGGACTTCGGTGGTGGCTTACACCTAAAACCATACTCGGCAATGGTGGTTGTGGAGTTGGGGTGAGTGTGAGGTTTTCCTTACAGCACATCCAGCCATTCCAAACTTGCTTGAGGACGGATGACCGTTACATCAGGATATTTTTCTTGCATAAGTTTTACAAATGGTTCTGTATCTACTGAGGATGAAATTGGCGGGAATGAGTCATCAAAATGATCTAATAAGATTTTCTTCGGTTGTAATCTTTCTACAATCGGCATTGCATAATCAGCAATATCTGAATGTCCTTGAAGAGGAAGCACCAAAAGATCCATATCCCTGGGGTATTTTGTGTTCTCATCAAGGTTTAAACTACCCAAAATGAGAATACTTTTGTTCTTTACGATAATGTGAAACGCTACTGTTTCACCCGCTTCCGGATATTCTTTGCTTTCATGTAGAAAGTTTATGAATTTACTCCAGTTTTTGGGAATACGCGGACTCAGTAATGTTTTTATTAGAAGAGCTTTATCAAAGACGACATGTTGCCCTTTTATTACATTTATTTCAAATGGTCCTATGTTTAAAACATCTCCGGGTTTAATTCTTTGAATCCTTTGCTTGTCAACACCTAAATGAATCAAGGTTTTATGAGGTGTATCTGTACAATACACTTTGCTTCTACCATCACCTTGCTCAATTACCAAAGGTATGGCGGAAATATGGTCAAAATGCCCATGAGTAACCAGAATATTATCAACCTCTGACATTTCACTTACAGGAGGTTGAAAAATCTCTTCATTGATTGGCATAAAAGGGTCAAAAAGTAGCTTAGTATCATCCTCTTCCATAATCATGGTCGCTGTCCCAAACCATTTTAATCTCATATCAATTACCATTCCTTTCGTTTTATTTATTATAACTTACTCATTCAAATCCTGTCAAAGATTTTACGAGTTATCTTCATAAATCGTTAATTTAACGACCCCTTCCACAATGGTCTAGCTCTGGCAATTGACCGGTGATCCGACCGTCATCTGCCAGAGCTAGTATATCTCTGTGGTTAAACGTGGTGTAAGTTTATCATAATGTAAATAATAAAGTGTGTATAAATATTGAATTTATTGTTACAACTATGATAAAATGTATTAAGAAAGTATTAAGAGGAATATTGCACAATGAATGAACAAAAAGCAGTTGAGCATTTATGCAAAATAACTAAAATCGAAGCAGGGAAACCTGTTGTAACACATGACATTACTAATATTATCATTGAACGTGAAAAAACATTAGCATACAAAATATTACGTAAGCATGAAATTACTCCATTAAATGAAAATGAAAACACAAGCAATAAAAACGATGAAATAAGTGTCAAGTTTGATGCCTTGGTTTCGCACGATATTACGTATGTAAGCATAATCCAAACAGCAAGAGCAGCAGGAATGACTGAGTTTCCTGTGCCGTATGTGCTTACTAACTGCCACAACAGTTTATGTGCGGTAGGTGGAACAATAAATGAAGACGACCACGCTTTTGGACTATCGGCTGCAAAAAAGTACGGAGGTATTTTTGTTCCGGCAAATCAAGCAGTAATACACCAGTATGCAAGAGAAGTCCTCGCTGGTTGCGGTAAGATGATACTAGGCTCGGATTCACACACACGTTATGGCTCGTATGGAACGCTCGGAATTGGAGAAGGTGGAGGAGAGCTTGTAAAACAACTGCTTAAAGGCACGTATGACATCGCTCCGCCCGAGGTTGTTCTTGTATGGCTTGAGGGTGCACCAAAACATGGAGTAGGGTCGCATGATGTGGCATTGGCACTGATAAAAGAAGTATTCCCGGATGATAGTGTGAAGAATAAAATTCTCGAGTTTGCCGGACCCGGAATAAACTCGCTATCAATGGATTTTAGAGCGGGAATTGACGTTATGACAACAGAAACTGCTTGTTTAACATCAATATGGGAAACTGACGATAAAGTAAAGGCATTTTACAACGATATTGGAAGACCTGATGATTTTGTAGAAATGAAAATCGAAAATAATGCATATTATGATGCGATTACTAAAATCGACTTATCAGCGATAGAGTCGATGATTGCTTTGCCATTTCACCCGTCAAAAGCATTCACCATACATGAATTGCAAAACAATGCAAAGTCTATTTTCAAAGAAATTGAAGATTTGTGCAACGAAGAACTCGGGGAAAAAGTCAAACTCGATCTTATTAGAAACATTAATAAAGATGGTAAAGTATTTTGTGAGCAAGGGGTTATTGTTGGTTGTGCAGGAGGTCTGTACGAAAACATCTCCGAAGCAGCAGATATACTGAGTGATAAATCAATTGGAGATGATTATTTTGAGCTTTCAGTATATCCGTCGTCAACACCTGTATCTCTTGCCATTACAAAAGACGCTATTGTAGAAACATTAATAAAGACAGGCACACTTGTTAAATCAGCGTTTTGCGGGCCTTGCTTCGGGGCAGGTGATACACCGGCAAACAACACTCTTTCCATACGACACGCAACACGTAATTTTGCCGCACGTGAGGGGTCAAAACCAAATAATGGACAAATTGCGGCAGTTGCATTAATGGATGCCCGCTCTATAGCAGCTACAGCAATAAATGGTGGTATAATTACAGCCGCAACAGATATTGATTATACAATAACACCACGAAAGTACATTTATGACAGCAGTATATATGAAAAGCGTTGTTACAACGGATTTGACAAACCAAACCCATCTGTAGAATTACGTCTAGGACCGAACATCACAGATTGGCCAAAGTTTAATAAACCGGAGGAAAACCTACTTTTAAAACTATGTGCAATTATAAAAGATGAGGTTACTACAACTGATGAAATAATCCCATCAGGAGAAACATCATCATATCGCTCAAATCCAAAAGCACTTGCGGAGTTTACGTTATCTCGCAGAGTACCTGAGTATGTCGAATCAACCAAAGCAGTTCAAGAGATGGAAGAAAAAAGACAAGCCGGTATTTTACCTACAGAAGTAAAGCTGATACTAAAAATGATTAACAAAGACATCAGTAACACCACTATTGGCTCATGTATTTTTGCGAATAAACCGGGTGATGGTAGTGCCAGAGAGCAAGCAGCCTCGTGTCAAAGAGTGCTTGGGGGTCTTGCGAATATTTGCTATGAGTTTGCAACAAAACGTTACCGCTCAAATTGTTTAAACTGGGGTATTGCACCATTTACAATCAGCAAAAATGAACCATTTGATTATTCAACTGATGATTGGATATATATTCCTAATTATAAAAGCGCAATTTTGTCAGGAATAGAAAGTATTCCGGCAAAAATGATAAAACCCGGAGATATTATGCAACCACTACTTGCACCTCCCGGAGTTTTTGATATAATGTTAGAGTGCAAAGGTCTAAGTGACGAAGAACGTAAGATATTAACTGATGGATGTTTGATGAACTATTATATTTCTACAAAACATTTATCATCTACAGAAAACACCTCTTTACTATAAAAGAGAAGGAGATAAACACAGAAGGGCAGTAAAACAATTGAAATCATTTAAGATAGAAAGCTCAGCAATTACACATATAGGTGCAGTCAGAGAGCATAACGAGGACAATTATTATATTAACGGGAAATACAGACAGGATAGCAATCTTGGAACAGAAGGATATTCTGACAATAAAGCAAGAGATGCTTATCTTTATGCTGTATGTGATGGTATGGGCGGTGAGAGCTTTGGTGAGCTTGCCTCACTCATTGCTGTCAGTGTATTAACAAAGTTTCAAAATGCTGATATACGAAAATCTATGTCCGACTATATTCGTGTAACCAACAGATTAATTTGTGATGAAATAAAAAAATACAAAGGAAGAAGTGGTGGAACAACACTTGCTTTGCTTAGTATTCAAGGTAATAAAGCTGTTACATGTAATTTAGGTGATAGTCGGGTTTATTTTTGTAGAAATGAAGATTTATATTTGCTATCAGAAGATCATGTAGAAACCATTGATAATAAAAATAAATTAACTCAATACTTAGGAATATTTCATGAGAAGAAAGTGATAAGACCATATATTTCAAAGGATTTAAAAATAAAGAAAAATGACGTATTTTTACTCTGTAGTGATGGTCTGACTGATGTTGTAAATGTTGATGACATAGCTGACATACTCTCTATGGAAAATGAGAGTACATCAAATATGGTGAGATTGCTTGCAAATGCCTCTCAAAATAATAGCGGTAAAGATAATGTCACAATTATCGTGATAAAAATAATTTAATAAATAAAAGGTTTATCCACCTTGCAATTCTGCAATCAGGGCATCAATTTCATTTTGACTAAGCAATCTGCTTGGGTCGTCAGCACTGTCACCTGCTCCTGCTGCATGTGAAGCAGGTTGATAGTCTTTTATTGCTGCCGGGACATCGTCCGTATCAAACTCATGAACTGAACCGTTTAAGACTTCAACAGCATGTTCTCGTCCAAGTTCAGGAAGTCCATTAAAGAACCAATAAAGCACTCTATACACATGCTCCGGTACAACAAGCAACATCGTTTTTGTACGGAAAATCTTTATCATGTTGTTCATATATGCAATGATGCGATTAGCTGTATCTTTAACTGTTTCACCATTAGGAGTTGCGGCATTTCCAAACCAACTACTAAGTGCAAACATATCAACTTCAGAAATTAGCTTACCCTCAAGGTCGCCAAACGCACGCTCGTAAAGCTTTAATCCTTTTGTAATTTTTGAGGTGTCAAAACCTAAACCATGAGCAATAATCTCAGCAGTTTCTATAGTACGAAGCTGTGGAGACGAAAGAATCATATCAATGCCTTTGCCTTGGAGTTGCTCTGCTGCAGCCTCTGCTTGCTTTT
>JAITFR010000184.1 GCA_031281255.1 Oscillospiraceae bacterium
ATTTTGATATTTATAATTAATGTTGTATCAAATGCTCTGGTTAACAGATTTATGGCAAAAAACCGATAGTAAAACATAAAGGACGTAAAAAATGCAAGATCAATACAAAATCAACATACGTGATATGAGTTTCTTTATCGAAAAGAAACAGATTATTTATGATCTTAATCTTGATATACGCACCAATGAGATTCTCTCGATTTTTGGTCCTGCCGGTAGTGGTATTACTACTCTTTTGCGTGCGTTAAACAGGTTAAATGAGTTAATCCCCGGCGCAAGAATCGAAGGAGATATTTTACTTGATGGTAAGAGTGTTTACCGAAAAGAAGTTGTTTTAACAGAATTACGCAGGAAAATCGGCATGGTTTTTGACGTGCCAACGCCACTCCCGATGTCAATTTTTGATAACATTGCTTACGGAGCACGCTTAAAAGGTGAGAAAAACAAAAAAGTTCTCTCCGATATTGTTGAGAGAGCGTTAAAAGAAGCCGCTCTTTGGGACGAGGTAAAAAACAGGCTTAAAACTTCGGCATTGGCACTCTCGGGCGGTCAGCAGCAACGCCTTTGTATAGCCCGTGTTTTAGCATTAGAGCCGGAGGTCATTCTTCTTGATAGACCTTGCTCTGGCTTAGACCCAATTTCTACAGCAAAAATTGAAGATTCTTTAACGCAGTTAAAAGAGAGATTTACAATAATTCTTGCTCCTCATAATTTGCAACAAGCCGGGCGTGTGTCAGATTATGTTGCGTTTATGCTTATGGGTGAACTCATAGAAACAGGGAAAAATGATGATGTTTTCGCAAACCCAAAAGACCAACGCACCAGCGACTATATCACAGGCAGATTTGGGTAACTAAATATATAATAGAAAAAATATTATTTCAGTTTCACTAGTCACTTCGTAAAATAAGACTGTAAAACTTATTTCGGGAGCTCGCAAAACCGAACAGTGCTCGCTCTTATCCTCAATTTCGTTAACAGTCTTTAATTTTACTACGCTAAATCGTTCAACTAAAACAACATTTTTTCTATTTTTTATTTTGCAAAATCTTCTACTTTTTTCTCGCGTAGTAGAGTTACTTTGATTTGACCCGGATATTCGAGTTCATCTTCAATCTTTTTGGCAATATCGCGTGCCATTAAGATCATTTGATCTTCTGTAACCTCTTCGGGTTTTACCATTACACGAATCTCTCTACCGGCTTGAATTGCATAAGAACCCTCAACACCTCTAAAGCCATTTGTAAGCTCTTCAAGACGTTCAAGACGTTTGACGTAGCTTTCGATGTTTTCACGTCTTGCACCCGGTCGTGAAGCCGAGATTGCATCTGATGCTTGTACTATGCAGGCAATGATTGTTTTTGCATCAACATCACCGTGGTGTGCGTGAATTGCGTGCAGAACCTCATCGTTTTCTTTGTATTTTTTTGCAAGGTCAACACCGATAGTTACGTGACTACCGTCAGTTTCATGGTCGATTGCTTTACCAAGGTCATGCAACAAACCTGCACGTTTTGCAGTCATAACATCAACGCCAAGCTCTGCCGCCAAAAGACCGGCAATATGTGAAACTTCGATTGAATGATTAAGAACATTTTGTCCAAAGCTTGTGCGGAATCTCATTCTGCCAAGCAGTCTAACAATTTCGGGGTGCAAACCATGCACGCCTGTTTCAAATGTGGCACGGTCACCTTCAGATTTTATTGTTTGATCGACTTCTTTTTTTGCTTTTTCTACCATTTCTTCGATTCTGGCAGGGTGAATACGTCCGTCAAGAATGAGTTTTTCAAGTGATATTCTGGCAACCTCACGACGAACAGGGTCAAAACCGGACAGTGTGATAGCCTCCGGTGTGTCGTCAATTATAAGGTCAACACCTGTGAGCGTTTCGATAGCACGAATGTTACGACCTTCACGACCTATGATACGACCTTTCATTTCGTCGTTTGGCAGAGGTACAACCGATACGGTAACTTCTGCAACATGGTCTGCTGCACATCGTTGAATAGCAAGCGAGATATGCTCTCTTGCTTTTTGTTCTGCTTCATCCTTTAAGCGGTCTTCGATTTCTTTTATTTTCATAGCCGCTTCATGAGTAACTTCGGATTCGAGATTTTTAATCAAAAATGCTTTAGCTTCGGCAATAGTATAACCGGATATTTTTTCGAGCATTTCAAATTGGTTACGTTTAACTTCGCTTACTTCATTGTAAGCTTTATCGAGGTCGATTCTCTTTTTTTCGATAGCTTCTGTTTTTTGCTCGATTATTTCTGTTTTTTTGTCGAACATTTCTTCTTTTTGGCGAAGTCTTTGTTCGTGTTTTTGAATTTCTGTACGTCGTTCCTTTACTTCACGTTCATATTCACTGCGGTCTTTGTGTATTTCTTCTTTTGCTTCAAGTAATGCTTCGCGTTTTTTATTCTCTGCGTTTTTTATTGAGTCGTTGATAATTCTTTTTGCTTTTTCTTCTGCGCTTTGTATTTCACGTTCTGAAACCTTCTTGCGGTAGAGGATTCCCAGTGGGAAAAAGACGATTGCTGCTATAATTAGTGTTACTACAGGGAAAATGTAAAATAGAAAATTTAATGATTCGGGCATGTTATGTAAACCTCCGTTTCGGAAAGATAAAAAAGTATGAAAGATGTTAAGTAGTATTCAAAAACCTATATTGTTCAATATTTGCCGTCTTTTTGACGTTTTGAACTATAGCGTGTTAAACCTCTCTATATCTTCATCTAATTTATTTTATTATTTTGCCACCCTCATGTCAAGCGAAAAAAGAAATTGACATTGATTGATAGTTAAATTATTATGTTATTTGCATGGAGAGATGTCCGAGTGGTCGTAAGGTGCAGCACTGGAAATGCTGTGTAGGGCAACCTACCGAGGGTTCGAATCCCTCTCTCTCCGCCATAATTTATCAGTGGTAATTACTAAGCCTATGAATACAATCACCAAGTTTTATGAAAAAAATAAAAAAACTATTTATGAAATCCTGTTTTGCTTTATTGTATGCGGGATTATTGGTTGGTTTTTTGAAACGATAGTAATTGTTATTACTATGAGTGAAATTACGGACAGAGGAATACTCTTTGTCACTAAAATATATGATTTCCCAATAATATGGGGACTACCGTTTATAATGATTTACGGTGTTGGTGGTGTAATCATAATATGGGGGTTTAAACCATTTGCAAAGAACATTGTATTACTATTCTTTGCATGTATGGTTGTTATGACATTATTTGAATATACCGCAGCGGTATTTTGTGAGTATGTGTTAGGTCAACAGCTTTGGGATTATTCTAACCGTTTTCTTAATTTTCAAGGCAGAGTATGTTTAAGGTCAACTCTTGCGTGGGGGGTACTCGGAGTGCTTGGTGTAAAGTTTCTTGGTCCTTTTTTACATAAGATTTATGGGAAAATAAAAAACGAATACATTTTACATGTTGTTTTAATTGCACTAACGATTTATGTATTAATTTGTTATCTGGTAAGACCCGTGTTATACCCTGATATGCTGTAGAATAGGGAATAGGGAATAGGGAATAGGGAATAGGGAGTAGTGAGCTAGTTATATAATTCTTATTTTAATATATACCTTACAGTGTTATTGTTTTTGCTTCTGAAGTGATGACAGCTTGAATGTCCACCATGTTTGATCTTTTACCAACTGCTTGTTTATCTGCAACGCCATAATGGTCAAGGCACATTCCACAAGCGAGAATTGTGCAACCACTTCCCTCTAGTGCTTTTAAGCTATCAAGTGTATAAGAATCATCTGCGACAAGTTTAACAGCAGTATTTATCAGTAAAATATAACTAGGAGTTTTCGATGTTTCAACGAGAGTTCCTAGAAATACCTTCATCAAGTTCTGCCCTGCTCCAACATCACTAATACCAATTTGGTCTGCGGTTACTAAGAAAGTAATACCTTTTTCACTCATAATGTTATACGCTCCTTTTCGTTATTATATGTTGGTTATTTTAGCAAAGGCGATTGCATTAGTAAAGTAGATATTGTATAATAATGCTTAAAGGAATGGTAAAGCAAATGATAAAAATTAAATCTTTATTTATAACAGTGGTAGTTGTATTACTATTGATATTTCTGCCGTTATTAACTGCTGGTGCAAATGAAGACGAGGTAACACTAACAATTATCCATATAAATGACCAGCACGGGCGAATGGGAGCAAACCCTTATATTTCTGAAATAGCAAAAAACACTAGTGGTAACGTATTGATTTTAGATGCAGGCGACACATTACACGGACAAACCGCTGCTATTCTTACGCAAGGCGAAGCAATGGCAGAGGTTATGAATGCTGTTGGTTATAATGCTATGGTACCCGGTAACCATGATTTTAACTATGGCTTGGAGCGTCTGCTTGAGTTTAGCACTCTTGGTATTTTAGATTTTCCAATTTTATCAGCAAATATAAAAAGCTTAGATGGTACACCATTGTTTCAACAATATGTTGTTTTCCCGATGGATGGTATCAAGGTAGGGGTATTTGGTTTAACAACCCCTGAAACTGTGTTTTCCACCGACCCGCGTTTTACGGAGGGTTTGTTTTTTGATGATCCAAAAACAATTGCTACAGAAATGGTAGAGATTCTCAAAGCGGACGGATGCGATTTGATAATTGCGCTAACTCACATGGGTATTGACGAAAAAACCGAGTCAATTAATCGTGCAGATATGCTTGCTGATGTGTCTGGAATTGACATTATTATTGACGGCCATAGCCACACTGTATTAGATAACGGTTTGATGATTGGTGATACACTTATTGCACAAGCAGGTCAACATGGCTGGTATATTGGAATTGTTGAAGTAACAATAGCTAATGGTACTGTGAATAAAACCGCAAGACTTATTGAAGTTAATGATGATTTGGTCGCAGATGCAAATATCGTCAATTTAATAGAGTTTTGGGATAATGAAATAAATAATCTTACAAGTAAAATTGTAGGACATACACCTATTTTCTTAGACGGAGAAAGACAATCTGTCAGAACAGGTGAAACAAATCTTTCAAATCTAATTACAGACTCCATGCGATGGGCAACAGGTGCAGAAATTGCTTTGTTAAACGGTGGTGCTATACGTGACAGTATTCCTGCCGGAGACATAACACTTAGGCATCTGCTTGATGTTTTGCCATTTTCTAATATATTAGTAACTGTTGATATCACAGGCTTGCAGTTATTAAATGCTTTAGAGCATGGTTTGAGCGAGTACCCTGAGCAAGCAGGTCAATTTATACATGTTTCCGGAATAAATGTAACTTTTGACCCAAGTGCAAAGGTTGGAAATAGGATAAAAAGCACAACACTGGATAATGGTTCAAAAATCGATCCAAATAAAACGTACACAGTTGCAACAATAGAGTTTTTGGCATATGGTGGGGATGGTTTTGACTTAAAACCATCTGATGGAATGTTAGTTTATTTTGGTAGTGACGAAGAAGCTCTTACCGCTTACTTACAAACAAACCCAAATATACAAAACAAACCAAATGGCAGAGTGACAAAAATACTTGATAATTCAGGAGCGTTACCGGGTGAATTGCTAATATTTGCCGGTGTTGGAGTTTTTATTGTAGTAGCAGTTTCGTATGTCCTAATAGGTCAGCGAAAAGAAGAACGCGAAAATAGAACAGGGAAATAAACTATGCATAGAGAAAAAACAAGAAAACCACTTATAGTTTTTCTAATAATTGTCAGTATTGCAACATTTTGTGGTGGTTTTTTAGCATACAATTATTATACTAGTGAAATAGAGCTATATCAAAACTCTCTTTATGATGCAGATGTTGCTTTTCTGGAGTATACCCCAAATCCATTTATAAATAGTGCAGTAAAAATTGACCCATATATCCCAAGCTTTAGCCGTGATGATGCTCTGTACTATTTTAAAGCTCCTGAGGGTTTTGATATTATAAGTCACTCAGAAGCATGGGATGAAGAAATGTTAGAGCTTTTATACCATGAGTTAAAGCTAAATACTCATGGTGATGAAATATTTGCATTAACAGAAATTGTAGTATATGCACATGAGGATGATTTTGCGGCAGCAACATACTCACCGAGCTTAATGGGAGCAGAAATATTCTTTTTATTCCCGGCATTTCCGGAAAGTTTCACTATACAGTTTCCCAGAGATACAGGGAGCATACAAGTTTATAACGGTGATAACAATACAACTATTGAAAGTATTGCATCTAGTTTAAGCCACGAATATGGGCATCATTATACTTACTATTATATGTTTAATGTAGAAGTACGAGAAGGTAGAACTCTCGAAGATACTGCATATGCTCGTCTACGCAGAGCTTCATATTTTGATTTGATTACTTTATTAGCATCCGGTAACGATTTAAGTAATCATCATCGTTATTTAGTTGAAGTTGCGGCAGAGGATTATGTACAGCTTATGGGGTCACCAACCACACGTATAGTTGAAATCTATTTAGATGTGCGGCAAAGACTAAACGGAGTTGAAAGCGATGTTGTGAATTCAAGAGAACGTAATGCTTTTCCTCAGGCAAATATGATGTTACCACTTGCAATTGATGTTCCGGGATTAGAGGCATATTTTTATAGTTTTATAAATGCTATCCCTCGAATACCTGTTCAACCACAACAAGAAATGACTTTGCAGATAAAAAGAAATGAAGTTAATCATAACCTTACAACCGGACATCGAACATTCGTACATTATGAAATTACCTGGAACACACCATATCGTGATACAATATATACACTGGCTTTTTATGACCCGCAAAACTACTTAGAAACAGCCAGAGGTATAAAAACAGTTTTACCGGGTCAAGCTGCATCTGCTATTATCGGGGAGTATGTTATTTCCGGATTAGAAAGTGTGACATGGTTAAATGATGAAATAGCTCACGGGTTTAAAGTTTTCTTTGTTGTTGCACAGTTACCTGATGGAACATATTATATCTCTGACAAGTTTGAATTTGATTTTGATTTTTGGGAATAAGTATGAAAATTACAAGGTTATTATTAATTCTTCCACTGTTGATACTGCTGATTTTATTATCAGGTTGTATTGAATTTGATATAAATATAGGTATAGAGCCTGATTTTACATCATATTTAACTTATGACATTTCTATCAATCTAAATGAAAAGGATGCTCGTTACAGAGATGAGATTTTACATGCGTTAAACAATTTAGGTTGGAGATATCAAGAAGATTTTGGGTTTTCTGCACAGATATGGACAGATGAAACGCCATATAGATTAACTATGACAAGACGAATTGCAAATGATAGTTTTGAAGAAGCTTTTCAATCTCTTGAAGACATGTTAACAAATGAGAATATAACACCATTTATGATGGTAGATATGGCGTTATTACGTTTTGATCGGCAAGAAAAATATATAATTAATGCAATGGTTGACATACCGCATATTCTACGTTTATCAAATGTTGAAGAGCTTTCACCACATCTTAAGGATGAGTTAACAAAGGCATTAGAAACAGGAAAAGGAGCCATAACACTCACGATGCCAACCAGTGAGATTATTGACTCCAGTAATCCTATAATATTTATGAATTATCAATCTTCCATGTCTGTACCACTTAGTTTCTCTGAGCAAACATTACTAGAGCTTGTTGCAAGAGTTAACTTTATGGAAGATGGGCGTATCGGTGGTTCTATCAGTGAGTTAATTGATGTAATGGAAAACCTGCGAACTCTTGCGGTAACTGCAATTAGTATTGCTATAACATTGTTTATATTTGCAGTAATACTGATAATTATTAACTCTGTAAAACGCAGGAGAAGCAGATACTAACTTAACGGGAGCATTACTGTGGCTTTGAACAAGTCACCATCAATTGATATTGTAAACCAACCATGCTGTGCAGCCACAAAGCTTTGCACAATTGATAGACCTAAACCTGCACCACCATCACTACGAGAATCATCACCACGCTTAAACCGCTCGGTTAACTCTGAGGGATCAAAGTTTAATGCGGCCGCAGATATGTTTTTGATATCAATTCGTGCGTAGTGTTCGTCGTATCTAACTGCATCGATATACACACGGGAGTTTGGCAGAGAGAACTTAAACACGTTAAACATCAAGTTTTCAAGCACACGCCACATAAGCCGTCCGTCTGCTCTGACCGAAAGTTTTTCAGGAAGATTTATACGAAGGTCTAATCCTGAAGATTTTATCGAGCCGTCAAGTTCGCCTAATACCTGATTTATAAGTGATATTATATCAAGCTGTGTGAGGGTTACATCAATATTGCCGGTTACAGCTTTTGCAGCTTCAAACAGCTCATCTGTTAATGATTTTAAACGTTGTGATTTTTGTATCAAGATATCAAGGTATTCCGGTGCTTTTTTACTGTCAAGACCTTCATGTTTTAGTAGATCAGTATAAGTGATAAGCGATGTTAGAGGTGTGCGAATATCGTGAGAGACATTTGTTATAAGCTCAGTTTTTAATCGCTCACTTTTTAATCGCTCTTCAACAGCAGAGCTAATCCCTGTTGAAATGTTATTTATTGAATGAGCAATTCTTCCAAGTTCACCACCACCTACATCTATTGGTGTGCTATAGTCTCCGGAGCTTGCTTTTTGTGCTCCAATATCCAACTTTCTAATACGTTTAGCGTAGAGAGACAGACAAATTATGATGCATACAATAAAAGCAACAGTGAAAACCATTAGTAAAAATGACTGTCTAGAATAGCTTAGACTGGAAATAATTAGGAACATTATATATGCAGTTATAGAAATTACAATAACCTTACCGGTAAGGTGTATGCCTGCCCATAAAGCATTTAATACACGCATAATGAGTTTAATGTTTGCATAAATTAATGTATGCTTCCAAAAGTTTCCGGCTTTTGTGCGTTTTACAAAATTAAGAAACCAAAGTAAGGTTGGTATAAGAACCAGAACAATTGTTGTTGCGAGAAAAATGTTCATTGCAGAAATATTCCTGTGCCGCCATATGATATCTAGAATTTCAAAACCTTGTACAAATGCAAATATTAACATTACCCATCCAATAAGCAACGCTAATGATAAGTCAAGATATGGTTTATCAATTAACGAAAAGTAAACAGATCGTTTTGATGAATCTCCATCGGCTATTTCAGAGACACCATCATTACTATTTATTGTAGCAGTTTTCCTGCCTGCTCCTGCCAGTAATACAGCAAGTAAAAGTAAACCAAGTACCACACATACAGCAATGATACTCATATCTATTATGTATCCTGTGCGGGCTTCGAGATAAGTAGCATTAAAAGCATTAACTATTTCAGGAGTGAATGCAACATAAGCTGTGTTGTCACCAACAACCCATCCCAGATGATCAAAGGGATAAAAAATGTAGTTTTGAAAATGAGATTGATCAATATTTAGTCCGTTATTCATAACAAAAAACACAGGTTGGGATGTAAAATATTCTTCAGTCTGATGATTAAAAGCAACATTACTATGCACAAGAGATTCATTATCGGATTTTGATTCTATGAAAAATAATAAACCATTTGTGTTTCTAAGTGTTGTATCAGCAAGACGAAAATCAACAAGCTGCTGATTGATTGCACGTTGCTCATGTCTAGCTTTTAATACAGTAAGATTTGCTTGAGCTGTTGAAGCTTCTAAAAGGTTTATTGTTGAATACCATTCAAAACCATCTGTTCGCCACAAGGATAAATCCCATTCATAGAGATATAAAGCATTGTCGTAATCATCGTAATCGTAATACGGAGGGAAATAATAGGTGTTATCATAAATATCACGATCATCACCATAATCATAACCATAACCGGGAGACGGAGTAGGGTTTGCAGGAGGAGTCACAGGAGGATACCGATTATTATAATCATAATACCATCCTCCATCATATATATGCTCACGCCAGTAAATGTGATCTCCGGCTTTTATTGCTTCTTCTGTACCATAGAATAAAAGTGTATATACAGATTGTAACACTATAGCCATATGCTTCTCGAAAAATAATTGATTTGATGATATATCTTGTAATATAACATCAGGATGCACATGTGTTTCTTCTGCTCTTATACTCATTGATAAAACTCTGTTAAACGAAACGAAAACCAGCACGATTATAAGTAAAAAACTTACTATTTTAACGGTTGTCCGTGCTGTCCAACCTTTCAATTTTGTAACCAATTCCCCATACCACCTTTACATATTTTGGATTTTTCGGGTCGATTT
>JAITFR010000006.1 GCA_031281255.1 Oscillospiraceae bacterium
ATTTTGAGGTGAACGTTTATGAGCTTAGGTGAAATACTTCGCAACTTATTAGAAGAAAGAGATATGACACAAAAACAGTTTGCTAACATATTAAATGTTAGTGCATCTGCGTTTGGTAACTATGTACAAGATACAAGAGAGCCGGATTATGATACTTTAAAACGGCTTGCGAGTTATTTTAATGTTTCAATTGATTATTTGCTTGATTACAGAACACCTAAAGCCAACAGCTTCCTTGAGGACGACCTTTTACGTGTGTTTCGTTCACTTACTCCCGAACAGCAAGAGTTGTTTATAGAGCAAGGTAAGCTGTTCATCTCACACAATCACAAAAAAATAAAATCATCAGATTCGATGATTTCGTGAGGTAGAAAAAACGATTTACATTCGAGGATGAATATCATTTTTTATTCATTAATAGCCTTGGAATTATTCTTCGTCCTTATCCTTTTTATCTATAAAATAGTTAATTTGCTTTGTCCTTGCATAAGGTAGAGCTTTTCGACGATCAATCCGTTCTTGAGCTTCCAGCATGATTTCCTTTAGCTTCTGTTCAGAGACTGCTTTGGGTGGCAGTTCTGTCCAATATTCGGCAACAGCAATACCTGCTTTGTCCATTTTCAACTCTTTTTCGATTTGCTGTCGCACATAGTATAATCCCAATTGGCGAATTTTCTCCGAAAAACGCATCATTCGTCGGAAATTTGTCAGTTTAAATGGACTGCCATATTTCTCTAGTAATTGGTGCGACAGTGTCGCCACTATTTGCTTCTCATAAGTGGTACATTTTTCAACTAGGATAACAGAGTTGACATAGATATAAGTGCTTGAATATTCTATTCCTTAGTGATATGCTAATCACGACTTGTATTTTCAAATGTAGGTATAAAAAAATGATGGAAATTGAAGTAAAAAAGTCTGCATATAAACATGGGTGTACATACGATGATATAATAAACTGTTATAGATTTCCTATTGTTACAAAAATGCTTATAAGAGATGAAAGCAAATATCTATATATTGGATTAGATACAAAAGGTAGGTTAATAGAGTTATTAGTAAATCATAATGGCATAAGTGTAATTTTTCATGCAATGAAGTTACGGAAAATCTTTGAAAATTTGATTAAATAACAGGAGGTAAAGCAATGGACGAAATGAATGAAAAAGAAATTATGAATCTTTCTATTGATGACTTTCGGGAATTAACATCAGAAGAAACACAAGAAGACAATTTTCGACGTATGTTTCAAATGTTAGGTTTAATTTTTAGAAATCAACAAGAAATAAAAGAACTATTAGTTGCTCAAACAGTTTCAATGTAAGTTTTCTTTATTTATACTAATTCATTCGTCTTTCTAGCAAGATACAGTGGAAGATTGGTGATTTTACCATCTGTCCTATAACCTAGTTTGGAAAAACGGATAGCTGTTTGTGGATTGTGTTTTTTGATATATGATTTAAAGCTAGTTGCTGATTTACTTTCACCACTTTTTACCTCAACTGGAATGATTTCCATACCATTTTGAATAATAAAATCAACTTCTCCACGACCATCATAAAACAAACGTGCTGTAACATCAAATTGTTCTTGTATTCTTTGATTAAAGCATATTCCTAATGTAAACAGTATTCTTACCAGCTCCAATTTTTAATATGTATCCTTCTTTGACCAACGCAAGCAAAGTAATTTCAATAGTTGAGATACTAATATCAGGACATCTTGCGCGAATCTCTTTCTTTGATAGTTTTTGTAACGTACTGTCAAATAGTTTTCTTATTCGTTCCGGTTTTGATAATTTGCGATGTTGTATATATTCGGTGTGTGACTCAAAATCTCTATATGCTCTTAGGCATATTTCAAGGCTATATTTAATAAATGGATAATAGATATTTTCATGTTTATGCCAATCTCTTGAACTTTCTAATAGTACTTCATAGTAGGTTTCCTTTGTTTTCTCAATTATCATTTCTATGCTTATATATTTTCCAACGATATATCCACTACGATATAATAGTAATAATGTGAGTAAACGACTTACTCTACCATTTCCATCATTAAATGGGTGAATACATAAAAAATCCAAAATAAACATAAAGATTAGTAGTAAAGCGTTATATTTCTCTTTATTTATACTATCTATATACGTTTTTGAAAGATTTTCAATAGCTGTTGGTGTTTCAAACGCTGATAAAGGTTTAAAACGTACAGTTTCATTACCAAAGCTATCCCTTTCAATGATTGTATTATCCATACTTTTATACATTCCACTCGTTGATGATAGATTATATCTATAAATATCGCGATGCAATTGTAGAATAATATTTGGATTAGGTAACATATAATCATAATTTTCATGAATCAACCTTAAAGCATCACGATAGCCGGCAATTTCTCGTTCAGAACGAGTTTTTGGTTCAATTTTCATATTCATAATGTCGTTTAGTCGCTTATCAGTTGTGTATATTCCTTCAAGACTATTTGATGCTTTTGTACTTTGCACTCTTGCTATCTCGTACATTGCTTCTAATACATCTGGTTTTGCTTCAATATACAAATCTTGCTTACCTTTGTATTCATGTATTGCTGCAACAAGATTCATTATATCTGCAGACATAAGCTCCATTGGTATTTTACTATAATTGAATTTTCGCAATGATATAATTTCCTTTCTGCACAATTTATTCATATTCTGCACAATATTATCACATTTTTGTGCAGAATACAACTTTATAGTGTTGAATCATTAATCACATTACCAGTATACGCAAAAAACTAATTCCCTACGCCTTCTTCATTATCGTCATGATGTTTTGACCGTTTTGGTAGGTGTAGTTTACGGAATCCATCATGTTTTTTACCATGTAAATGCCTAGTCCGCCGATTTTTCGTTTGTCAATTGAAAGGCTTATGTCAGGGTCTGCTTTTTCAAGAGGATTATATGGTATACCGCTATCTTTTATCTCAACAATAAACTCGCCGGGTTTTGTACTGATGGTTATTGTTACATCACCCTCACCATTTGGATACGCATAATGAGCGATGTTAACAAAAAGTTCCTCCACAGAAACCCTAATGCTGTATTGACTTTTTGCACCAATACCAATTTCTTCCATTTTTTCATCAATGAAATCTAAAACATCATTTAGATTTTCGACTAATGCAGGTACTGTCATTGTGTTGTTACCTTTAATCATTTAACAATAAAATGTCATAACATAGAACGATGGTCAATTGTTCTTATTTAATAATACCATATGATATTGTAATTTCAAGTAACAATCAATAATCTGAAAATATTTTTATGAAGTCGTTTTGTTTAATAACAAGTGAAATTCTCTATTTCTTCAGTGATTATTATATAACATTTACTATTATTAACTTATTGCTTTATTTAGTATAAAATGTATACCATTTCAGAACCATTTTATGTAATGGAAAATACATCTTGTGTTTTCTGCATTTTAGTCTATAATTGTAGTTGTAGTGTAATTAAACTTATATTATTTAAGTAGGTAATGTGATGAAGAAAAATAAACTTACAAACAGATTGTTTTATGGTTTTTTGATTATTATTTTATTATCTATAGTAACCGGAGTTGTAGGTATATTTGGGTTAGCAAGCTTAAATAGCACTTACTCCGAGCTAAATCAATATCAACAAGATGATACAATCACACAGAATATTCAAACTATTAACAATCTTATTATTTTGTTGATTGTATCTATAGTGGTTACTGTTTTACTTGGTATAATAATATCTACTCGTTTAACAAAAGGTACTCTTGCAAATCTGGAAGCAGCACTTGATGATGCAGAAGCAGCCAGTCGGGCAAAGAGTAGCTTCCTTTCGAATATGAGCCATGAAATGCGTACACCAATGAATGCGATAATTGGTATGACAAGAATCGCAAAAAATCAAAAAGAACCAAGTGAAAAAGATTTAAGTCTTGATAAAATCGATAAAGCTTCAAATCACCTACTTGGTGTAATAAACCATGTTCTTGATATGTCAAAAATTGAAGCTAATAAGTTTGATATACATTTAAGCTCGTTCGATTTTAAAAAGCTTATTGACGAAGCGGTAAATATCATCAGTGTTGATGCGTTAGATCGAAAAATCAATGTTTCTTTAGAATTAGATGGTAGTATTCCACGTTATATTGTATCTGATGAGCTGCGGATTTCTCAAGTTCTGATAAACTTACTTTCAAATGCAGTTAAATTCACTCCAAACTCAGGTTCTGTAACATTAAGAACAAAGCATATTGGAGAGTTCTTGCAATTAGAGGTTATTGATACCGGTATAGGTATACCCGAATTTCGTATTGCGCATATTTTTGATGCATTTGAGCAACTTGAATCTGATGCAAATCGTAAATATGGTGGAACCGGTCTTGGTCTTGTTATATCAAAACGTGTTGTAGAGATGCTTGGCGGTAAGATTTGGGTTGAGTCAGAGCTGAGTGTTGGCTCTAGGTTTTCTTTTACAATTCCATATATTGCAGGTGAGATAGAATTATTAGAGAAAACTAGCAGTTTTATATCTGTTCCACAAGATATTAATTTTGAAGAATACACTATGCTGTTAGTTGAAGATGTTGATATAAACCGTGAGATTGTTATTTCTATGCTCGAGGCAACAGGTATAAACATAATTTGTGTTGATAATGGTGCAAAAGCTGTTAAGAAGTTTACTGATGATCCCGATCTTTTTGATGTTATTCTTATGGATATCCAAATGCCTGTTATGGATGGTTTAACCGCTACTCGTACTATCAGAGCTTTGGACACGCCAAAATCAACAAGTATACCAATTATTGCAATGACTGCAAATGTCTTCCATGAAGATATGGAGGCTTGTTTTGATGCCGGCATGAACAGTCACATTGGTAAACCTTTATTACGTGATAAAATGTTAGCACTTCTCGCTCAGCATTTAATCGTTGAGGAGTGAGTTGAGCTTCCTATTGCGTATATGACTATCTACTTCAGTTTCTGCGTTACTGTATCAAATATTTCATCAGCGAGTTTGCAGTAGGTTTTGAGAAGATCTGTTGCTTCTTCATTTATGCTTTCTGCGTAGTCTCTATTTAACATGGATTTTGTGTTTATAAACACATTTAAGCTTGCACCTTGCAGAGCAGCTTTGCAAAATATAACACCAACACCGGCATCACTGACAGCTAATACACTTCCCTTTTTTGCAAAATCATCATGTAGTTCAATCGATTTTGCCGAAAGCCGCATTATTTCAAGTGGAACTGTACATGCTAAGCACAGAGCTTCTTCCATCACCTTGTCTCTGGTCGGGTCGTCCTTTGGTATACCATACGCTTTTGATAATGGCTCAAAGACAACTGCATCCTCATCAACCAAGCGGAGTAACTCAGCTTGTAATGCTTCTGCTTTTTCCATCATTGTTATAATTTCTGCTTCAACTTCTGCATATTTTTTCTTGCCTACAGTTAAGCTGCCAACCATAGTACCAAGTGCAGTGCCAATCGCTCCCACTAATGCTGATGCTCCGCCACCGCCGGGCACAGCAGATTTTGTTGCCAATACTTCTACAAACTCTTT
>JAITFR010000047.1 GCA_031281255.1 Oscillospiraceae bacterium
TACGGCACTTTTATCGCTCGCAGGACTAAAACCAAGGGTGTTGTGTGAAATCCTCAAAACGGGCGTTTTTGTGCGTTCTTGTTTGGACAACACAAAAGAAGCCCACGAGTTTGAACAAACTCATGGACTTAAACGAGTATGCGACACGTTACAACGTGAAAATTTTAAGGATTGGAATGATTTGTTGAAGAGAGGATAAACGCTTTAGTGTTTCAACTTAACTGGCTATATGGCAAGTAGGGGAGCTATCACTCATTGTTTTTTTGTTTACTATGCAGTGTGGTAAACTCCTCTTTATACCGAGTATAATCATCTGAATCTTCACTAATAACCACTCCATTGCGTGCAGCGGGCATGAAGAAATACTCTCCCGGAACTCCATCATTAACCGCATTCTGCATAATCATATAAGTTTCTCCAATTTTAACATCGGAATTAATTCGCATGAGTTCCCCCACATTAAACATGAAAATTTCCTTGTATCTATCCTCAGAAACGTATATAATTTCGTTCAATTCGTATGCTATGTCAAAAATTGTATTAGAACGAAATTCTTCCCACTTATCGGTGACTGTGACCGATATAACTAAATCAACGTTATCAATGAAATTTCGAGATAGAGAAGCATTTTCAATGACAGTTTGCGTTGCTTGAAACACATTTTTATTTTTGTCAACCATTTGTCTAATTTTGTAAACATCATCATTAGTAAACAACTCTCGTGATATAACTTGCGGGAAAGAAGAAATATGATGTGTATCCCAAAGTGTACTGTTGTTATGGCTAGGGAATACATAATATTCTTTTCCAAGTTCAAAAATATCACCAAGATTTGAATTTATTGTTATATATTCAGGCAATTCATTTCCAGTAAGGTTATCAACAATTTTAAATAGATACTCAATTGGGTAACGCTCACAATCATTACTAATATTGCCTTTATTCCATTCGCCATTAGTAATTTCAAGAGGGATTCCCAATAAAATATTACTATCAAACAACCCATGTTTTTCAAGCATAAAATTTAACACATCGTTATCATTTATCCCTACGTTTCTTCTTACTTCGTCAATATTAATTGGGTTAATCAACACATTTTCAATTTCGCCAAAAGTTTGAGTGCCAGTTTCTGTGTTCAAACAAGCTGGCAATATAAATGCGAGTAAAATCAACACAAAGACTATTTTTGTGATTTTCATAATCAAAACCTCTTTTTTTCTGTAAAAAAATAAATTATTTTATCAAAGACTACCATTGTTCCACGCTCGTCTAAATTGCGTTATTTGGTCTCTATTTTTTGTAGAAACACCCATGATTGTGGTATTACTTGTTCCGCTTCCCGTCATAAGATCAGTTGAACTTGAAGTATGCCCTCTATGACCCAAAGCATGACCTATTTCGTGATTTATAGTATTCTGATGCCCAATATCACTTCTTGCACTATAAGATACGCCATTATATGTTCCACGTTCAAATTTGTTTGCCAAATAAATATATACGTGAGGTGAAACAAATCTTTGTATACTATAATTTCTAGCACCTATTGTAACTGTCCTTACAGTTGTCCAAGAAGCAGTAGAATAAACAGTACGTCCATTAACAACTCCTGTACCACTAACATTCAATAAACACGTATCCCATATTCGATAGGTACTTAAAGGAGTCGCAGCTCTAACATAAATTCCAGCACCGCTTTGACCACCACCACTAAGAAATATTGCTGATATGGGATCCGTAGTGGAAATCCACTGTAAAACCGATGAACTGATTATATTCTCAACATAATTACGAGTAAATGATGATACAGGTGCAATTTCAGAGAGCCTAATCCATGATGTTCCAGAATTAAAGTGAACTATACTAGAATCCGAGTGCCAATTATAAGCCCTCTTCGTATATGTATAAGAGCCACTGTTAATCGTGACAGATTGGGTGGATGTATTTTGAATTCTAAAACGATGTAAACCTGTCATGCCAATAGTGATTTGAGTATTAATTGACCCACTTGAACTTGGTAAAGCACCATACACACCATTTGGCTGAATAAATCCAAAATTAACATTTCTACCATTGGTAAATGTAAAATTAAACCTAACCGTATCCCCCGCTCTCATGTAGATTTCAGTTGTACAGTTAAATATTCCACCTGCGCTAAGAGTACGACTACTCACATTTATAGTCCTTGTGGTTGGAATTGCCTCCACAGTCGTTGTAAATATTCCTGCACTTATCATACACATAAGAATCGAGAATGTCACTAATAAGCTGATAGGTCTCTTTATTTTGCGTAACATTATCATGATTTTACCTCCTTATCAATTTACAATCTTCTATTTACCATTTTATACAGTATACACTACTTTTACACCGATGTCAACACTTTCAGAAATTTTTTCCTTTTAAAAATTTCAATCAAAAAAAATGCAAGCCCGAAAAAAAAAAGAGAAGATTGGCTCGCAAGCAGAACAGCCAATCAACCTTCATTTAATTTACAGAAACTTGAAGTTTTACCTGTTCCTGAATCTCGTGTTCATGAACAGACAAAACAGGAAAATGTTCGCAATTTTCAACAGCAAACGCCCCTCCGTTCGCTCGTTCATGACAAATCGACAAAATCACACATTTTTTCCACTGCCGAACGCCTCTCCGCCCTTTCTTATTTTTTCGATTTTGTAATTTTTTTTCTATCGGCACGGAGCGTTATACTCATAGCTAACTTGTGGTGTTAGTCGGTCAATTTCCTGCTCTATACTCGCACAAATCCGAACAGTCTTGTTGATATTATCGGCGAGGTCAACCCGACCCTGCCGTTTCATCAGAGCGGCGGAATGATTGCCAATACTATCAATAAGCCGCTCCTGTTGCTCTGTAAGATTTTCAATTTTATAGCCGCCTTTTTTACCATGTTTTAGTATTCCAACCGCCTGTGTAGTGTCTGTAAAAGCTGTTTGAAGTACCTCTATCATTTTAGCCTGATTTTGGCACGTTTTCTCTAACTGATTCTGTTTTCGCTCGGCGTTGCGATTTTTCTCATTTGCACACTCTAACTCTCGTTCAGTACGCTCTAATAACTGGTTGACTTGAAGCTGACGATTATATGCTTTCTCACTCTCAATGCGAAGTGTTTCGAGTCTTTTCTTCTCCTGTTCAATTTTAGCGATTTCTGCATTTATTTTGGCTCTGTCTTGACGGTTTTCCTTGATTTCATCACGATTTACGCAGTAAGCTTGCGCTTGCCGTGTAGTTCTCTCCCATTCTTTAGTTGTCACCATTGTTTTTCCGATAAGTGGTATCTGTGTCTTGTTTTCCTTGATTTTTTCGGTTTTGGCTTTCAAATTCTGCAATGGCTTAATTTCATCATCTAATTTCCTTTTTTTGTATTGATGTTTAGTTTCATGCTTGCGAGTAGAACCGATTTCGCCACGTTCTAAACTGTAAATTTTGCCAACACAAGCCTGAAAATCGTCCTGCATAATCCGATATGAGTTTTGAGCACCCTTATTTCGCCAAAATTCAGCCCTTGACAATTTCGGAGTAGGGCTTTCAACTTGATTGTAGAGCGTTTTTCCCTTTTCGTCTTTCGCTTGGATGGGCGTCCCCTTGGAACTTCGCAAAATTTTTCCGTTTTCATCTTTTGCGTAGATTTTTTCTTGCCAACGGTCGGTCATCGGCAAGTAGTAAATGTGCAAATGCGGCGTTTTTTCGTCATAATGTACTTTTGCCGACAGAACATTTTTGTCAGTTCCGTTGTAGCCGATTTGCCCCAAAGCCCACTTATAAGCGTTATCGAAGAACCCCCGAACGTTTTTTGTCGGCTTTTTGCCATAAGAATAGCCCATTTTTTCAAAAAACTTCAAATCAGCAGTAATAATCATGCCCTCGAAAGCTACACTGTTCTTTTTTTCACGAAATTCGCAGTTATTCATGGCTAAAAGCTGATAAAACTCCGAATAAAAGCCAAAATCACAGTCTTTGTATGAGTGATTCAAATGCGAGCGTGTCGGGTCAATATCCGAATTTCTGTGTTTAACACCCTCTTTTCGGTCACATTCGTTCCCAATCGCTGTCAAACTCCCCTTTGCATAACTCTCTATTCTGACTACTTGTGTACTCATTTTCCTACTCACTTCCTCTTTTCAACGTCGATTTTCGGACTGAAAATCGACGTTGAAAAGCAAAATTGCCCTCAACAGTTCGGTCAATTTCAAGGGAGATTCGCCTCCCCCTTAAACCCCTGCGACATACCTACATTTTTTGTAGGTATAACTTACTAACCTATAAAATAGGTTGTTCGCGCCTGCGGGCGGAATTTGGTGCGTTTCGCACCTCCTTGACAGCAGTATACCACGCTGTGGACACTCTGTCAAGCCTCACAATTTTTTTCGTTGGTGAATCAAGCGGTTTTACCACCATCAAAAAAATCGTCTTGAGTGGTTTTACAATATTGCAAGGATTCTTGCTGTTTCCTCGACCCGCAAATCCGAAAAGAAAAATTGTTGTGAACGACCTCCCGCCTTTCTTATTTTTTTTTCGGGTTTGCATTTTTTTCTGCGTAGAAAAATAGATTTGTAAAAAGTATAACAAGAGGACCGCCGACAAGAGGACCGCCCCCAAAAAAACTTGTTTTCGGTTTTTTTGGGGGCTATGCTATAGATAAAGAGTAAATTTTTTCAGCAACCGCAAAAAACCGCTTGATAATGCGAAAAATTGCAGTTTTGCTTGTACTGATTTTTCAGTACAACTGTACTGATTTTTCAGAACACAGACACTGAAAAAAAACTATTGACAAATGTGAAAATATCAGTTATAATGTTATTCAACAATAATAACAAAAGGAGTGAAAAAATGCAAACAACTAAAAAACAGAAAAAAATGATAGGTTATAAATATCTTGTTGACCCCGAAACAGGGGAACACGTACCAATGCAAATGCACATAGTTGAAGACAGGGATTTTAATTTTAACAAAGTGTGGCTACAGCATTTAATAAGTGGCTTAGATAACATAAGCAACCAAAAATTAAAAGTTGCATTTTGGATTATTGACAATCTTGATAAAGAAAACAAACTTGTTATGACCCAACGAGCAATTTCGGAAGGAACGGGTGTTTCACTTGATACCGTTGCAAGAACCATGAAAGCGTTACAAGAAGGAACACCGTCTTTTCTTCAAAAAATAAACAATGCAGGAGCTTATCGTGTTAATCCTGATGTAATATGGAAAGGTAGTCACAGTAATAGAATGGGCGTATGTTACGAATATAGTCAAACAATGTGTCAGAATTTTCAAAATGAATCAAAAACTAATTGAACAAGCTCGAAGTGCCGACCTTGTTAGCTACTTCCGTTCAAGTGGCTACACACTTGAGGAACGAGAGCATGATGAAGTCTACATCAAGGAATTTCCCGGGCTGTGCATTCATCAGTCAGGACAGTGGTACGCTCATTACAGCGGATTTGGCGGTGGTAATGCCGTCAACTGCCTTGTTGAAGTGTTAGGTTTTGACTTCTCGACAGCCGTTGAGGAGCTTACAGATGATAGAAAAAGTTGCAAACCCGAAAAAAAAAGAGAAGATAGACTCGTGACAATGAGCGCCCATCAACAGCTCATCATGCCCGAATGTGCTAACAACGAAAAGCGGGTAATCGCCTATTTATGCAAAAAACGACTGATTCCGTATGCTGTGATAACAGAGTTCATTGAGAAAGGCAAGCTGTATCAGTGTGCCGAGCATGGTAACGCAGTTTTCCCTCATGTGCTTAACGGCGAAATTGTCGGGGCTGAAATTCATGGCACAACTGACACACGGTTCAAAAAGATGGCGAAAGGTACACATTTTAGCTATTTTGCTTTTCGATGTACGCCAAAAATTGAAAAAGCATACATTTTTGAATCTGCAATCGACCTCATGAGCTATTACACGATCACAGACCCCTCAAATTTGAACGCTACGGCACTTTTATCGCTCGCAGGACTAAAACCAAGGGTGTTGTGTGAAATCCTCAAAACGGGCGTTTTTGTGCGTTCTTGTTTGGACAACACAAAAGAAGCCCACGAGTTTGAACAAA
>JAITFR010000125.1 GCA_031281255.1 Oscillospiraceae bacterium
GCCAAAATCTCCCGCATCATACGAGCAGAACTCTCAGTTACAGGAATGTTCATCTCAGAAAGTTTACCGGCATAAGGAGCAAGACTTTTATCATCAAAATCACGAACAAGATTTTTCTCAGCAACTGTTAACTCATCTTCTGCTTTCTCCACGCCACTAAATGCTAAAGAAACCTGTTCATCATCTTTACCGGAAACTTGAAGTCTGATAACGTCACCGGGAGAAAGGTTTAAATCGATACCAAGCTTAGCAGTAAACTCGAATCCACTCTCAGTTCTTAGATTTACAACACCACTTTTATCCTTTGATACAACAGAAGCTCGTAAGATATCTCCCTCTTTTAAGGAATCAGTCGTTGAACTTGTACCGGATTTAATTTTAACACCGCCTTGAGCAAGAACCTGCGATGCATCAATTTTCATAAAAATATTCTCCTAAACGAACTGATGTGATAAATACTATATATTGTAATATATCGATAAAAACGTAGCAATACTTAATAAAGTAATACATATATGTTCCATTTGAGGTAACAAAAATGAGCGATGAACACGAAAGCATTTTAACAAAACATCTTGACGTTTTCAAAGAAATTGGTAATATAGGAGCAGGACATGCTGCTTCTGCATTAGCAGGCCTTTTAAATCGTAAGATAACAATGAGTGTACCGGAAGCTTCAGTTGTACCTTTTAGTGAAATTGTTAATGTTCTTGATGGTCCGGAAACACTGGTAGCAGGCGTATTAATCGATTTATCCGGCGAATTAAATGGATATATACTGTTATTACTCGGTATGGAAGATGCTATGTCAATGGTAGCTCAAGCACTTCAAGAACCAAGACGAGACACATCTGAACCAACATTTGAGCTAAGCCACATGGAGCAAGATACTCTTCTCGAGATTGCAAATATTTTAGTTGGATCATTCCTTTCTGCAATCTCATCCCTTTCGGGTTTAGGTGCAACACCAACCGTTCCACAACTGGCAATTGATATGTTAGGAGCGATTTTAAACATAGCAATGATAGAGTACGGGCAGATAGGAGATTCGGTTTTATTCCTAAATACAAAGTTTAGTGACATGGATGGCGATATAAATGGACATTTCTTCTTGATTCCTGATTACAATTCATATAAAATACTTTTAGAATCATTAGGATTGGAAGGCTAGTATGGCAACAATCATAGTAGGTATGGCAGACTTAAAGGTCGCAAAAGCCCCGGATATCCTGACAACACTGGGTTTAGGCTCATGTGTAGGGATTACTCTCTACGACAAAATTAATAAAGCGGGGGGTATGGCACACTGTATGTTACCCACGTATAAAGGTTTTGAAGGGCAAAGTATTGCAAAGTTCGTAGATTCAGCTGTTATTGAATTAATAAAGCAACTTGAACGTTTGGGAATCCAAAGAAGATCACTGGTTGCAAAAATCACAGGTGGAGCTCATATGTTCGGAGGCAATGCTAACAATGATTTATTGAAAATCGGTGAAAGAAATGCTGCTGCAGGTCTTGCTATACTTAAGCAACTTGCAATACCTGTGATTGCACAAGATACTGGTGGTAAACACGGACGTACTATAGAGCTTATTATGGATACCGGCGCATTAAAAATTCGAACAGTTGGTTTAGGCGAAAAGTTTATCTAGAAAAATATTTACCGGGAGGAAATACAATGGCAACAGTCTTAATCGTTGACGACGCTGCATTCATGCGCATCTCGATCAAGAACATGCTTACCAAAAATGGCTATGAGGTCATTGGTGAAGCAGAAAACGGAGCTGTCGCAGTCGAGATGTACAAGGATTTGTCACCGGACATCGTCACAATGGACATTACCATGCCGGAAATGACCGGACTTGACGCACTCAAGGAAATTACTAAAATTGATCCATCATCAAAGATCGTTATGGTCTCTGCTATGGGTCAGGAAGCTATGGTTCGCGATGCAATAGTATCGGGAGCTAAAGGCTTCATTGTCAAACCGTTCAAAGAAGAAGGCATAATCGCAGCAATAAAAAAACTCGGATAAATGTGTCAAACCGGCACAGATGGAGTTTTTACGCAAGAACATTCTAAAAAACTAAAATATGGTAATGGTAGGTGACTATAAATGCGTGAATTAGATCCTATGCTTGATGTGTTTATTTTCGAGACACAACAGTTACTCGAAGCTCTGGAAGAGACACTTCTACAAAGCGAGAAGATAAAAAACCTCACAGCGGAACACATTGACGAAATATTCCGCGTAATGCATACGATAAAAGGTTCATCGGCAATGATGTCGTTTGATAACCTTGTAACACTATCACATGCTCTGGAGGATATGTTTGACAATATCCGTGCAGGAAAAACACGCATGGATGAGGATATGGTCGTAGGTGTTACAGAGCTTGTTCTTGTTTCATGTGATATGTTTAAGCTAGAGGTTGACAAATTACTCTCAGGTGCTGAATCTGATGGTGATTTTACCGATCTTGCTAAAAAAATACAAAACTACACCCAAACAATTATGCTTGGCAGTACACCTGCACCTGCAGCTGCTTCAGATGTAGCAGACAGTGTAGCAAGTACACCAACTTTTGATGCTGACGTATCAGATGATGCGGAGCAAAGTGATTTGCCGATATACAAAATTAAAGTTATCTTTGATTCCGGTTGTCAGATGGAAA
>JAITFR010000135.1 GCA_031281255.1 Oscillospiraceae bacterium
TCTCTGGTACTATCAAGTATCGCTCTTGACGATAATGATAATCAACAACACGTAAAAATACCCTTAGATACTCATGTTGAAATCAAAGCGCTTCATATCACTGATGATATTATAGCAACTTTCCAAACTCAATTTATAACAACTGAGTTTATCGGTCAAGTTGCTCTCTTTTACATTGAATATAGTTTTGAAGGTGATGAAATATACAGAAAAGAGTTCACAGATATAATACCTGAGCAGCTTAGATCTTTTGATGTGTTACAAGTTGTATTAACAAAAGCCGGAAACATAACTATCTCCACAAATAATGAACAAGGTACAACACTTTATCTCGCTCATATTAGAGCTGACACAATGGCCTCGCTTGAGCTTAACACCGACAAAACCATTCGTAACTCTCACGGTGTGGTTGTTACAAAAAACGATGATGTGTTTGTTCTTGATTTTTATGAAAATAATGTTGTAATTCGTGAGATAGATTTTGATAATAAAAAATGGGGTAATACTTATAATATTAACTGTAGTATTACATCAGCTTTGTTTTCGGCAGGAATGTCGGACTTTGATTTCATTATCTCTGATAAAGATTATCTCTATGGTTATAACATAAAATCTCATGAGCAAATAACGCTTTTAAACTGGCTTGAAACAGGGTTTGTAAACACTCAAGATCTTTTCATAGAAATGTTAAGTAATGGGAATATTGTTATTATTTTACGAGAAATAAGCAGCAATAATCAGCGAGAAACTCTGGTCTATTTACTAAGTCCATTTCCAAGAGTTGATATAGCTGAGAGAAAAACATTAACTCTGGGTGGTTTATTTATACCTGATGAACTACAAGATGCTGTATTAATGTTTAACCAAACAAATAAGGATTATCAAATCATTGTAAACGATTATGCAAGTTATGATACAGATTGGAATGAAGGGTTAACTCGTTTACAAATAGAGCTGGTGACCGGAAGTGGACCGGATTTAATATTTAATAGTTACAATATATTGCCAAAACAGGGTCCTTACATAGATTTATACTCATTAATAGATGTTGACCCCGATATAAATCGTGAGGATTTCTTTCCAAATATTTTAACTGCATTTGAAAACCCGGACGGCACACTTACAATGCTCTCAAATGGTTTTAACATAAGAACAATGATAAGTACAAAAGAAGCGTTGGGTTTCATTGATAAATGGACACTTTCAGAAATGTTCAAACTTGCCGAGAAACCATCAGAGATGTCGCACCCTTTTGGTATAAATTTGATAAGGTTAATGTTCATCAGCGATATTATGCGTTTTTCTAGAATGGGATTTATTGATATGCAGACTTACACTGCAAATTTAGATAATGAAGATTTTATACAACTACTTGAAATATCAAGATATTTTTCTCAAACTTGGGTTGATGTAGCTGCAATTCTTTCTGAGTATCCGGATGAATATCTCAGGCTTTTACGAAATGAACAATTGTTAAAATTAGTAACCTTGTATGATGTTAATGATTTTCATATTATAGCCGAGCTTTTAGGTAACAATTTATTAACTCTTGGTATTCCGTCAAATGACGGAGGGGTTCACATTGTAGAAATTATGTCACAAATAGCCATAAATGCTTCTTCTGATTATACAGAGGGAGCTTGGGAGTTTTTGCGTAGTTTTTTCTTACCTTCATCAACACAGCAAATGGGAGTAATTTTAGGTTTTCCTTTACGAATAGACTTGTTTGAAGCTTTTGTTGCTGATACACCAGCTCCGCATTTTTCTTATGATGAACAAAATAACCCTGTGATGATACTACCAACATATTCTTTAAGCGATAGAACTGAATCTGGTGTACTTATTGGTTATGAGGTTACTTTAACCGCTATGACAGATTTTGCAAAAGATAGTTTACGCGCTATTATAACAACAGCACGTGCAGGAGATACACACTACAGTCCGCAACTATGGGATATTATCGAAGGAGATCTCGCTGCATTTTACGATGGTGCAAAAACAACAGAAGAAACAGTTCGCATAATTCAAAGCCGATTGCAACTATATTTAAGCGAACAGGAGTTGTCGGGGTAGAACATTTATAAATTATTAAGTTGACAAGATAGTGAGCGTTGTGTCAGAATATTTCCATGAGGAGTGGAAATCAGTTATGACAGAAAAAGAGAAAATGCTCGCAGGTGAGTTATATGATTGCGGAGACCCGGAGCTTATGGAAATATGGAACTCCGGGAAAAATCTTATGCTGGAATACAACAGCCTTGCGTATGAAAATAAAGCAGAACAATCAAGAATACTCGATAAACTTTTAGGCTCACGAGGAGAACAAACACAGATAACAGCTCCATTTTTTGTTGATTATGGAAAGTTTATTATTTTAGGAAATAATTGCGAAATAAACATGAATTGTGTGTTTTTGGATTGCAACAAGATAACAATTGGCGACAATGCCTTAATTGCTCCGGGCGTTCATATATACACAGTTTTTCACCCAATATCTGCCCGTGACAGGTTTAACAAAAGTGTCAGCAAGGATTTTCAATTTGC